>DATLZI010000290.1:0-17058 GCA_035574075.1 bacterium | reverse complement strand
CGAGCCGGACGCCCCTGCCGCGCTCGCCCCGGCGCGCCCGGCCCAGCGCGGCGCCGACCAGCAGGTTCTCTTCGGCGGTGAGCTCCTCGAAGAGCCGACGCCCCTCGCGCACCAGGACGATGCCCATGCGCGCGGTCTCCTCCGGCAGGCGGTTCTCGATGTGGCGCCCTTCGAAGACGATGCTGCCGCGGGTCACCTCCCCGCGCTCCAGGCGCAGCAGACCGGTGATCGCCTTCAGCGTCGTCGTCTTCCCCGCGCCGTTCGCCCCGATCAGGGCGGTGATCCGGCCGGCGGGGATGGTCAGGGACACCCCTTTCAGCACGAGGATCGTGCCCCAGTACACGACCTCGATGTTGTTGCAGGTGATGAGGGGGGAAGCCGCGCCTCCCCCCTCGGATGTCGTCAGAACCCCAACCAATCCCTTCGCCGCTCGATGGTCATCAGCTTGACGAGCGTGATCCGCCCGCCCTTGATCTGCATGATCCGCGTGGTCGTGGAGGGGCGGTGGTCCGTGCGGGTCAGGGTGATCGCCGGCGCCAGCCCTTCGGGGTTCCACTCTTTGAGGGTCTCCAGGGCGGAGCGCACGGAGGGGCCGCTGAACCCCCCGAGGCGGGAGTACGTCGCCCAGTTGTCGACGATGATCTCCAGCCCCTTGCGGAGCAGCATCACGTTCAGCCAGCCCCGCACGTAGGAGGCGATGGCCGGGGTCTGGGTGGTCCCCCACTGGAACGACGGCACGGCCCCGCGGAAGCGGCTGTAGGCGTTCATCATCCTGGCCGTCCCCGCCGCCGGTTCGCCGAAGTAGGTGTGCGGCGTGCTGCCGTAGACGCCGTCGGCGTTCGCGCCGATGAGCTTGATCATGCTCTCGTCGAAGCCCCAGACGTTGACGAAGAAGCGGGTGCTGAGACCGGCGGCCTTCGCGTCGCGGACGATGACGGAGGCGGAGTTCGTCGTACCGCCGATCCAGGCGAAGTGCGCGCCGAAGCTCCGCACGGCGGCGACCTGGGAGCGGGCCTCCAGGGCCGTGAGGGCGACGATCTGATCCGGGCCGACCTCGAAGCCCAGCTCCTGGGCGTATGCCTTGCCCGCCGGGATCGGCGCCCGGCCGTAGGGATGGTCGGGGTAGATGAAGACGAACTTCGGGCGGCTGATGCGCTCGGCGTCGGCCAGCTCCCGGGCGAACTTCAGCACGGCGCGCAGCTGGTCCGAGTAGCTGCTCACCGGATAGAAGTTGTAGGGGGTCTTTGCCGGATCATTGAGGTGCGAGGAGTAGGAGGCAGAGATGAACGGGATCTGGTCCTCGCTGACCTGGTCCTTGAGGGCTTCGGTATCGCCGGTGCCCCAGCCGACGATCGCGTTCACGCGATCGACGTCGCGGTATTTCCGATACAGGGACAGGGCGTCGGGGATGCGGTAGCCGTAGTCGGACCAGACCAGATCGATCTTCACCCGGCCGCGGATGCCGCCCTCCACCTCGTTGATGTACCGGACGTGGTCGAGCACGCCCTTGTGGTAGTCGACGCCGACGTCCGAGGTCGGACCGGTGGTGTCAAACAGCGCCCCCACCTTGACCGCCGGGGGGATCGCCTGCTGCGCCGCCGCCGGTGCGAGGCCGACGGCGAGGAGCGCCACCAGCAGCACCGTGCCGAAGGTCCTCATCGCTCTCCCCTCCCGCGATGGGAGCCCCGCCGGCGCGGGAGGCGCGGGCAGGGCCGGATGTGTTGCGGTGGAGATTCGGCCCGGGAACAGCCCTCCCTGCTCCGCGGCGGCCGTCTAGCGGGGGAGCTTGCGCACGGTCACGGTGCGGACGGTGAGGTCCTCGGCGCGGTTGCCCGCGGCGTTGATCGCGAAGTCCCACCCCCAGGTGTTGGCGAACGCCGCGTCGAGGAGGCGGATGCTGTAGGTCACCCAGCCCTCCTTCGCCTCGACGATCTGGCGGCGGGTGAAGCGCAGGTCGGTCATCGAATCGTAGAAGATGTTGAACCCGACCTGGTCGGGCGCCGAGGCGCCCAGGACCTCGACGGTGATCTCGACGGCGTAGCGCCCATCGACGTAGTAGATGAAACTGTCGTCGATGTCGAAGTAGACGTAGACGATCTCCTTGGCGGCGTTAGTGCGCACCGCCTCCGCGCCCGCCACCTGGACCGGTTCCACGGCCCCCGCCCGGGCGCGGAACGGCATGTTGTACAGGCCCTCCTCCACGTTCACCCGTCCCAGGCGCGCGGTCACGGCCGCGGCCCGGCTGTAGTCGCGGGCGGGGGGGAAGACCGGCGCGGGATCGGCGGCCAGGGCCGCCTCCGCGGCTTCCGCCACGGCGGCCGGCAGGCCTTTGACGATCACCGGCTCGGCGCCGACCGTCACCGCGGTCCGTCCCCCGGAACCGGTCGCCGCGACCGGGGCTCCAGCGAGCGTGGACACGGACAGCCCCTCCCCGTCGAAGGCGATCGTCGCCTCTCCCTCCGCGCTCCAGACGATCGCCGAGGGCGCCGTCCGGCCGAAGACGAACGCCAGCGCGCGACCTTGCGATAGGTAGCCGGCGAACGGCGCTCCCCCGGTCGCCGCCGCCACGGCCTCCAGGACGGGGGACGCGATCGACGGATCGGCGACCAGATCGACCCGCTCGACACCGAAGGCGGCGGCCACCGTGAGGACTTTGGCGATGTGAACCCCCCAGGCGGCGCGGCCGCCCGCGGCGCGGGGGTCCCACTCGAGGCGCAGGCCCTTGCGGCGGCCGTCCAGGACCCGGTCGCGCAGAGTGCCCAGGGGGCGGAGCAACGCCTCGGGGGCCAGGTGCTTCGGACTCAGCGAGACGGCGTCGAACGCATCGGGGATCTCGCGCACGGCCCGGCGCACGGCGATGAGGTCCGCGCCCGCCGGCGTGGCCAGGATGATGCGATTCTGCGGGTCCACCGCCTTTGTCGCCGTGCGGGCCGCGGCGACCAGCGCGAAGTATTCCCGCGCCGTGCCCCGCCAGATCGGAAGCGTGAGCACCGTCCAGACCTGCCACTCTCGCACCCGCCCCCGGTACCGCTGCGCCGCCGCCTCCACGAAGCGCTGCCAGTCGGCGAGGTGGGCCGGACGGGGTGGTTGCCGGGACCAGATCGCAGGATCGTCCAGCTCGGCGCCGCTGGCCAGGGAGGCCCAGCGCGGGGTGAAGGCCAGGACGAGCGTCACGGTCAGCCCGACGCGCGCCGCGGCGGCCACCGCCCGATCGAGCTCGGTCCACTGGAAGACGCCGGGGTCGGCCTCGATCACCGACCAGTCCGCCACCAGCCGCACGGCGCGCGCGCCGCTGCGCCGCATCGCCGCGAAGTCGGCGCCGCTCGCGGCGACGTAGCCCACGGGCACCGGTAGCGCAGCCACCGGCGCCCCGCGCGAGGGAGGCGCGGGCAGGGCGAACAGCAGGACGCTCGCCACGGCGAGGAGACGGCGGTGCACACCCATATACTAGCCGGATGCCCGCCCCTGTCGAGGGAGCAGACGCCGCCGGAGGGACAGAGGATCGAGGGCAGGAGCGGCGCATGGCGCGGGCTAATATCAAGACGGCATGTGGCAGCGTCCGAAGGCAGTCTCCGTGGTGGCCGGCAGCGGCGAGGGCCGCACGGAGCTGACGGCCTTCGACCGGGCCCTCCTCGACGCGGGCATCGCTAACCTGAACTTCCTGCGGGTCACCAGCATCCTGCCCAGCGGTACCGTCTTCGTACCCGTGCCGCGCTTTCTCCCGGGCACCCTCACGCCCGCCGTCTACGCCCGCATCGCCAGCCACATCCCTGGCGAGCGCATCGCCGCCACGGTCGGCGTGGGCGTGTCCCGGGACGACTACGGGGTGATCATGGAGTTCAGCCACCGCGGCACGGCGAAGGACGCGGAGGCGATCGTGCGCGGGATGGTGGAGGAGGCGATGGCGTTGCGCGGGCTGCCCCTGGCCGAGGTGCGCGTCGCGGCGAAGGAACACATCGTCGAGCGGATCGGCTGCGCCGTGGCCGCCGTGGTCTTCTGGCCCGAGGTGGACGGCCTGTGACGCAGTGGATCGTGGACGTCGTCGGCGACGGCTACGGCCAGGCCCTGCCGGTCGAGGACATCCTCTACGACCGCCCCTCCCCCTACCAGCGTGTGCAGGTGGTCACCTCGCCGTTGTACGGCCGCATGCTGGTCCTGGACGACGCCGTGCAGACCACCGAACGCGACGAGCACGTCTACCACGAGATGCTGGCGCACGTGCCGATGGCGATCCATCCCGCGCCGCGGCAGGTGCTGATCATCGGCGGGGGCGACGGCGGGACCCTGGAGGAGGTCCTCAAGCACCCGGTGGAGCAGGCCACGATGGTCGAGATCGACCGCGACGTCGTGGAGGTCAGCCGGGCCTTCCTCCCCGCCATCGCCGGCGCGGCGTTCGAGGACCGGCGCACGCGCCTGCTCATCGACGACGGCATCGCCTTCGTGCGCCACACCGCCGAGCGCTTCGATGTGGTCCTCGTCGACTCGACCGATCCGAAGGGCCCGGGCGTGGCGCTCTTCTCGGAGGAGTTTTACCGCCTCTGCCGCCGCGTCCTCAGCCCGCACGGGGTGATCGCCGCGCAGAGCGGATCGCTCTTGTACCAGCGCGAGCTCGTGGCGATGGTCGCCCGCCACCTGCGGTCGGTCTTCCCCTTCGTCGCCCCGTATTGGGCGGCCATCCCGGCCTATCCCGGCACGCTCTGGACGTTCACGCTCGCCACATTGGATGCCCCCCCGCCCGCGCCCCGCGCGCTGGCGCTGCCGGGGCTGCGCTACTACACCCCCGCCGTGCACCAGGCGGCGTTCGCGATCCCTCCCGTCCCCTGATGTTCCTGGGCGCGGGCGCCCGCCACGCGGCGGCGACGATCATCGGTGCCCCGTACGACCGGACGAGCACCTTCCGCCGCGGGAGCGCGCACGGACCGGCGGCGATCCGCTGGGCCTCGCAGAGCATCGAGACCTACAGCCCGGTGCTGCGCGCCGATCTCGCGGAGGCTGCCCTGGGGGACGCGGGCGATCTCGACCTGGCCGGCCTGGAGCCGGAAGACGCGGTGGCGGCGGTCGCGGCCGGGGTGGGCGCGATCGCCGGGGACTCGATTCCCCTGCTCCTGGGCGGAGAGCACACCATCACGGTGGGCGCGGTGCGGGCCGTGCGCGGGATCCACCGCGACCTCGCCGTGCTCCAGCTCGACGCGCACACCGATCTGCGCGACGCCTATGAGGGCCAGATGTTCTCCCACGCCACGGTGATGAAGCGCATCGTGGAGATGGTGGGCGCGGAGGCCGTCGTGGCGGCGGGGATCCGCGCCGGTACCCGGGAGGAGTTCGCGCTGGCGCGGGCGTTCGCGTACTGCGGCCCACAGCTCGCCCTGCCGCCCGCGGCCTGGGCGCTCCTGGCCAGCCGACCGGTCTACGTGACGATCGACATCGACGCCGTCGATCCGGCCGAAGCTCCGGGCACCGGGAATCCCGAGCCGGAGGGGCTGGCGGCGCGAGACGTCCTATCGTTCGTTCGACGATTGGGCGCGCTGCGCGTCGTGGGCCTCGACATCGTTGAGGTCGCGCCCTCCTTCGACCCCTCCGGGCGCACCGCGGTCCTGGCGGCGACGTTGATCCGCGAGGCGGTCCTCGCCCTCAGCGGCCCCAGACCCGCCTGAACAGCTGCAGCGCGTTCCCGCCAAGGATCTTGCGGATCGCGGTCGATCGGTATCCCCGCTGGAGCAGGCCCGCGGTGAGCTGCGGCAGGCGCGCCGCGTCTTCCAGCCCCGCCACGGTCTGCGCGAAGCCGTCGAAATCCGAGCCCAGCGCGACGTGGTCCTCCCCCATCACGGCCACCAGGTGGTCGATGTGGTCGAGAACAGCGGCCAGGGTGGCGCCGCCGGTGAAGGCCGGGTAGAAGTTCACTCCCACCACCCCCCCGCGCGCGGCCAGGGCCTGCAGCTGGGCGTCGGAGAGGTTGCGCCGGTGCGGCGTCAGCGCCGCGGCGTTGGAGTGCGTGGCGATGAGGGGTCCGTCGGTCGCCTCCAGCACGTCCCAGAAGCTCCGCTCGGAGAGATGGGAGAGATCGATGATCATCCCCAGGTCCTGCATCCGGGCAACAACGCGCCGACCCAGCGGGGTCAGCCCCCCGTAGCGCTCTTCCGCCGCGCCGTCGGCCAGGTCGTTGCTGGCGTTCCAGGTCAGGCTCATCATGCGCACGCCGCGCGCGTAGAGGCGCTCCAGGTGCTCGAGACGGCCATCGATGGCCGTGCCGTTCTCGATGGCCAGGACGACGGCGATCCGGCCAGCGCCGACCGCGCATTCCATCGCCTCCACCGTCGTGACCGGGACGAGGTCGGGATACGCGGCGACGAGCCGATCGAAGGCGTCCAGGAGGAAGCGCACCCTGGCATAGCCCTCCCCGGAGAAGCGGGGGTGGACGAAGAGTGCGAACACCTGCACGTCGATGCCGCCCTCCCGCAGCCGTGGCAGGTCGATGTGGCCGTCCGCGCTGCGTGTGCCGATGTCCCGGCTCCCGGAGGCCACCGCCAGGATGGTGTCGCAGTGCAGGTCGACGACGACCGCCTCGTGGTGCAGGTCGGTGCTCACCGTCGGGGCTCGCCGGGGCAGCGGCAGGGGAGCGACCCGCACTTCGGGCAGCCCCGCGCGTAGCGCGCGGCGGCGTCGGCGGCGTCGATACCGCAGAGGGCAGCCAGGCTCACCGTCCAGGCCAGGACGTCGGAGAACTCCTCGCGCAGGGCCCGGGGATCGCCCGTGCGGACAGCGCGGGCCAGCTCGCCGACCTCCTCCGCCAGCCAGCGGAACGTCGCGTCCCGACCGCGGGCGCGGTCCCGCTCGCCGTACGTGGCGACGATGATGCGTTGCAGTTCGGCCAGGTCCATGGCAGGGCTTAGGAGTTCTGGAGCCGGCGGGGGAACCCTGCCCCGCTCAGGGGTTGGTGCGAAGCGCCTCGGCGATGCGCATCAACACCGCCGGCGGCACGTTGCCGATGACGGCCAGGGTCACCTCCCCGGCCTGCCAGACCAGCAGTCGGAAGTACCCGACGTCGAGGAACCGCGCGGGGCCGGCGGCGGTGGACACCAGCCGGCCCACGGCGGGGAACGCCATGCGCGCGGTCGGCGTCTGAAAGACGGTCACCACGCTCGCGCCATCGGTGTAGGTGGCGGCCACCGCGCTGAACGCGCCGTGCTGCACGCGGCGTCCCTCGCGGAAGGCGAAGCGGTCCAGCAGCCGCGGCCGCAGCATCCGGCTGCCGCCGGTCTGCGCCCGCAGCGCCTCCAGCGACCGCGCGGCCGGGCCGGAGAGGAAGAAGTCGACCCGCTTCGCGCCGGCCGGCGGGCGGAAGCGGAAGAGCGCCAAAGGCAGGTTCAGGCTGTAGCTGATGCGGCTGAAGTAGCTGACGTAGAGGATCTCGCCGCGCGCGTCGCGCTCCTCGGTGCGCAGGACGACGCCGCTGGCCTCGTCGATCCACAGCCGCCGCACGCCCTCATCAGCGGGGACCAGGTCGAGGACCACGGTGGTCCGGCCGATCACGGCCTCCCGGCCCAGGACCCGCGCGCGGTACCGGGAGGCGATCTCCGCCGCCCGCTCCGCACGGGCCGCGCCCTGGACGAAGGAGGGGCCGCGCACCACGAGGTGGAGCGCGGGCTCGTACTGCCAGGCGGTGACGCCGTCATCCACGATCAACCGCCCGCTGACCGACTCCGGGGAGAGGAACTCCAGGCGCAGGCCCCCCAGCCGCTTGGAGGCTTCGAGGATCGTGACGGTCTCGGCACGCTCGCCGCGCACCGTCGAGATGACCTTCGTCCCCTCGTAGTCGATGAGCGCTGGCGCGGCGAGCATCGTCGCCAGGATCCGGGCAGGCGTGGGCAGCGGGCGCTCGGCCAGCTGCGCCCGGCCCGGGACAGCCAGCACCGCCAGCAGCGCGGCGCCGAGGATCAGGCGGGGGATCATGGACTCTCCCCGGGAAGCCGTCGGGCGCCGGCCAGCGCGACGTTGGCGTCGCCGACGAGCAGCCCAAGGTAGGCGCGGTCGACGAAGGGATCGGTGGCCGCCACTAGCGCGTGCTCGCGCACGTAGAGATCGACGCCCACGGCGGCGGCCTGCAGGCGGTCCCAGCGGCCCTTGACCAGCGGCGCAACGACCAGGATGACGACGACCATCGCCGCCACCGCCGCGGCGGCCGGCCGGCGGAACGCCGCGCGCAGCGTCTCCAGGAGGGGAGCGGCCGGATGCGTCGCCGCGACGGCGCGGGCCCGCACGGAGGCCCACAGCGCGGCTGGAGGCTCGACCTCGGGGAGCCGGCCGAGCAGGCGCTTCACCTGCGCCAGCTCGTCCAGCTCCCGCCGGCACGCCGCGCAGACGGCGAGGTGGGCTTCGACCGCCCGGCGCTCCGCCGGCTCGAGCTCGCCGTCCAGATACGCGGAGAGGTGTCGGCTGGCACGGGCGTGGATCATGCCTCGCCCCTCCCTCCCTGTCGCGGCCGGAGGTGGCGCAGGCGCATCTGGAGCATCCGCCGCGCGCGGTGCAGGCGGGATTTCACGGTGCCCACCGGGATTCCCAGCGCCTGGCTGATTTCCTCGTAGGACTGTCCTTCGATGTCGCTCAGCACGATCACCATGCGCAGCTCCGCGGACAGCGCGCCCAGAGCCCGCTGGATCTCGGCGTCGAGCTGCGCGTCGAGCACCGCCGCCACGGGGTCGGCGCGCTCGTCCGGCACCTCCCGCGCCATCTCGTCGCCCCGGGCGGTGACCATCGGCGCGTCGAGCGACTCCAGGCGGACCTTCGGCCGACGCCGCAGCATGTCGATGTAGAGGTTCGTGACGATGCGGTACAGCCAGCTGTCGAGGTTCGCCTGCGGATCGATGCGCCGGAACGCCCGATAGACACGGATGAACGCCTCCTGCGTGAGGTCCTTGGCATCGGCCTCGTTCCCCGCCATGCGGTAGGCCAGCTGGTAGATCCGGCGCCCGTACCGCTCAAGGAGGCGTTCGAGCGCCTCGATCTCGTGGGGCTGGTTGGCTCGAATCACGCGCGCTCCAGCCAGCACCCGAACGCTCACCGTTCATCTTACGCGGGCTCGGGTGCGAAGGTTCCGCTCAAAAACATCGTCATCGTACCACAACGCGCGGCCGCAGGCGCTCGAGCAGGCGCGGACCGATCCCCTCCACCTGCAGCAGGTCGTCCACCCGGTGGAACGGCCCCGCACGATCGCGGTAGGCGACGATGCGCCGCGCCAGGACCGGGCCGATGCCGGGCAGGCGGTCGAGGAGATCCGCATCCGCGCTGTTGAGATCGACCTGGCCGGACGGCTCGACCGCCCCCGGCGCCTCGCCGGCAGCGCGACGGAGCGGCACGCTGAGCCGCTCGCCGTCATGCAGGAGCCGAGCCTGGTTCACCCCGCTCAGGTCGGCGTCTGCGGCGGCGCCGCCGGCCGCAGCGAGCGCGTCGGCGGCACGCGCGCCGGTCGGCAGACGGTACACCCCCGGCCGGACCACGGCGCCGTCCACCTGCACAACGAGGTCCCGGGCGGGCGGCGCCTCGAAGATCCGGATGCTCGGGGCAGGCCGCCGCGCGGCGATGAGCGCGCCGGCCCCAACCAGCACCACAGCGGACGCCACGAGGACGAGCCACTGCTCGGCGCGGGACCACCGCACGGGCGACGCCTCCCCCTCCCCGCTGGCTTCGCTCACGACAGATCCGAGGGTACGTCAGTCGGCCGTCGCCGATGAATGACCCGGGTGCGGGAAGATGCGTTCGGACCTCGGTGCGCGGTCGCCGCGCGCGGGCAGGAGGAGGGGTCAGACCGGCGTGGCAGCGAATCCCATTGCGCGCGCCCGCGTGTCACGCCTCACGTTGCCGCTGGCACCAGCTGGCGCATCGCCGTCGATGCGCAGAACCGGGGGGGGACGTCGCCGTGGAAGTGCAGCTGCACCGCCGCTCCGAGCCCGACGTCGAGATCCTGGACGTGCGGGGCGAGCTCGACATCTCCACCTCGCCCAGGCTGCGCTCCGCCATCCAGGAGGTCCTGGCCAGCGGCCGGTCGCATCTCGTCGTGAACCTGCTCCATACGACCTACCTGGACAGCACCGCGCTCTCCGTGCTCACCTCGGCGCTGAAACAGGCTCGCGACGCCGGCGGAACAGTGGCTCTGGTCTACAACCAGCCGCAGATCGAGAAGATCTTCACGATTACCGGCCTGCACGAGATCTTCGCGGTCTACCGCAGCGAGCCGGAGGCGGTGAACGCCGCCCGCGCCGGGCTGGCCGATCGGCGTTCGTCGTCCTGGCCGCGGGGCCAGGACCGCTGAGGGCTATCGAGCACCTCGATGCCGCACAGAGGGAAGTTGATGTGGGTCGGGCCCGTGGGCCATGCCCTGGGCGAAGGCCACAGGGAGCGGGGCCCCTCGCTCCCCCCGTCTCCGGCGGTCCCGGCCGGCGTCAGCCTGTCACGACGTTGACCAGCCGGTCGGGCACGACGACGACATCGGCCACCGGCTTGCCTTCCACGAACTTCCGGACCCGCTCGTTCTGCAGGGCGAGGGCGCGGGCCTCGCTCTCGCTCAGCCCGGCGGCGACAGTGATACGGTCCCGCACCTTCCCATCCACCTGCAGCACCAGGGTGATCAGTTCGGCCTGCGCCAGGGCCGGATCGTAGACCGGCCAGGACTGCTGGTGAATGCTGTAGGGCTCGCCCAGCAGCGCCCACAGCTCCTCCGTGATGTGCGGGGCGATCGGCGCCAGCAGCAAGAGCAGGGTGCGGATGGCCTCCCGCCAGGCGGCGCTGCCGGCGGCGGCCTCTCGCGCCCTCGTCAGGTAGTTCACGAACTCCATCAGCGCCGCGATGGCGGTATTGAAGTGAAAGGCCTGCAGGTCCTCGGTGACCTTCCGGATCGTGCGGTGCGTCCAGTGCCGCAGCTCGCGCGCCCCGTTGGGGGAAACCCCGGACTGCCCGGCCGACGTTCCGCGGTGGGCGCTCGCCTCACGGCGTCCGCCGTCCCCGGCAACCAGCGTCCATACCCGCTGCAGGAAGCGCTGCGCGCCCTCGATCCCCCGGCTGTTCCAGGGCCCGCCGCCCTCCCACGGACCGATGAACATCAGGTAGGTCCGCACGACATCCGCACCCATCGTGGAGACGTAGTCGTCGGGGTTGACCACGTTGCCGCGCGACTTGCTCATCTTCTCGCCGTCTTCGCCCAGGATCACGCCCTGGTTGAACAGGCGGAGCATCGGCTCGCTGAACGACACCAGCCCCAGGTCGCGCATCACCTTCGTCCAGAAGCGCGTGTACAGCAGGTGCATCACGGCGTGCTCGACGCCGCCGGTGTACTGGTCCACGGGCAGCCAGTAGGCCCCGCGCACCGGATCGAAGGGCCGGTCCGTCTCGTCCGGGCTGACGTAGCGGTACTGGTACCAGGAGGAGTCGACGAACGTATCCATGGTATCCGTCTCCCGCTCGGCCGCCCCGCCGCAGCGCGGGCAGACGACCTTGCGGAACCCCTCGTGCTGGCGCAGCGGCGACTCCCCGGTGGGCGCGAACGCCGCGTCCATCGGCAGGAGCACCGGCAGGTCGCGCTCGGGGACCGGCACCGTCCCGCAGCGGCCGCAGTAGATGATCGGGATCGGCGTGCCCCAGTAGCGCTGGCGGCTGATCAACCAGTCGTGGAGGCGGTAGTTGACCTTGCGCTCCCCGATCCCCCGGCGCTCCATCTCCTCCGCGATCGCGTCCCAGCCCTGGGTCGATGGCATCCCGTCGAACGGTCCCGAGTTGACCATCGTGCCCTCGCCCAGGTAGGCTTCCGGCAGGGGCTGACCGTTCCAGCCCGGCGGCGCCACGACCACCGGGATCGGCAGGCCGTATTTCTTGGCGAAGGCGAAGTCCCGCGCGTCGTGCGCCGGAACGCCCTGGATCGCGCCGGTGCCGTACGTCAGCAGGACATAGTCGGCGATGAAGATCGGCACACGCGCTCCGTTCATCGGATTCAGCGCGTAGGCGCCGATGAAGACGCCGTCGCGCTCCTTCTCCGTAGACATCCGCTCGATGTCAGATTCGCGCGCGGCCTTGAACTTGTAGGCCTCCACCTCGGCGCGCCGGTCGGGCGCGGTGAGGCGGTCGACCAGGGGGTGCTCCGGGGCCAGCACGGCGAAGGTCATGCCGTAGACCGTGTCGGGACGCGTCGTGAAGACGCGGAAGGAGACGCCGGGATGATCGGCGACCGGCAGCGTGAACTCCACGCCGCGGCTGCGTCCGATCCAGTTCTCCTGCAGGGTGCGCACCCGCTCCGGCCACTCGATGCCGGAGAAATCCAGCAACTCCTCGGCGTAGGCCGTGATCCGCAGGAACCACTGCTCCAGGTTCTTCTTCACCACGGGCGTGCCGCAGCGCTCGCAGACCCGCTCCTCGCCGACAACCTGCTCGCGCGCCAGCGTGGTGTTGTCCCGCGGGCACCAGTCCACGGGAGCCAGGGCGCGATAGGCCAGGCCGCGTTCGTACATCTTCAGGAAGAACCACTGATTCCACTTGTAGTACGCCGGGTCGCAGGTGACGATCTCGCGGCTCCAATCCCACATCGCCCCCATCGAGCGCAGCTGCCGGCGCATGCGCTCGATGTTCTGCATCGTCCAGGTGTAGGGGTGGATGCCATGCTGGATCGCGGCGTTCTCCGCGGGCAGCCCGAACGCATCGAAGCCGATCGGGAACATCACGTTGTAGCCCTGCATCCGCTTGAAGCGCGCCGCGGCGTCAGAGGGCGCCATGGCGTACCAGTGGCCGATGTGCAGGTCGCCGGAGGGATAGGGATACATCGTCAGGAAGTACCACTTCGGCCGCGGATCGAAATCACGCGCCCGATACAGGCCATCCGCCTCCCAGCGCGCCTGCCACTTCGCCTCGATGCTTCCTGGATCGTAGCGCTGCTTCATCGTCCGCCTCTCGGCCCTGACCTCAGCCTACCGGCCGCGGTCCGCTCGCCGCGGCGCCGCGGCCGGCGGCCCCTCCGCGGCGACTTCCGCCGTTCGACCACCGGCAGCCTCGGCCGATGACGCCGCCCGGGCCGCCCGCACGAAGGTGAGCCACCCGTGGCGGTCGGGCAGAGCGCCGCTCGTGATCCCGAAGAACTGCTCGGCGACCCGCGCGGTGATCGGCCCGCGCCGACCGGAACCGACGGTGATCCGGTCCACGGAGCGGATCGGCGTGATCTCCGCGGCGGTGCCCGTGAAGAACACTTCATCGGCCGTGTAGAGCATCTCGCGCAGCATGGGCTCCTCGCGCACCGGCAGGTCCAGGTCCCGCAGGAGCGTGAGGACCACGTTGCGCGTCACGCCCGGCAGCACCCCGGCGGCGAGGGGCGGCGTGAAGACCGTCCCGTCGCGGACGACGAAGATGTTCTCTCCGCTGCCCTCGCTGACGAACCCCTGGGCGTCGAGGGCGATGCCCTCCGTGAAGCCATGATCGGCGGCCTCCATGGCGATGAACTGGCTCGTCACGTACTGGCCGCCGATCTTCGCCATCGGCGCGGCGGTGTCGGGCGCGGCGCGGCGCCACGAGCTGACCATCACGTCCACGCCCTGCTCCACCGCATCCGCGCCCAGGTACCGCCCCCAGGGGAAGGTGATGATCGCCACCTCCACGGAAGCCGGGCGGGGGTCCAGCCCGAAGGTGCCCGGCCCGCGGAAGACGATCGGCCGGATGTAGCAGCTCTCGTGGCCATTGGCCTGGATCGTGGCGACGATCGCCTCGGCGAGCTGCTCCTGGGTGTACGGCAGCACCAGGCGCATGATCCGGCAGGAGTCGAGGAGCCGGCGCAGGTGCTGCGGCAGGCAGAAGATCGCCGGGCCCTGCGGCGTGGCGTAGGCGCGGATCCCTTCGAAGACACTGCTCCCGTAGTGCAGGGCGTGCGCGGTGACGGGCACCCGCGCTTCCTCCGCCCGCACCAGCGTTCCATTGAACCAGATCGACGCCGCCCCCGTCATCTCCATCCTCCTCGGCTCCTGGCCTGCCCTGATCACGTGCCGTCGGAACACAACAGCCGCCCTCGTCGATGGGACGAAGACGGCTCCGCGGTACCACCCATGTTGACAGCGATCTGGTGGAGCTGGAGGGAATTGAACCCTCGACCTCCCGCACGCCAAGCGGGCGCTCTCCCGCTGAGCTACAGCCCCCTGCGCTGTCCGGCTCGACTCACGTATCGTGTGAGGACGGCGAGCCCTGGCGAGCGATCCGCGTCGGACCCGCAGCTCCCGGACGAGTTCGGCTGGCTCCTGGTGCCGGTCGTTCCACCCGATCCCCGGCTCTCTGCCGCCCGAGCGCCAGCCTACTGCTTCCGGTCATCGCGTCGCAAACCTTCTGCCATTATACTGACGCCTCTGCGGAGCCGTCAACATAACCCCGTCCAAGCCGGGTGATCGGAGGACCGCGGCCTCAGAGCGGCCGCTCGAAGTAGAGGTAGGCGCGCTCGATCCGACACCCCAGGGCGTGGATGAACGCCGCGGTCGCCACGCGGGTGCCCCAGTACGTGGTGATGGCGTGCGCGCGCTTGGTCTGGAAGAACCGCCAGGCGGCGTGCGCCAGGGCCCGACCCAGTCCGCGACGGCGGTGCGCTTCGCGCACGCCCACGATCCACCGGCCGGTCCCTTCGCGCACCTGCGCGAGGAGGAACGCCACGGGGAAGCGCTCGCGCTCCGCGAGCAGCACCCGCGTTCCGGGAGTCCGCCACAGCCGCTCCAGGTCGGCGGCGCCGAGCGCCTCGCCCATCACCTCTTTGTACAGCGCGCCGATCTGGCGCGCGTCGGCGGGGGTGGCGCGCCGGACCTGATAGCCGGCGGGCGGCGTCATCTCCGACTCCCCCCCCTCCGCCGCGCCGCCCAGCGCGGCGACGAGCAGGGCGTCGGCAAAGGTGAAGCCGAAGGTGCGAACGAGGGTCAGCGCCGGGGCATTGGTCTCGTCGCAGCGCAGGGCGAGCGTCTCCTGGCGTTCCTCCTGGAAGCGGCGGGTCAGCCAGTCGTGGATCTGCCGCAGGAGGCCCTCCGTGTCGTCGGGGAGCCGGTCCAGAAGGATCTCCTCGACGAGCAGGCGTCTGCCGCTGCGACCGAGGACGAGCATGCCGGCCAGGGAACGGTCGACCTCGATCACCGTCACCGCCTTCTCGGATTGGACCCACCACAGGTCCTGCGGCGTGGGCGGACCGTAGCGGTCGAAGCAGGCCGAATACCCGCCTCGATAGTGGCGGTCGTACACGGCGAGCAGCGTCTCGACCTCGGTGGGAGCAGCGGGACGGAAGACGGGCTTGGGGGAGGCCATCTAGCGATCGACGATGGGCGCGTCGGCCCACAGCCGTTCCAGGCTGTACAGGCGGCGGGCCTCGGGGCCGAAGATGTGCACGACGACATGGCCGTAGTCGAGCAGGATCCAGCGGGCGCGGGCGTGCCCCTCGCGGCCGAGGAGCCGCACACCCTCCTCGGCCATCGCCTCCTCCACCGCTTCGCTCACGGCGCGTAACTGCACCAGCGTCTCCGCTGAGCCGATCACGAAGTAATCAGCCACCGGTGTGTGCCGGCGCAGGTCGAGCACGACAACGTCGTCCGCCTTCTTGGCGTCCATCGCCTCCGCGGCGATCAGGGCCAGCTGACGGGCAGACCGGGGGAGTCTCACTGCAGGGACCTCACCGGCCGGCGGTACAGGCCGTGCTCGGCGATGTACGCCACGACCTCATCGGGGAGCAGGTAGCGGATCGGACGGTTCTCGGCGACGCGCCGGCGGATGTCCGTCGAGGAGATGGCCAGGGCCGGAATCTCCATGACGTGCAGGTTATCCAGCACTCGCCCGGTGACGTTGTAGCGGCGCAGGTCCTCCACGTCGATGGGGAACCCCGGGCGACTGGCGGCGATGAACTGGCAGAGGGTGAGCAGCTCCGCGGACCGCTCCCACTCACCCCGCACGATCTGCAGGATGGCGTCGGCGCCGGTGATGTAGAAGAGGTCGCGCGCAGCGTACTGCTCGCGCAGCGCCAGCAGCGTGTCGATCGTATACGAGGGGCCGGGCCGGTCGATCTCGATGCGCGAGACGGAGAACCGCGGATTGCTGCGCACCGCCAGGACGGTCATGCGGTAGCGGTGCTCGGGGTCGGTCACGTCCTCCAGGCGCTTGTGCGGCGGAAACCGATTCGGCACGAAGTAGACATGCTCCAGATCGAATTGCACGCGCGCCTCTTCGGCCGTCACCAGGTGGCCGTAGTGCACCGGATCGAACGTGCCTCCCATCACGCCGACTCGCGCCACGCGTTCCTCCCTTGCCTGATGCCCTACCCTGGCTCCGGCGCCTCCGGGGCCCTACCGCCGCCGGCGGGGACGGGGGCGAGCGACGGCGTTGGAACGGTCCGGCACCGGGCGCTCGGCGGCCATCTGGTCCGACCGCACACCGATCGGCGTCGGCGCCGTCGTCTGGCCCACCCGCTGCCGCCGGGCTTCGACGACGAGATCGGCCGCCGCCAGGAGCAACGGCTCGACACCCTCGCCGGTCAGGCTCGAGATGGGGAATACCCGGTAGCCCCGCCCGGTGAGGACCTCGGCCGTGGCCTCGAGCCGGGCTCGAGCCTCCGGCCGGTCGATCTTGTTCAGGGCAACGAGGAGCGGCCGGCGCGCCAGCTCGGGGTCGTACAGGCGCAGCTCCGACATCACGGCGTCAAAGTCGGCGACCGGCTCCCGCCCCGCCGCGGCGAGGTCGACGAGGTGGATCAACACGCTGGTGCGCGAGATGTGGCGCAGAAAGGTGTGGCCCAGTCCGGCGCCCCGGTGCGCACCCTCGATCAGACCGGGGATATCGGCCAGGACGAAACTGCGCCCGTCGGGCAGAGCCACAACGCCGAGGTACGGCTCGGTTGTCGTGAACGGATAGTCGGCGATCTTGGGGCGCGCGGCGGAGACCCGGCTGAGCAGCGTGGACTTCCCGGCGTTGGGGAATCCGACCAGGCCGACGTCGGCGATCAAGCGCAGCTCCAGCTCGATGGTGCGCTCTTCGCCCCGCTCGCCCGGCTCGGCCATCCGCGGCACGCGGCGCGTGGGCGTG
>DATLZI010000289.1:0-3649 GCA_035574075.1 bacterium | reverse complement strand
GTCGCGCTCGCCCTGTATCCGCCGGTGTGGGTCGTGGTTGCGGTCATGCTCGTGGGCCCGATCCTGATCGGACTGGCCGCAACCGCCTACCAGGCGCTGCTGGCAGACATAGTTGTGCCGGAGCAACGCGGTTCGGTGAATGGGGTCAACGTGCTGCTCGGCATGGCCGGCGGTGTGGGGCTCCTCTTCATCGGCAGTCGGCTGTGGGAGCAGCACCAACCGCTGGTGTTTCTGCTGATCGCCGCCAGCCTCGCGGTGGGGTTCGCGATCACGATCGCGACCATCACGGAGCCGCCCGCACCGCCGGCCCCGCCCCTGGCGCTCGCCTGGCGGCCGTCCAGCTATCTGCGCGGCGTGCTCGAGCACGCCGAGGCCACGAAATATGTCGTGTGCTACTTCTTCTACTGGTTCGGCATTGGCGGGATCACGCCGTTTCTCACCCGCTTCGGTCACGAGGAGCTGGGCGTCCCACAGAATGAGACGTTCATCCTGCTGATCGCCGTGGTGTTTGCCACCCTCGCCTTCGCCCCGCCAGCGGGGTGGCTGGGAGATCGCTTCGGCAAAAAGCGCGTGATGCTTGTCGGCGTGATCGTATTCGGCGCGCTCATTATCGCGGGCTCCCAGGCGCGGACCGCGGGCCAGGTGATCCCCCTGCTCATCCTGGCCGGCCTCGCGCAGGCCATCCCCTCGGTGCTCGCCTACCCGCTCTTCACCGAGCTGATCCCCGCTCGTCGGGTGGGGGAGCTCACCGGACTCAGCACCATGGTCTGGTCGCTCGCCCAGCCGCTGGGCGCAACGCTGCTGGGCGCGCTCGCGGACGTGACCGGCACCCTCCGCAGTGTGCTCCTGGGTGGGGGCGTCGCGCTCTTCATCACCGCCGCGCTCCTCCAGACGGTGCGGGTCCCGGAGCGGGCGGGCGGAGAGGCCACGGGTCCCGACTGAGCGGGCAGATCGCAGCCAGCGCCCTGCGGGCTCGGCTGGAGCCTTCGGTCGGGGCGAGCCGCTGCGCGGGACCCGGCTTCACGAATAGTCGTTCGCGGTCTCTTCCGCCTGCGCCTCCGGATCCGCCCCGTGCTCGCGCCGCGCG
Source organism: bacterium (assembly GCA_035574075.1). Lineage (GTDB taxonomy): Bacteria > Sysuimicrobiota > Sysuimicrobiia > Sysuimicrobiales > Kaftiobacteriaceae > Kaftiobacterium. The sequence continues at coordinate 2,562 of DATLZI010000289.1, read as the reverse complement.
CGGATCTCGGCCTCAGCGCCCTGGTCCGATGGTACGTAGAACCGGCGGCCCGCGAGCGCATCCGGCAGGTACTGCTGCTCCACCACGTGCCCGGGGAAATCGTGGGCGTCGCGGTAGCCCTTCCCGTAGCCCATGGCGTGCATGAGCGGGGTCGGGGCGTTGCGGAGATGGAGGGGGACCTCGAGGTCGCCGGAGCGCATCACCTCATCCGCGGCCGCCTGGTAGGCGGTCTTGGCGGAGTGGCTTTTCGGGGCACTGGCGAGGTAGAGCGTGGCCTCGGCGAGCGCGAAGTGCGCCTCGGGCATCCCGACGAAGTGGACCGCCTGCTGGGCGGCGACGGCGAGGGGAAGGGCATGGGGGTCGGCAAGCCCCACGTCCTCGGAGGCGAGGATGACGAGACGTCGCGCGACGAAGAGCGGATCCTCTCCGGCTTCAAGGATGCGGGCGAGCCAGTAGATGGCGGCATCCGGGTCCGACCCGCGCACGGACTTGATGAGCGCAGAGATCAGATCGTAGTGCTGGTCACCCGCCCGGTCATAGCGGAGGGCGCGTCGCTGGAAAGCGTCCGCGACCGCCGCGCGCGTGACGTGGCGCGCGCCCGCTGGAGCGGGCGCCGCCCCCGCGGCGGCCAGCTCGAGCGCGTTGAGCGCCACCCTGGCATCCCCGCCGGCCAGGTCGAGCAGCAGCTCGCGGGCGTCCGGGTCGAGTTTCACGTGAAACGCCCCGAGCCCGCGCGCCGGATCGGCGAGCGCGCGCTCGATGATCGCGGCCACCTGCTCACGGGTGAGCGGCTCGAGACGAAAGACGCGGGCGCGGGAGAGGAGCGCGCTGTTCACCTCGAACGAGGGGTTCTCCGTCGTGGCGCCGATCAGGGTGAGAAGCCCGCTCTCCACCGCCGGCAACACCGCGTCCTGCTGGCTCTTGTTGAAGCGGTGGATCTCGTCCACGAAGAGGATCGTGCGCTGGCCGGCCCGGCGGCGCTCCCGCGCCTCCTGGGCGGCGCGCCGCAGGTCCGCAACGCCCGCCGTCACACCGCTGAGCGCGACGACGTGGGCCCGGGTCTGGCGGCCGATCACCTGGGCCAGCGTGGTCTTCCCGGACCCGGGCGGGCCCCAGAGGATCATCGAGACCAGGCGGTCCTCCTCGATCGCCCTGCGGAGCGCTCGCCCTGGCCCGACGAGGTGTTCCTGCCCGACGAACTCCTCCAGCGACCGCGGCCGCATGCGCGCCGCGAGCGGGACGTCTTGCTCCGCGGCCGCCGGCGGATCGCTGAACATCGCCTGCTGGCCCGCGGGCGGGTCCGATCGGCTCCGCGGTCCCGCGCGCTGTCCCGCCGCCTGGTCCACCACACGCCTCCGAAGGGCCGACGAGGTGCGGCCTCGGTGCCCCTGCGACAATCTTACCCTCCGGCCTCGTCACCCCAGGGGGCAACGCGACGCGCGTCCCCGCACGAGTTGCAAGTTTTTGCATCTGCACGGACTTGCCTCACCGGTCCATCGTCGGTATCCTAAGCAGACAGAGCACTCCAGCCGGCACGCTCTGTCCGGGACCGCGCCGGTTCCGGGCAGTGCCAGCGCCCCGACGCTCGCTATCGCTCTGCTGAGGTCGACCAATGCTCACCAGACGCAACGGCCAGCTCCACCGCCCGGGGAGCGGCGCTGCCGCGCTCCAGGGGAGCCCGCCGTTGCTCGAGATGCGGGGCGTCACCTGCGGGTATGGGCCGACACCGGTCCTCCACGACATCAACCTGAGCATTGCCGAAGGGCAGCTCGCCGGGATCGTTGGGCCGAGCGGTGCCGGCAAGAGCACCCTGCTGCGCGCCATCCTCGGCCAGGTGGAGATGCATCGGGGCGTGATCTCCGTCATGGGGGAACCCGTCCGCGGGCGCCCGCCCGGCGCCATCGGCTATGTCCCCCAACTGGAGACGATCGACTGGAACTTCCCGGTGACGGTCGAAGAGGTCGTCCTGATGGGCCGCGCCGCCAGCTCTGGGCCCTGGCCCTGGCCATCGCGCGCCGACCGCCACGCCATGAGCGAGTTGCTGGACCGCCTGGGGATGCTCCCCTTCGCCCGCCGCCAGATCCGCGACCTCTCCGGCGGCCAGCAGCAGCGCGTGTTCCTGGCGCGGGCGCTGATGCGCAACCCGCGGCTCCTCCTCCTGGACGAGCCCACCACCGGCGTGGACATCAAGACCCGCCACGAAGTCCTGCACCTCCTCCGCGAGCTGCACCAGAGCGGGGTCACCATCCTCCTCACCACCCACGACCTCAACGCCGTGGCCACCCACCTGCCGCACGTCATCTGCCTGAACCACACCGTGATTGCGCAGGGGCCGCCGACCGAGGTCTTCCGCGATGAGACCCTCAGCCGCACGTACGGAGCCGAGATGGTCGTGGTCCGCCGGGGGAGCTTGGTCCTCGTGGCCGACCGACTTACCTCCGAGGGGGAGCCCGCGGACGCCCACGCGCTTCAGGACGCGATCGCCGTGTCACCGGCGGATGGCGTCGTGCCCGCGACCCGCGCCGCGGGCCGCGGGCCGCTGCCCAGGTCAGACGGGTAGCC
>DATLZI010000288.1:0-5947 GCA_035574075.1 bacterium | reverse complement strand
AGGCTACCTCTTCCCCGATACCTACCTCTTCCCGCGGTTCCTCGATGAACGCGCCATCGTCGCCGCCTTCCTGGCCCGGTTCGACGCGGTGGTCGTCCCTCTCTGGCGCGCCGAGGGTGGGGGGCGCCGCCTGCATGAGATCGTGACGATAGCCTCGATGATCGAGCGCGAGGCGCGCCTTCCGCAGGAGCAGGCCCTCATCGCCGGCGTGCTCTACAACCGCCTGCGGCGCGGCTGGAAGCTGGAGGTGGACGCCACGGTGCTCTACGCCCTGGGGCGCCACAAGTCCGTCGTCACCTACGCGGATCTGGCCGTGGACTCGCCGTACAACACCTACCGGTACGCCGGGCTGCCGCCAGGGCCGATCGCCAACCCCGGCCTGGGGGCGATCCGCGCCGCCCTGCATCCCGCGGCCACCGACTACCTGTTCTACGTCGCCCGCCAGGATGGCTCGCACGTCTTCAGCCGGACGCTGGCCGAGCACAACGCCGCGGTGCGGCGGTACCGTCGCCCGTGATCCTTCGCCTGCTCACGCCCTCGCGCGCGGCAGCGTCGGTGGAGGAGATCGATCCGGCCGACCTGGTGCGGGCCGGTGTGCGCGGGGTGATCCTCGACCTGGATAACACGATCGTGGCGTGGGGCGTCCCGGGACCCACCGCGGCGGTGCGGGCCTGGGTGGCCCGCCTGCTCGCCGGGGGGCTGCGGGTCTGCATCGTCTCGAACAACTCGCGCATCTGGGCCGCCCAGACGGGCGACGTCCTCGGCGTGCCGGTGGTGGGCTGGGCGCTCAAGCCGATCCCCTTCGGCTTCCGCCGGGCGATGGCGATCATGGGCACGACGCCGCGGCAGACCGCGCTCGTCGGTGACCAGCTCTTCACCGATGTCCTGGGCGGGAACCTCCTCGGGCTGCGGACCATCCTCGTCGAACCGCTGTCCGTCCGCGAGTTCCCGACGACGCGCCTGCTTCGGCGCCTGGAGCGGTTGCTCCGCGACCGGGTCGTGCGCTCAACTTCCCGCCCTTTTCGCCGATAACACGGATCGGGTCTGCTCGGTCTTCGCTGGCCGCGGCCCGACCGGACACCCTATCTTCCGCGGAGGTTCGATGAACCTGACGACGCTCCTCACCACGGCCCGCGAGCGGCGGGCCAGCGATCTGCACCTCTCGGTTGGGCGGCCGCCCATCCTGCGCCTCGACGGCCGGCTGGTCGTCCAGGACGGTCCTGCTGTCACCCGCCAGGCGATGGAACAGCTGCTGGCCGAGGTGCTCGGCGACGCGCAGCGCACGCGCTTCGCCGAGCAGCACGAACTGGACTGCTCTCTCGACATCCCGGGCGTCGGCCGTGTCCGGGTGAACGTCTTCCGGCAGCAGCGGGGGGAGGCGGCCGTCTTCCGGCTGATCCCCTCCGTGATCCGCAGCCTCGAGGATCTGGGGATGCCGCCGGTCCTGGCCGAGCTCTGCCGGCGCGATCGGGGTCTCATCCTGATCACCGGGCCAACGGGTTCGGGGAAGACCACGACCCTGGCGGCGATGGTCGATCTCATGAACCGCACGCGCAGCGACCACATCATCACCATCGAGGATCCGATCGAGTTCCTGCACGAACCGCAGCGCTGCTTGATCAACCAGCGGGAGGTCGGGCCGCACACGCACTCCTTCGCCGCGGCCCTGCGCAGCGCGCTGCGTGAGGATCCAGACATCATCCTCGTCGGCGAGATGCGCGATCTGGACACCATCGCCAGCGCTCTGACCGCGGCGGAAACGGGGCATCTCGTCCTCGCCACCCTGCACACGAATAGCGCGCCGCAGACGGTGAACCGCATCATCGACGTCTTCCCCCCGCATCAGCAGGAGCAGGTCCGGGTGCAGCTCTCCGAGGTGCTCCTCGGGGTGGCGGCGCAGACCCTCTTGCCGCGTGCCGACGGGAAGGGCCGCATCTGCGCCGTGGAGATGCTCGTGGCCACTCCCGCCGTGCGGAACCTCGTCCGCGAGGGGAAGACCTTCCAGCTGCCGTCCATCATCCAGACGGGCACGAAGGAGGGCATGCAGACGCTCGACCAGAGCCTCAAGGCGCTCGTCCGGGCGGGCGTGGTCACCCCGGAGGAAGCGCTGCGTCGGGCCACGGATCGCGCCCTGTTCAGCGCCCCCGACGCCGGGATGCGCCCCGGTCTGGCCGCGGCCGGGCACTGAATACCCGCATCGTGCCGGGATCTCCCGGGCCGCCCGCGGGAGCCTCCCGGCAGGACGGAGCCTCCCGGCAGGACTAGGGAAGGGGCCGTGGCGGGCATGGGCGAAATTGTGGCGGGTTCTGCGATACTGTCCCGTAACTCCCGGGGGTCGGAGATGCCGCCTCGCCGTGCCGGGTCGCTCCTGGTCGGAGCAGCGCTCCTGCTCGCAGCCCTCCTCGCCGGTGCAGGTCCGGCTGCGGCCAGCTCGCTGCTCGCAACCGCTCGCGACGCGCATCTGCGCGGGCGCCACGGCGAGGCCGTGGCGCAGCTGCGCGCGTATCTCGCCGTCGCGCCGCAGGACGCCGCCGCCTGGGTCTGGCTGGGCGCCTCGCACTACCAGCTCGGCCAGACGGCGCAGGCCATCGACGCCTTCCGGCGGGCCGCGCGGCTGCGGCCCTCCGCCGATGTGCTGCTCTGGCTGGGGGCGAGTTACGCCCGGGCCGGGCGCGTGGCCGAGGCGGAAGATGCCCTGCGTCAGGCCGCCGCGGGCACGCCGCCGCAGACGGCGCAGATCGCCCGGCAGTGGCTGCGGGCGCTGCGCGGGCGCCAGGCGCCGGTCCTCGACGGGCGCGGTGACCCGGCCCAGTACCGATACGTCGTCCGCTGGTACAATCCGTCACTGACCGCCCCCCAGGTCGAGGCGATCGTGCGCAGCGTGCTCTTCTACGCTCGCGCCTACCAGGTCGACCCGCGCCTGGTCATGGCGCTGATCGCGGTGGAGTCGGGGTTCCAGCCACAGGCGCAATCGCCAGTCGGCGCATACGGGTTGGGCCAGTTGATGCCGGCGACGGCTCGGGCCCTTCGCGTGGATCCGGCCGATCCGGTGGCCAACATCGCCGGGTCGATCCGCTATCTCCGCGCGCAGCTCGACCGCTTTGGCGGGAACGCCGCTCTGGCCCTGGCCGCCTACAACGCCGGTCGCGGCGCCGTGAGCCGCTACGGGGGGATCCCGCCGTACCGTGAGACGCAGTGGTACGTCGTGAACGTCATGGCGCTGTACCGGCACCTGGCGGGCAGTTGAGCATGCGGTGCCGCGCGGGACGGCCAACTGGTGCCGGTCAATCGGGACGAATGAACTCCGCGCCGGCAGGGGGTTTGGGCGTGGCGGCTGGCACTGGAATTGCTATCGATCTTGCGGGGAATCGCTCCGCGCCGGGAGCTGGTGGAGCAGGGCAGGAGGATTCCCGGTAGGACCGTCGAATAGGCCTGCTTCGCAAGGCAAGATCGATAGAGTTTCATAGACAGAGTTTCATAGACGGTCCTCGCGAAAGGGCAAACCCAGGGCAACCTGGGGGCGCAAAGCTTCGGGGCCATCCGATCAGGGAGGGCTGGCCGGGCTGCCGAACGGGGTCGTTGTTTTTGGCCCCCCGCGGTGGCCCTGGACCACCAAAGGGGGCTTGATTGTATGGCGCGCAGCCGTACCGTGGTCCGCACCGAGCCGTCCTCCGGCTCGCCGGAATCATTGTTCCAGCAGTACCGCCGGACCCAGGATCCCGAGCTGCATGCCCGGCTGACCTGCCTGTACATGCCGCTCGTCCACCAGGTCGCCCGTCGCTACGGTCGGTCCGGTATCCCCCTGGAGGACCTGCACCAGATCGGCTACATCGGGTTGATGCACGCCGTGACGAACTTCGATCCCGCGCGCAGCGTGAAGTTCGAGACCTATGCCCGCCACCTCATCGCCGGCGAAATCCGGCACTACCTGCGCGATCAGGGCACCACGGTGCGCCGGCCGCGCTGGCTCTACGAGATGGACCACCGGGTCAGCCGGGCGGTCACCGAGCTGACGCAGCGCAAGGGCCGGGCGCCGAAGATCAGCGAGATCGCCAAGGAAGTGGGCCTGCCGGAGGAAGAGGTGCACGAGGTTCTGCACGCCCGGGAGTCGCTGCGCTTCCTCTCCCTGGACGAGGAGCGCGAAGGCGACGACGGCGCGCCGATCGCGCAGCGCGACCGCATCACCACGCGCCAGGCCACGATCGGCCTGCCGCACGAGGAGCAGGTGATCATCGCCGACGCCGTGGAGCGGCTCAGCGCGCTGCAGCGCAAGGTCATCTACTACCTGTTCTACATGGACCTCACGCAGACGGAAGCGGCCAATCGGTTGGGGATCTCCCAGAAGCACGTCTCCCGGGTGATGCACGCCGCCCTCAGGCGACTGCGGGAGACGATGCGGCCCGAGGCCGTCTAGCACGGCGAGGAGGACGGCAGTGAAGACGACGGAAGCACCGCAGGCGGCCGACCTGCCCATCTATCCGATCCGCACGGTGGCGCGGCTGACCGGCGTGGACGCGCGCCGGATCCGGGCCTGGGAAAGCCAGTATGGGCTCCTGCGCCCGGCCCGCACCCGGGGAGGGCACCGGCTGTTCAGCCAGCGCGACCTGGAGTTGATCCGCCGCATCAAGCGCCTGATTGACGAGGAAGGATTGCGCCTCCAGGGCGTGCGTCTGTTGCTCGAGGCGGAATCCGCCGCGGGCGGGCGTCTTTCGTCCTAGCGCCGAGGTGTCGTGATGGCCGGCAACGTGAAAGAGCTGCTGCGGTCCCTGGTGGGGGGCATCGAGGGCGTGGTTGGCGCCGCCGTCGTGGGCATGGACGGGGCGATGATCGAGGCGATGCGCGTCGATCAGAACTTCTCGGTGGAGGAGGTTGCCCAGGAGGGAGCCGTGGCCAGCAAGGTCATGGAGTACATGTGCCAGAAAGTCGACGGCGGCCCGATCGACCACATCATGCTGGTCGCGGAGCGGTACATCATCCTCCTGGCGATGGCCGGCCAGGACTACTACGTGGCGATTGTCATCAACCCCCGCGGGAACGTGGGCAAGGCTCGGCTGCAGCTGCGCCGGTTCATGCCGGAGATCGCCTCGGTGCTGAACGCAGGCGTCATCTAGGAGGAAGAAGGTGGCGGAGATGCAGGCGGTGGAGGGGACGGCGGCCGGCGGACTGCGCGGGATTCTCGATGGGCTGCTGCGCATCGATGGCGTGACCGCGGCGATGGTGGTTGGCCGGGACGGCTTCGTCATCGAGGCGGTCAGCAGCGACGGGATTGACGGCGACTCGGTGGGCGCGATCGCCGCGAGCAGTCTCGGCACGTCCGAGGAGATGGGCACCGAGCTGCACCTCGGGCCGCTGGGCTCGATCCTCATCGAGTTCGACCAGGGCCCGGTGGCGATCTCGCCGGCGGGGCCCGAGGCGGTGCTGGCGGTCGTTGCCAACCAGACCGTGAACCTGGGGCGGTTGCGCATCGAGATGCGCAAGGTCCGCGCCGCGGTGGCGAACCAGCTGTAGACAACGGCTGGCGATCCTGAAGAGGTTGGTGTGCTGTGGATGCGCCGCAGGCGAGCCGGGACGAGGGTTCCCGGATCGGCTCGCTGATCATGGAACTGACCGACTACAAGCAGCGCCTGAAGATCCCCCCTCACGACACGACCCTGGAGCGCGCTGTGGTCTTCTTCCACGCGCGCACGCTGGAGGCGCGGGGGCAGTTCGACGACGCGATCAACGCGTACAAGAAGGTCCTCGAGCTGGCCCCCCAGGATGCCGTGGCCTACGCCCGCCTGGCCGCGCTGTACGTGCAGCGCGGGATGCCCCGCCCGGCGGTGATGGTCTACGTCGCTCTGGCCGAGATGCACGGCAGCCGCGACCGGTGGGAGAAATCGGCCACGGCGTACGAGAAGGCGGCCGAGCTGGCGCCGGACGACTCCGACGTGCACAGCGCCCTGCGCGA
>DATLZI010000287.1:0-8548 GCA_035574075.1 bacterium | reverse complement strand
CCCCCCCGCCCGCCGCGCGCCACAACGAGCCGCTGGCCGTGCTGCACCAGATCCCCCAGCACGGCGCCGGTCTGCGCATCGCGGACGACTGTGCCGACCGGCACCGGCACGTAGAGCGATCCGCCCCGCCGGCCGTGCCGGTTCGCTCCCTGACCATGGCCGCCGGACTGCGCCCGGAAGTGCCGGCGATGCTGGAAGTCGAGCAGCGTGGAGAGCCCTTCGTCGGCGACGAGGATGACATCGCCTCCCCGACCGCCGTCGCCCCCGTCGGGTCCGCCCTTGGGCACGAACTTCTCCCGGCGGAAGCTCACGGCGCCGTTCCCGCCGTCGCCCGCTTTCACGTAGATGACCGCTCGATCGATGAACATGGGAGGATGGCCTGGCGGAGCGGGAATGCGGCCTCGCGGCGCGACGGCGAGAGGGTAGCGAAGATGCCTCGCCGCCGAACCGACGCAACCAGGCGGCGGCGACCGCCGCGGCGGCGGCTACGCCTCCGCCGGATACACGCTGACCCGGCGAGCGTCGCGGCCCTCGCGCTCGAAGGCGACCCGCCCGGCGACCAGGGCGAACAACGTGAAGTCCCGGCCCATGCCGACGTTCCGGCCGGGCCGCACCTTCGTCCCGCGCTGACGGACGAGCACGCTGCCCGCCGGGACCTCGGTGCCGGCGTAGACCTTCACGCCCAACCGCTTGCTCTTGCTGTCCCGCCCGTTGCGGGACGACCCCATGCCCTTCTTGTGTGCCATCGGCGCCCTCTAGAGGATGATCTGCTCAATGCGCAGCGCGGTGACGTGCTGCCGATGCCCCCGCTTGCGCCGGTAGTGCGCCTTCGACTTGTATTTGAAGACAACGATCTTCTTCGCCCGATTGTGACCAAGCACCCGCGCGCGCACGGCGGCGCCCTCAACGACCGGCGTCCCCAGCGTCACCCGCTCCCCGTCGGCCACCAGCAGGACGCGGTCCAGGGTCACCTCGCTGCCGGGCGCGGCATCCAGGCGCTCCAGCCGCACGGTCGCGCCTTCCTCCACGCGATACTGCTTGCCTCCGCTCTCGATCACCGCGTACATGCCCCTGCTCCCCGCCCGGGCTCCCCCGCCGGCTCCCGGCGGCCCGGCCCGCCTCCTGCCAGCGGCCGGTGATGCCCGACGCCGCATTCTAGCACACCGCCTCCTGTTCGGGCAATCGCACCGCGTCCCTCACGGACCACCGAGGAGCCGCCGCAACCGGCTGAGCAGACCGTCGCGCGCCGCCGCGCCGGGCGCGGATCCGCCGGCGGCCAGGGCGGCGAGGGCCATCTCCTGTTCCACATCGGGCTCGATCGTCCGCACCGCGTCGCCCGGATCATGCGCCAGCCAGAAGAGCTGCTCGCGCTGGCCGGCCCGGGCCGCCTCCGCGAGGGCCTCGGGGCGCTCCGCCTCCACGAGCCGGATGCGCTCGACGTGCAGCCCTTCCCGGCCGCGCAGGCGGACGTGCTTGCCGGTCTGGCTCTCGATCTGGCGCACCCACTCCTCGCCGTCCGCGGTCAGGCGCCGGAAGACCTCCGGGTGGACCTCGAGCATCACCGCCTGCCCCTTGCTCCGGCGCACCATCTGCCGCAGCTCGCGGCGCACGCGCAGAGCCACCGTCTCCGCGGAGAGCACCCGTCCCCGCCCCTCGCAGTAGGGGCAGGGCTCGCGCATCACCTCCTCCAGGTCCTGGTACATGCGCTTCCGGGTGATCTCGACCAGCCCCAGCGCGGTGAGATCGATGACGTGGATCTTGGAGCGATCCCGCCGCACCGCCTCGTGCAGCGCCGCCATCACCTTCTTGCGGTGCGACTCGCTCTCCATATCAATGAAGTCGACGAGGATGATCCCGCCGATGTCGCGCAGCATGATCTGGCGGACGATCTCCTCCACGGCTTCGAGGTTGGTGCGCAGGATCGTGCTCGCCAGGTCGGTCTTCCCCACGTACTTGCCGGTGTTCACGTCGATGATCGTCAGCGCCTCCGTGCGGTCGACGACGATGTAGCCGCCCGAGCGCAGCCAGACCTTCCGGCGTAGCGCTTTCTCCAGTTCGCGCTCCACGCCGGTGTATTCGAAGATCGGCGTTTCGCCGCGGTAGAGCTGGACCCGGGGGCGTAGCTCCGGGGCGAACGATTCCAGCAGCTCCTGCACGCGCTGGAACTCCTCTTTGGAGTCGATCAGGAACCGCTCGACCTCGTCCGTGAAGAGATCGCGCACGACGCGGCGGATGAGGTGCAGATCCTGGTAGACCAGGGCCGGCGCCCGGCTGGTCCGGCTGCGTTCCTCGACGCGGTTCCAGACCTGCAGGAGGAACTGCAGATCGCGGGCCAGCTCCGCCTCCTCCGCCCCCTCCGCCGCGGTCCGGACGATCACGCCCATGCCCTTCGGCCGAAGCCGGTCGGCGAGCTGCCGCAGTCGCTTGCGCTCCTGCTCGTCCTCGATGCGCCGGCTGACGCCCACGTAGTTCACCGTCGGCATCAGCACACAGTAATACGCCGGCAGAGCGACGTAGGTGGTGACGCGCGCCCCCTTCGTGCCCATCGGCTCCTTGGTCACCTGGACCAGGATCTCCTGGCCGACGCGCAGGCGCTGCTGGATCGCGCCCTTGCCAAACGATTCCTCGACCTCCTCGCCGGCCAGGCGCTGGGAGCGGATGTCGCCGACGTGGAGGAAGGCGTTGCGCTCCAACCCGATGTCGACGAACGCCGCGTCCATCCCCGGGAGGACGTTGGCCACGCGGCCTTTGTAGATGTTGCCGGCCAGCGGCTCCCCCCGCTCGAGGTACAGGTTGACCAGGACCCCCTGGTCCAGGACGGCGACCCGGGTTTCGTACGGGTCGATGTTCGCGATGATCTCCTTAGCCATGGCGACTCCTAGAAGAGAATCTTCTTCCGCCGCATGCCGATGTTCAGCAGCAGCCCCGTGCCGGCAAGCATCGCCAGCAGCGCGCTCCCGCCGTGGCTGATGAACGGCAGAGGGATGCCGGTGACAGGGGCCAGCCCCACCGTCATGCCGACGTTGATGAACAGGTGAAACGCAATCATCGTCAGGATGCCCACCGCCATCAGCGTGCCCAGGCGGTCCTTGGCCTGCATCGCCGCGGCGCCGGCGCGCCACAACCAGACCGCGAACAGGGCCAGCATCACCAGCGCGCCGGCGAACCCGAGTTCCTCGCCGATCACCGTGAAGATGAAGTCGGTGTGCTGCTCGGGGATGAAGTGCAGCAGGTTTTGCGTCCCCTGCAGGAAGCCCTTGCCGAAGAGCTGGCCTGAACCGACGGCGATCTTGGACTGGATCAGAGCATACCCTGCGCCCAGTGGATCGAGCGACGGATCGAGGAACACGAGCAACCGCCGCCGCTGGTAGTCGTGCAGGGCGCCCCAGAGGAACGGCGCGGCCGCCAGCCCGGCGGCGGTCAGGCCGCCCATCCAGCGCAGGGGCGTGCCGGCGGCGAAGAGCATGGCGGCAAGGATCGCCGCTACGACCATCGAGGTCCCCATGTCCGGCTGCTGGATGATGAGCAGGATCGGGATCGCGGCGTGCACCAGCACCGGGACGAGCTGCCGCAGCGTGGTCAGCTCCCTGTGCCCGTCGAGATGCTTGGCCAGCGTGATCACCAGGAGCAGCTTGGCCAGCTCGGAGGGCTGGAAGCTCAGCGGCCCGAGCGGGATCCAGCGCTGGGCGCCCTGCGCGGTGCGGCCGATGACATCCACCGTGGCCAGCAGCGCGACGGTGACCACCCACAGGGGCCGCCACAGCCGCCCGAGGGCCTGGTAATCAACGGCGGTGAAGACGACAAGCACCCCCAGGCCGAGGGCAGCATGCAGCACGCGGGCCTTGACGAAAACCCACGGATCGGGGAAGGTCCGGGTCGCTGAGAACAGGATCACCCCCCCGCCGACCAGCAGCCCGAGCGTCGCGGCGACGAGGGCCCAATCCACGTAGCGCAGCATCCGCCGGTTCATCGGGGCGTCTCCTGCGCCTCGGGCTCCGGCGTCGGGAACGCCGCCTCCAGCACCCGGCGCGCGATCGGCGCCGCCGTCAGGCCGCCGCGGAAACCATGCTCGATGAACGCCACGACGACGAGGCGCGGCGCGCCGAGGGGGCCGAAACCGGCGAACCAGGCGTGCGGCTTCCCGCGGGGGTTCTCGGCGCTGCCCGTCTTGCCCGCGATGGCCACATGCTTGAGGTTGGAGGCCTGGCCGGTGCCGCGCTCGACGGCGGCACGGAGACCTTCGTGGAGAACGGCCAGCGTGCGCGGGCTGTAGAGGCCGCGCGCCTGCACCACGACCGGCGCCGGACGTGGCTGCCGATCGGCATCCTGCGCCTGGAGGAGGACGTGCGGCTGCAGGAGCGTGCCGCCGTTGGCCACCGCGGCCATCATCCGGGCGACCTGCAGCGGCGTCACCGTCACCGCGCCCTGGCCGATCGACATGTTCACGGCGTCGCCCGGATACCAGGGCTCGCCAACCAGCTGCAGTTTCGTCGAGGGGCTGGGGATCGTACCGGTCACCTCGCCGGTGAGGTCGACGCCGGTCCGCTCACCGAGGCCCATCTTCCTCGCGTAGGCCGCGAGCGTCTCGCCCCCCAGGCGGAAGCCGAGGGTGTAGAAGACAACGTTGATCGAGTGCTGGATCCCCTGGATGAAGTTCACCGTTCCCCAGGCGCGCAGGTCGCGGAAGACCCAGCGCCCGAGGCGGTAGAACCCCGGCGCGTAGAAGGTGCTGGTGCGGCTGACGATCCCCTCTTCCAGGGCGGCGGTGGCCGTGACGATCTTGAAGACCGACCCCGGCTCGAACGCCGCGCCGATCGCACGGCTGAGCATCGGGCGCAGCGGGTCGCTGGTCAGGCGCCGCCACTGCGCGGCGCTGATTCCGATGGCGAAGAGGTTCGGGTCGTAGGACGGCAGGCTTTCCATGGCCAGGATCTCGCCGTTGCGGGGGTCCATCGCCACCACCGCCCCGGACCGCTGGCCGCTGGCCCGCAACCCCTCGAACGCCGCCTTCTGGAGGTCGAGGTCGACGGTCAGGATCACCGGCCGCCCGGGGAGCGCCGGAATCTCCTGCAGCACGCGCAACGGTCGGCCGAGCGCATCCACCTCCATGCGCAGCCGTCCGTCCACCCCCCGCAGCACCGACTCGTAGACCCGTTCGACGCCGGCCTTGCCGATGAGATCGCCGAGCCTGTACCCCTGGTCGCGGCGCTGGCTGAGCTCCTCCTCGCTGATCTCGCCGAGGTAGCCGAAGAGGTGCGCCCCCATCTCGCCATACAGGTAATGACGCACCGGCTCGGCGAGGATGATCACCCCGGGCAGGTCGAGACGGTTCTCCTCGATCCTGGCCACCACGCTGGCGCCGACGTCGCGCCGGATGCGCACCGGTTCGAAGGGACGCTTCCGCGCCGCCTCAATGCGGCTGCGGATCTCCTCGACCGGCATCCCGAGCACCGCGGCGAGCCGCGGGAGGACGACCTCCGGCCGCGTCAGCTCCAGGGGCAGGATGGCCACGGTGAAGGATGGCCGGTTGCTGACCAGCGGACGGCCCTTGCGGTCGTAGATCACGCCGCGCGGGGCGGTGATGGTGTAATCCCGGATCCGGTTTTCTTCGGAAAGACGCAGGTACTGACCGCCCTGCAGCACCTGCAACTGCCAGAGGCGGCCGACGAGCACGCCCATCAGGGCGACGATGATCGCGTTGAGGATCCGCAGCCGCCGCAAGGGCGGCAGATAGTCGGTGCGCATCGTCCTTCCTGCTTAACGTCCACGCCGGCGGCGGCGATCCCGCTCAGCGCGGGCGCTCCAGATGGATCTCGAGTCGCCGGATGCCGCGGAAGAGCAGCGGGGCGATGGCGCTGTTCAGCGCCGCCTGCGCCAGCGCCCGTCCCACGGCCCCCACCGACTCCCGACCGAGGCCCGTGACCTGGCCGACCGCGGCGAGGAGCGCCTCGCTGAGCAGCGTCCCGACGAACGCGGCCACCGCCGGGAGAAGGGGGTTCTCGATGTAGATGCTGCGCTCGAACAACCCCGAGGCGAACCCCACCACCAGTTTGGTGAGCCCCTGCACGCCCAGCGGTCCCCCGCTGAGCAGGTCTTGCAGCAACCCCCCGCAGAGCCCGACCGCGGCCCCGGGGACGGCGCCGCGCAGGATGCCGACCGCCACGGCGATGGGCAGCAGCGGGTCCAGGATCGCCCCGGCCAGGTCCATCCGGACCAGCCAGGCCGCCTGCAGGAGCGCAGCGGCGGCCAGCAGGACGGCATAGATGAGCGCTCTCACTCGCCCGGCAGGAGGACCAGCACTTCCTCCAGCCGGCCCAGTTGCGCCGCCGGCTCCACCTCGGCTTCCTGCAGCAGCGCGCCCTCCTCCCGTTCGATGGACGCCAGGCGTCCCACGACGAGGCCCCGCGGGAAGACCCCGCCCAGGCCGGAGGTCACGAGCAGATCGCCCGGTCTGACCTGCGCCGCGCGCGAGAGGTACTTCAGGTGCAGGCGGTCGGTGCCGCGGCCCTCGACCACCGCCGCGTCCCGCGTGGTCTGGACCACCACGCCCACCGCGCTGCGCGCGTCGGCGATGAGCAGGACCCGCGAGGCGAAGGGGGTCACCTCGATGACCCGGCCGACCACCCCCTCGGGGGTGACGACCGGCGCGTTCCGCTGGATGCCGTCACGGCTGCCCCGGTCGATGAGCACCGTGCTGAACCAACGGCCGGGATCACGGCCAATCACCCGCGCCGCCACCCCATGGTAGCGGACCTGCGCCCGCAGCTCGAGCAACCGCTCCAGCCGCTGCGCGGCGGCGGCCTGCTCGCGGAGGGCCGCCACCTCGCGGTTCAGCGACGCCACCTGCGCCCGGAGGCGTGTGTTCTCCACGCGCAGCCGGCCGATCTCGGTGAACCGTCCCCAGACCCCGCCCAGCCCGTCGGCGATGCGCACCATACCGGCCTGCACCGGCAGGAGGACGGTGAGCAGCGCCCGCCCGACGAGTCCTACGTCGCGCCGGTCGGCGGACCGCGTCTGGCTGCTCAGCAGGACCAACGTGAACAGCACGAGGACGAGGAAGATCGCGATGCGCCGCCGGGCGAGGAGGAGCTCGTTCACACCGCCTACAGCCTCCGCGACGTAATCAGGACGCGCTTCAGCGTCTCGATCTCCTCCAGCGCGCGCCCCGTCCCCAGGGCCACGGCGGAAAGCGGGTCCTCGGTGAGCGTCACCGGCATGCCGGTCTCCTCGCTGAGCAGGCGGTCTACCCCGCGCAGCAGCGCGCCGCCGCCGGCGAGGATGATGCCGCGATCGACGATGTCCGCGGCCAGCTCGGGCGGCGTGCGTTCCAGCGTCTGCTTCACCGCCTCGACGATCTGCGCCACCGGCTCGGCCAGGGCCTCCCGGGCTTCTGAACTGGTCATGCGCACCGTGCGGGGCAGACCGCTGACGAGGTCCCGGCCGCGCACGTCGATCGTCTGCTCGTCCTTCATCGGGTAGGCCGAACCGATCTGGATCTTGATCTCCTCCGCGGTGCGCTCCCCGATGAGCAGGTTGTACGCGCGGCGGCAATACTGGATGATCGCCTCGTCCATCTCATCGCCCCCGACGCGGATGCTCTTGCTGGTGACGATCCCGCCCAGGGCGATCACCGCCACCTCGGTGGTCCCGCCGCCGATGTCCACGACCATGCTGCCCACCGGCTCGCTGACCGGCAACCCGGCGCCGATCGCGGCGGCCATCGGCTCTTCGATCAGGTAGGCCTCGCGCGCCCCGGCCTGCTCGGTGGCATCGATCACCGCCCGGCGCTCCACCCCCGTGACGCCCGAGGGGATGCCGACGATGACGCGGGGACGCAGGAAGGTGCGACCCTTCAAGCCCTTGCGGATGAAGTACTGCAGCATCGCCGCGGTCGTGTCGAAGTCCGCGATCACGCCGTCGCGCAGCGGGCGGGTGGCCACGATCTCCCCCGGGGTGCGTCCGATCATACGCTTCGCCTCGTCGCCCACGGCCAGGATCTGCCCGTCATCGGCCCGCTTGGCCACGACCGAGGGTTCGCGCACGACGATCCCTTCGCGCCGCACATAGATGAGAGTGTTCGCGGTGCCCAGATCAACCCCCATGTCTCGACTCCAGCGGCCGAACAACCCGTCAAACATCCTCGCCCTCCATCGTCAACCTCATCATACCCGAGGCCCACTCGCCAAGACATCCGCCCACCAGACACGCCGCCGGGCGACAGGCGGCTCGCCGCCGGCCCCGCCGGCCGGGCCCGCGGGCAGCGGTCAGAACCCCTGGCCCTGTTCTCTAAGACTGACGAACGTCCTCTCCCCGATGATCAAGTGGTCCAGCACCTCGATACCCACGAGGCGGCCCGCGGCGCGCAGCTGCTCGGTGATCAGCAGATCGTCGCGGCTGGGCTCCGGGTCGCCGGAGGGGTGGTTGTGCACGAGGATGACCGCCGCGGCGCTGCGGCGGATGGCGTCCTTGAAGACCTCGCGCGGGTGCACCGGCGCGGAGGCCAGGCCGCCGACCGCCACGTCCACGACGTCGAGGATCTCATGGCGGG
>DATLZI010000286.1:0-2413 GCA_035574075.1 bacterium | reverse complement strand
CCCCGCCCGCCGGGTGGCGCGGCAGCGCGGGCCGTTCGCTCGCGGCGCCGCCACCAGCGGCGGAAGTCCTCGCGGGCCAGCGGAGGCAGGGGGCGCCGCCGGTCTACGCCGCCGGCGACGTGCAGCGCCCAGCGCACGGGCCGCTGCGCGGCCAGCCAGTTGGCCAGGGGCGCCGCGGCGCTGCCCGCCCGGGCCAGGGCGTGGACGTGGCCGAAGGCCCAGTCGCGCAGGGACAGCCCGTGGGTCGCACGGTAGCGGGCCAGGACCTCCGCCTTCAGCTTGGCCATATCCACGTTGGCCGGGCACTCCGCCTTGCAGGCCTTGCAGGCCAGGCACAGATCGAGCGCCTCGTACAGCCGTCGCCCCGTCAGCTCGGACGGCGGCAGGATGCCGGTGAGGACGGCGCGCAGGAGGTTGGCCCGGCCGCGCGTGCTGTGCTCCTCCTCACGCGTCACCATGTAGGAGGGGCACATCACGCCCTCGGTCGTCTTGCGGCAGGCGCCCACCCCGCTGCACAGCTCTACGGCCTGGGCGAAGCTGCCGTCCCGCGACCAGTCGAAGATCGTGGGCACGGCCATGGCGCGGTAGGCCGGCCCGTAGCGCAGGGCGGCGTCGATCGGGGGACCGTCGATGATCTTGCCCGGATTCATCAGCCCGGCCGGGTCGAAGGCACGCTTGATCTCCCGGAACGCGCCGTAGAGCCGCGCGCCGAAGAAGCGTTCGATGAACCACGACCGGACCAGCCCGTCGCCGTGCTCGCCGCTCATCGTCCCGCCATAGGCGAGGACGAGTTCGCCCACCTCGGCGGCGATGGCCTTCATCGTCTCGATCTCCGCGCGCACTTTCAGGTTGATCAGCGGCCGGACGTGGATGCAGCCCACGCTGGCGTGAGCGTAGAACGCCGCGCGCACGCCGTGGCGATCCAGCGCCGCGCGCACGGCGCGCATGTAGGGGGCCAGGCGCTCGGGCGGCACGGCGGTGTCCTCGACGAAGGTGATCGGCTTGGTGTCGCCCTTGATGCCCTGCAGCAGCCCCTGCCCCGCCTTGCGCACCCGCCAGATGTTGTCCTGCTCCGCCGGCGTGAGGGCCGGGACGACGGCGTAACCCGCGCCCGCGGCGCGCAGGTCGGCGGCGAGCGCCTCGAGGCGGGCCCGCAGCTCGTCGGGATCATCGCCGGATAGCTCGACGATGTGCAGGGCGTCTGGATCCCCCCGCACGAAGGTCATGCGGCGCGCGTACTCCAGCTGGGCGCGCGTCATCTCCAGGACCATGCGGTCGATGACCTCGACCGCCGATGGCCGGTGGGCGAGGATGAGCGGCACGGCCTGGAAGGAGTCGAAGAGGTCGGCGAAGTGAATGACGGCGACGACGGCGTGCCGCGGCCGCGGGACGAGCCCGACGCGGGCCTCGACGACGACGCCGAGGGTCCCCTCCGAGCCGATGAGGAGGGCGATCAGGTCGGTCGGGTCAGCGAGCAGGGCATCCAGGGCGTAGCCGCTGACGCGCTTGGTCAGGCGCGGGAAGCGGGCCTCGATCTCCGCGCGGTGCTCATGCGCGATGCGCGCCGCCACAGCGTACAGCTCCCCTTCGCGCCCATCCGCGGGCGGACGCTGTCCGAGGGCCTGCGGCGTGGGGCGGCGGAGATGCAGCTCGGTGCCGTCGATGAGCAGCGCGCGCAGTTCCTGCACATGATCGCCGGTCTTCCCATAGACGATGGCGCGGGCGCCAGAGGAGTTATTGCCCATCATCCCGCCCAGCGTGGCGCGGTTGCTGGTCGCGGTGTCGGGACCGAGACGCAGGCCGTGGGGCGCGGCGGCCAGGTTCAGGACATCCTGCACGACCCCGGGCTGCACCCGCGCCCAGCGGGCGGCGGCGTCGAGCTCCAGGATGCGGTCCATGTAGCGGGAGCAGTCCAGGATGATCGCCTGACCGATAGCCTGGCCGGCGAGGCTGGTTCCACCGCCGCGGGGGATAACCGGCACGCCTTCCTGGCGCGCGATGCGCAAGGTCGCGGCGATGTCCTCCGGCCCGCGGGGGAGAACCACGCCCACCGGCATGATCTGGTAGATGCTGGCGTCGGTGCTGTACAGGACACGAGAGACGCGGTCGAAGCGGACGTCCCCTTCCACGGCGTCCTTGAGGGCTCTGACCAGTCTCGAGGTATCCATGAGTGGTGGCGAGCGCGACGTCTCTCTTCGCTCCCGGCCGAGGGCTCCTCCTGGGGAACCGCCGGAGCGGCGGTGCCGGGCTGCGGGCGCGCCGGAGGGAGCGCGGCGCCGCTAGGTTTTCGGCCTGGCCGGGGCGCGGCGGCGGCGCGGCCGGGCCTGTGGCGGCTGCCCGTTGACCGCGCGCTTGAGCAGCTCTTCCTCCCAGGTGACGATGCTGTGGAAGAAGACCCGGTCACCCTCCTCCA
>DATLZI010000285.1:0-3277 GCA_035574075.1 bacterium | reverse complement strand
TCACCCCGGCCGTGCGCCTGGCCGGCTTCTCGGGGGACGACCTGCTGGACATCCAGGTCGCGGTCTCCGAGGCGGTGGCGAACGCCTTCAAGCACGCCTACGGGGGGAAGCCGGGCGGGCGCATCGAGGTGGACCTGGCCTACGATGGGCGGGAGCTGACCATCCGGATCCACGACTCGGGCCGCGAGGTGACGCCGGGCCTGACCGTGCCCCGGACCCTCCCCCCGCCGGGCGAGGGCGGCCGGGGTCTCTACCTGATCGGCCGGCTCATGGACGAGGTGGAGATCCGGCAACCGGGCCGCCGGGGCCGCGGCACCCTCGTCACGATGAAGAAGCGGCTGAAGACGGCCTCGGCGTGAACCCGCGCCTGGGGGCGTTCGCCTCGACCTACCGCCTCACGGACCGCTCCGGCGGCGTGCTGACGGTGCGGGCGCTCGGCAACGAGCCGTTCTGGGCGGTGACGGTCCTGCCCTCGGAGATCCGCTTCGAAGCCCCCGACGTCGCGCCGGTCGCCTTCCCGGCCGTGGCGCCGCGCCGCGGCGGCGATACGCGGGTCTACGAGACGCGGCGGCCGGACGGGCGCCGGCTGCGCCTCGTCCTCCGCGAGGCGGCCTGCGGCGACGGGATGTCCGACGCCTACTACGCCCTCACCTCGGCCGCGGAACTGGACGGACGGGCCTACACGGGGTGCGCGCGGGAGGGCTGGCGCTAGCCGCGTCCCCCGCCTTCGCCGCCCCGCCGCAGGGCATGCTACGCGGTGAGATGCGGCTCCTCCACCCGCGCCACGCCGGCGCAGCCCTGCTGGCCGGCGCTCTGCTGGCCGTCGCCCTGCCGACCATCCTCCTGCCGGGCCGGCCCGCCGCGGGAGCGCCGGCCGTCCTGCGCACGCTCGATCGCCGCGCCATCCCCCTGCTCGTGGCGAGGGGGGCCACGATGACCAGGTACGGGACCGGCGTCGTCGTCGGCCCGTCCACGATCCTCACCGCCAGGCACGTCGTGGGCGGCGCGATGGAGGTGCGGCTGCTGCGCGGCGGCGCGGTGGGCGCCACGGTGGTGTGCCGGATGCGGGAGGAGGATCTGGCGGTGCTGCGCGCGCGGCTCCCCAAGGGCACCCCCTACTACGGGCTCTCCTCCAGGATCCCGCGCGTGGGGGACCGTGTGCGCGTCGGCGGCTACCCCGGCCGCCGATGGACCACCGCCACGGGCCGGGTGACGCACGTCATCTCGTCCGCCGTGCTCGGCGGGCGGCGCGTCCGGTCGCCGATGATCGTCTTCACGCCCGCCCTGCACCAGGGCGCCAGCGGCTCGCCCGTGCTCAACAGCCGCGGCGAGGTGGCCGGCATCTTCGTTGCGTCCAACCGGCGAGAGAACTACAGCATCGCCTTCCCCGCGGCGACGGTGCTGCGGGCCTGCCGCGGCGCGCTGCGCTAGGGGCGTCCCTCGTCGGCCGGCGGGCTGTCGGGCGCGGGCGTGCTGCGCCGCGCGCGGATCTCCCGGCGGACGTAGCCGGCCAGGCGGCGGCCCAGCTCGTCCACCACGTCCTGCACCAGCCGGTGGTCCACGCTCGCCGGGTTCACCGCCGGGATGACGGCCACGGAGCCGCGGACGCACGGGAGGTCGATCCGCCGGGCGGATTCCAGGATGCCCTGCCAGCGGATCGTCTGCCCGGACGTCACCGAGGCATCCACCAGCAGCGTGGCGGTCTGGTACGCCGAGCAGCTCACCCGCTTCGTCTGCGGATCGACGTGCACCCGCAGGGAGACGGGGCTGATCTCGTGGCGCAGCACCGTCATGCGCAGGAGGGCGTCGGCCTGGGCCGTCGGCTCCACCAGCGTGAGGGCGGGCAGCAGCCGGCGGATGCGGGAGGAGGCCTCGCTCCGCAGCAGGAGGGCGACCGGCGCGGGATCGTTGGGCATGTCGGCGGCCGCCACCGCCACCGTCTTCACCCCCTGCAGGTCGGCCTCGGGGGGCACCGGCACGGCCACCGTCGTGCAGCCTGCGGCGGCCGCCGCCAGGCCCAGCACGGCGAGCGTCACGCGCAGCGTGGATGTCATCATGGCATCGTCACCTCACCGGCACCCTTCCCCCGCATGACGGGGGCCGAGACTTCCACGGCGGGTGTAGTTGCGCCTACAGCACGCCTCCGGCAGGGAGCGCATGCTGGGAGAGGTGCAGGACGCCGCACGGGGAGGGGGTGAACGCGGTGCAGCAGCCGAAGGAAGCGGAGAAGATCCGCTGTCCGATGTGCGGGGCGGAGTTCGCGACGCAGGCCGAGCTCGATCGACACGCCAAGTCGGCGCACCCGAAGAAGTAGGGGGCTCCCGTCCCGCCGGAGGGCCATCGGGGCCGTGACGTGCACCGGTGGCTCTCCGCATGCCCGGACTCCGGTGGCGCAGGCGCGTGCCGCGCCCGACAGGGAACCGCCCGTCGGTCGAACCCAGGGAGGAGGGACCGATGCCCAGCCGGGTGCTCGTCTTCGACGTGAATGAGACGCTGCTGGATCTGGGGGCGCTGGATCCGATCTTCACGCGGGTCTTCGGCGACGCGGCCGTGCGGCATCAGTGGTTCCAGCAGGTCGTGCAGAGCTTCCTGGTGACGATCGCGGTCGGACGCTACGTGGACTTCGGCGCCATCGCGCGGGCGGCGCTGGAGATGGTGGCGGCGAGACTGGAGCGTCCCCTCACCGAGGATGACCGGCGGCAGATCCTGAGCGCGATCCGCGAGCTCCCGCCCCACCCCGAGGTGCGCCGGAGCCTCGAGCGACTGCGCAGGGCTGGACTTCGCCTGGGCACCCTCACGAACTCGACGAAAGCCACCGCCGAAGCCCAGCTGCGCAACAGCGGCCTCGGCGACCTGTTCGAGCTGACCCTCTCGGCCGACGAGGTCGGACGGCTGAAGCCCGCCCCCGAGCCCTACCGGTTCGCGGCGGAACGCTTCGGCGTCCCGGCGGGCCAGGTGCGCCTGATCGCCGCGCACGCCTGGGATGTGGCCGGCGCGCTGCGCGCCGGCTGTCGTGCTGCGTTCGTCGCCCGGCCCGGGATGGTCCTCGATCCGATCCACGAGGTTCCCGACGTCGTGGGGCGCGACCTGGCCGAGGTGGCCGACGGTATCATCGCCGCCGACGCCGGCGCCTAGCTGTGCTGCTCACAGACGTTGTTTACACTCACGGCGGCCGGCGCTCGTCCTCCTAGGGCGGTGTGGGGGCGATGGTGATTATAGTAGTGGAGCCATTTCGCAAAGGCCTCTACCCGCTCCTCGTTGGAGTGATAGACGCGGG
>DATLZI010000284.1:0-4424 GCA_035574075.1 bacterium | reverse complement strand
GGTCGCGGCCAAGGTCGTCGAAGCCTTCGGCTCCAGCATCCGCCGGCCCGAGGCCGCGGTGGCGGACGGCGCGCCGCGGCGGCTGGCCGTCCCGCCCGACCCCGACGCCGTGCCGCGCGCGCCGGTCGTGACGATCATGGGACACGTCGACCACGGCAAGACGTCGCTGCTCGACGCCATCCGCCAGACCGACGTCGCATCGAAGGAGTTCGGCGGCATCACCCAGCACATCGGCGCCTCCACCGTGGAGGTGGACGGCAGGCGCATCGTTTTCATCGACACGCCCGGCCACGAGGCCTTCACCACCCTGCGCGCCCGCGGCGCGCAGGTCACCGACATCGCCGTGCTGGTCGTGGCCGCCGACGACGGGGTGATGCCGCAGACGATCGAGGCGATCAACCACGCCCGCGCCGCACAGGTGCCGATCATCGTCGCCCTGAACAAGGTCGATCTGCCCCAGGCCAACCCCGACCGGGTCAAGCAGCAGCTCGCCGACCAGGGCCTGGTGCCCGAGGACTGGGGCGGCGACACGGTCACCGTGCCGGTCTCCGCGCGCACCCGGCAGGGGATCAAAGAGCTGCTGGAGATGATCCTCCTGGTCGCCGACCTGCAGGACCTGCGGGCCAACCCCAAGCGTCCGGCCCGCGGCACGGTCCTCGAGGCCAAGCTCGACAAGGGACGCGGGCCGGTGGCCACCGTGCTGGTGCAGGAGGGCACGTTGCGGAGCGGCGACGCCGTCGTGGCCGGCGAGGCCTACGGCCGCGTGCGCTGGCTGGTCGGCGACCACGGCGAGCGCCTGCAGGAGGTCGGCCCCGCCACCCCCGTGGAGGTGGTCGGCCTGGACAGCGTCCCCACGGCGGGCGATCTCCTCGAGGTCGTGCGCGACGAGCGGCTGGCCAAGGCCATCGCCGAGGAACGGCGCGAGCGGCGCCGGGCCGCGGAGCAGGTCGTGGTGCGCGCCGGCGTGGCCGCGGAGGGCGCCGCGGGGGAGGGACCGAAGGAGCTGCGCCTGATCATCAAGGCCGACGCCCACGGCTCGATCGAGGCCCTCACCGCGTCGTTGGGCCGCCTGGCCACCCCGGAGGTCGGCCTGGCCATCCTGCACACCGGCGTGGGCAACGTCACCGAGTCGGATGTGATGCTGGCCGTGGCCAGCCAGGCCGTGATCATCGGCTTCAACGTCCGCCCCGAGCCGGCGGTGCGCAAGCTCGCCGAGCAGGAGGGGGTCGAGATTCTCACCTACCGCGTGATCTATGAGGCGATCGACGACGTGCGGGCCCGCCTGCGCGGATTTCTGGCGCCGAAGAAGCGCGAAGTCTCGCTGGGGCAGGCCGAGGTCCGCCAGACGTTCACGATCTCCAAGGTCGGCACGATCGCCGGCTGCTACGTCGTGCAGGGCACGATCCCGCGCACGGCCAGCGTGCGCGTGATCCGCGACGGCGTGGTCGTGCACGAGGGCCGCATCGCGTCGCTGCGGCGCTTCAAGGACGACGTGCGCGAGGTCACCGCGGGGTTCGAGTGCGGCATCGGGCTGGAGCGGTTCAACGACGTGAAGGTCGGCGACGTGCTCGAGGCCTACGAGATCCGGGAGGAGCCCGCCTAGGATCGGCCGCCAGCGGCGATGGTCGTTGCGGTGCTGCGCGTTGAACTCAGCCTGCCCGGCAGCCACAGCCTGAAGGACAAGCGGCGGGTGGTGAAGAGCCTCCTCGACCGGCTGCACAACGAGTTCAACGTCTCCGCCGCCGAGGTCGCCTATCAGGAGAACCACCGCCACGCCGCGCTGGCCGTGGGCTGCGTGAGCGGGCAGGCCGCGCACGCCAACGCCGTGCTCTCCCGGGTGCTGGACGTCGTGCAGCGCGAGGCGGAGCTGGTCATCACCGGCGTGGAGATGGAAATGCGATGAGCCACCGGCCGGAGCGGGTCGAACAGTTCATCCGCGACGAGCTCAGCCAGATCCTGCAGCGCGAGGTGCGCGACCCGCGCATCGGGTTCATCTCCGTGACCGCGGTGGAGGTCAGCCAGGACCTGCGTCACGCGCGCATCTTCGTCAGCGTGCTCGGCGACGCCGCGCAGAAGACGGAGACGATGACCGGGCTGGCCAGCGCCGCGGGCTACATCCGGCGGGCCCTGGGGCGGCGGCTGCAGCTGCGCTTCACCCCCGAGCTCTCCTTCCGCCTCGACGAGTCGATCGAGCGCGGGGCGCGCGTGATGAAGCTCCTGGGAGACGTGCACAGCGAGGACCATGGGGACGCTGCCCGAAGCGATCGCGGGGATCCTCCGCACCGCACCTGACGCGCTGCTCGTCTGCCACGTCGCGCCGGACGGCGACTGCCTGGGCAGCGCGCTGGCGCTGGCCCTGGCCTGCGAGGCCTGCGGCGTGCGCGCGGTCGTGGGCAGCGCGGACGGCGTGCCCGAGCCGTACCGCAACCTGCCCGGCGCGGAGCGGGTCATCGCCGCGCCGCCGGAGGAGCGCCACAGCGTCGGCGTGGCGCTGGAGTGCAGCTCGCTGGACCGCGCCGGGACCTTCGCCCCGGCCCTGGAGCGCTGCCGCACGCTGATCAACATCGACCACCACCTCAGCAACACGGGCTACGGCAACCTCATCTACTGGGACACCGCCGCGGCGGCGGTGGGCGAGCTGGTCTACGCCGTGATCCGGGCGATGGGCGTCGCGGTCACCCCGGAGATCGCGCAGTGCCTGCTCACGGCGATCGTCACCGACACCGGCAGCTTCCGCTTCCCGAACACCACGCCGGCCACGCTGCGCCTGGCCGCGGAGCTCATGGAGCACGGCGCCTCGGTGCACGCCGTGGTCGAGCGCGTCTACGAGACGCGCAGCGCCGCGGCGCTGCGCCTCCTCGGCCAGGCCCTCAGCCGCCTGGCGGTCTCCGCCGACGGCCGCGTGGCCTGGACGGTGATCACCCCCCAGATGCTGGCGGAGACGGGAGCCGGCCCTGAAGACGTCACCGGCATCGTCGGCATGCTCCGGCAGATCCGGGGCGTGAAGATCGCCCTCGTCTTCGAAGACGGCGCCGGCGGCGTGCGGGTGAGCATCCGCTCCCGCGACGGCGTGCGCGCCAACGTCGTCGCCGAGGCGTTCGGCGGCGGCGGCCATCAGGGCGCGGCCGGGTTCACCCTGCCCGGCCCCCTGGAGGAGATCGTGGCGCGCACGATGGCGGTGGTGGAGAAGGAGCTCCGTGCCGGCGCCTGACGGCGTGCTCAACGTCCTCAAGCCGGTCGGCATGACCTCGCACGACGTCGTGGACGCCGTGCGCCGCGCGGCCGGGACGCGGCGGGTCGGGCACACCGGCACGCTCGATCCCGGCGCGGCGGGGGTCCTCGTCCTGGCCGTCGGCCGGGCGACGCGGCTGGCGGAGTTCATCGCCGAGAGCGACAAGGCGTACCGCGTGGAGGTCGTCTTCGGCCGCGCCACCGACACCGGCGACGCCTACGGCGCGACGCTCGCCGAGCATAGCGCCGCCGGGCTCACCGGCGAGCAGGTCGCATCCGCGCTGGAGCGGTTCGTCGGGGAGATCGAGCAGGTGCCGCCGATGGCCTCCGCGGTGCGCTACGCCGGCCGGCGGCTCTACGAGCTGCGCCGGGAAGGCCAGACGGTAGAGGTGCCCCCGCGCCGGGTGCGGGTGTACCAGTTCGAGCTGCTCGAGTTCTGGCTCCGCGACGGCGAGGCGCGCGCCCGCCTGGACGTGCGCTGCTCCAAAGGCACCTACATCCGCGGCCTCTGCCACGAGCTGGGCGCGGCGCTGGGCGTGGGAGCGCACGCCGCCTTCATGGTGCGCACCCGCGTCGGATGCTACACCCTGGAGGACGCGCACACCCTGGAGGAAGTGGCCACCGCCGGCGCCGCCCCGCTCCTGCGGCCGCCGGACGAGGCGCTGGCCGAGCTGCCGGCGGTGGCGCTCACCGCGCCCCAGCGCCAGGCGGTGCTGCACGGCCAGGGGGTGCCGCTGTTCAAGGTGCCCGGCTGGCAGCAGCTGATCCAGGCCCGGGTGGTGCAACTGCGCGACGAGCACGGCCTGGTGGCCCTGGCGCGCGTGGAACAGGGGGTGCTCCGGCCGTTCAAGGTGCTGCGGGAGGGCTGATGGACGTCGTCTACGGTTTGGTGTCGCTGGATCCCGACCGCGCTCCCGCGGTCCTGGCGCTGGGCACCTTCGACGGCGTGCACCTCGGGCACCAGGCGCTGCTGCGCGAGACCGTGCGGCGCGCGCGGGAGATCGGGGGGCGCGCCGGGACGATCACCTTCGATCCGCATCCCCTGGCCGTGATCGCCCCGCCGGAGGAGAAGCTGGTCCCCGCCGCCGGCATCTACGCCGCGCTGGCCCGCACCGAGCGGGGCACGCATCAGGCCGCGGTGAGCATCGGCACGCGCCCGACCTTCGGCCCCGGGGCGGTCGTCGTCGAGGCGC
>DATLZI010000283.1:0-8560 GCA_035574075.1 bacterium | reverse complement strand
CGGGTCGGCGTTTCCTGGGGGACGACGCTGCGCACGGCGATCGACGCCCTCCGTCCGCGTCGCGTGGGGATCGAGGTCGTGCCTCTGGTGGGCGGCGTGGGCAGCGTGGCGGCCGAGATCCACGCCAACGACCTCGCCCGGCGCCTGGCGGAGGCAGCGGGGGGCACGCACCAGCTGCTGCACGCGCCAGCGATCGTGGCCAGCGCCGCGGTCCGGGAGGCGCTGCTGTCCGATCCGCGCATCGCGCGGGTCCTCGCTGCCGCGCGGCGCGTGGAGGTGGCGCTGGTGGGGATCGGGGCCCTGGTGCCGTCCTCGACCGTCGTGCAGAGCGGTTACTTCAGCCTGCGGGATCTCGCCGCCCTGCGCTCGATGGGCGCGGTGGGCGACGTCTGCACCCGGCCCTTCGCCATCGACGGCCGGCCCGTGGACGCGGCCCTGAACCGCCGGATCCTCGCCGTGGAGGTGGCCGACCTGAAGCGGATCCCCACGGTGATCGCTGTTGCGGGCGGAGCGGACAAGGCCGACGCGATCGCCGGCGCCCTGCGCGCGGGGTTCGTGGACATCCTGGTCACCGACCATCTCGCCGCCCGCGGCGTCCTGCGCGCGGCGCGCATCGCCGCGGAGGCGTCGTCGTGAAGACCGTGGCGTCCGGCGCGGCGCAGACGACGGCGATGCTGCGCACGATGCTGCTGATCCGCGCCTTCGAGGAGAAAGCCGACGAGCTCTTCGCCCTCGGCCGGGTGCATGGCACGATGCATCTCAGCATCGGACAGGAGGCGGTGCCGGTCGGCGTCTGCGCGGCGCTGCGCCCGGACGACTACATCCTCAGCACGCACCGCGGTCACGGGCACTGCCTGGCCAAGGGCGCCGACGTCCGGCGGATGATGGCGGAGTTCCTGGGCAAGGAGACGGGGTACTGCCGGGGCCGCGGCGGGAGCATGCACATCGCCGATCTCGGCACCGGCAACCTGGGCGCGAACGGCATCGTCGGCGGCGGTCTGCCCATCTCCACCGGGGTCGGTCTGTCCATCCAGCTGCGCCAGACCGATCAGGTCTGCGTGGCGTTCTTCGGCGAAGGGGCGGCGGCGGAGGGAGCTTTCCACGAAGCCCTGAACCTCGCTGCGATCTGGCGCTTGCCGGTGGTCTACGTCTGCGAGAACAACCAGTACGCGATGTCGATGCCGGCGCGCCAGGCGCTGCCCGTCGAAGGGGTGGCGCAGCGCGCGGCGGCGTACGCGATGCCCGGTGTGACGGTGGACGGCATGGACGTGCTGGCCGTGCACGCCGCGGCGGCGGAGGCGGTGGCCCGGGCGCGGGCCGGCTGCGGCCCCAGCCTGCTGGAGTGCGTCACCTATCGGTACAAAGGGCACAGCAAGAGCGACCGCCAGCGCTACCGGTCGCGGGAGGAAGTCGAGACCTGGCGCCGCCGCGACCCCATCGCCGCGCTGCGGGCCCGCCTGCTCGCCGAAGGGGCGCTGAGCGAGGCGGATGCCGCGCAGCTGGAGGCTTGGGCGCGCGCCGCGGTGGCGGAGGCCGTGCGCTTCGCCGAGGCCAGCCCCGAACCCGACCCGGGGACGCTGCTGGACGAGGTGTACGCGTGAGTCGGGAGCTGAGCTACGCCGAGGCCGTGCGCGAGGCGTTGCGCCAGGCGCTGCGCGGCGACGATCGCGTCCTGCTGCTGGGCGAGGACATCGGCGTCTACGGCGGGGCCTTTGGGGTGACGGACGGGCTGCTGGAGGAGTTCGGACCCGCGCGCGTGCGCGACACGCCCATCTCGGAGGCGGCGATCACCGGCTGCGCGATCGGCGCCGCCCTCACCGGGCTGCGGCCGGTGGTCGAGATCCAGTTCATGGATTTCATCACCCTGGCCATGGAGCAGCTCGTGCTGCAGGCGGCGAAGGTCCGGTTCATGTTCGGGGGCCGGGCGGCGGTGCCGATGGTGGTGCGCACCCCCGCGGGGTCGGGCACCGGCGCGGCGGCGCAGCACTCCGAGAGCCTGGAGGCGTGGTTCGCGCACGTGCCGGGGTTGAAGGTGGTCGCGCCGACCACCCCCGCGGACGCCAAGGGGCTGCTGCTGGCGAGCATCGCGGACGACAACCCGGTCATCTTCGTGGAGCACAAGCTGCTCTACCGCACGCGGGGACCGGTGCCGGAGGAACCGCTCCCCGTGCCGCTCGGCCGGGCGGACGTCAAGCGCGCGGGCACCGACGTCACCGTCGTCGCCACCGGCGTGATGGTGCCCCGCGCCCTGCAGGCCGCCGAGCAGCTGGCCGCCGAGGGCGTGAGCGTCGAGGTCGTGGACCCCCGCACGCTGCGTCCGCTGGACGCGGAGACGATCCTCGCCTCGGTGCGCAAGACGGGCCGCGTCGTGGTCGCCTACGAGGCGGTGAAGACGCTGGGCATCGGCGCCGAGATCGCGGCCCTCATCGCGGAGAGCGACGCCCTGTTCCATCTCCAGGCGCCGATCGTGCGGCTGGCAGGGGCGGAGTGCCCGATCCCCTACAACCGGACCCTGGAACGCGCCGCCGTCCCGCAGGTGGAGGACATCGCCGACGGGGTGCGCCGGGTGCTGGCGGCCTGACCGTGGCGACCCCCGTCATCCTCCCGAAGTTCGACATGACGATGGAGGAGGGGACCGTCATCCGCTGGCTCCGGCGGGAAGGCGAGATGGTGCGCGAGGGCGACCCCCTGGTCGAGGTGATGACCGACAAGGTGAACATGGAGGTGGAGGCGCCGGCGTCGGGGGTGCTGGCCGGTCTGCGCGCGCAGGCCGGGGAACGCGTTCCCGTCACCGGGGTCATCGCCTACATCCTCCAGCCCGGCGAGACGGTGCCGGACCAGGACGGCGACCCCGGGGCGGGGGCCGCCCGCGCTCCGGCGACGGAGTCCTCGCTGTCCCCGGCGTCCCCTCTGCGGACGACCGGCGCGTCCCGCGCGCCGTCCGCCGCGGCGACCCCGGCGGCGCGACGGATCGCCAGCGAGGCCGGCCTCGATCTGGCGGCCGTCCCTGGCACGGGGCCGGGGGGCCGTATCACCGAGGAGGACGTTCGTCGCGCGCTGGCCGCGCGCAGCGCGCCGGACGAGCCGCTCCCCCCGCGCCGGCGCGTCATCGCCGAGCGCGTGGCGCGCAGCGCCCGGGAGATCCCCCATATCTTCCTGATGCGCGATGTGGAGATGTCCGCTCCCGCCTCGCGCCGGGGACGGGCCTCGTACACCGCGCTGGTCGTGCGCGCCGCGGCGCGGGCGCTGCGCGGCCATCCCCTGATGCGGGCGTCGTTCGTGGACGGGCGGATCCAGGTGCACGAGGACACGGCGATCGGCGTCCTGGTCGAGACCGCGGAAGGACTGCTGGCGCCGGTGCTGAGGGATGCCGGCGATCAGGCTCCCGAGGCCATCCACGACGCGCTGCAGGCGCTCGCCGCCCGGGCGCGGGCCGGCAGCCTGACGGCCGCGGAGGTGAGCGGCGCGGTCTTCACCGTCTCCAACCTCGGTATGTTCGGCGTGGACCGCTTCACCTCGCTGATCTATCCGCCGCAGTCGGCGATCCTCTCCGTCGGCGCCGTGCGCGCGCGGCCCTGGGTCGAGGCAGAGCAGGTCGTGGTGCGCCCGGTGTGCACCCTCACGCTGGCGGTGGACCACCGCGTGGCCGACGGCGCCGCCGGCGCGCGGTTCCTCGACGACCTCGTGCGGGAGCTGGGCGGTCGGTGACGTCCTCCACGGGCGCTTACGCCGAACGGTACGAGATCGAGCTGCGCTGCCCGTGGTGTGGCCAGGTGCGGGTGCACGTCGTCCGGCCGGCGGCCGGCGGGCTCTCCCGCGTGACGTGCATCGCCTGCGGGCGGGCGGAGGCGGTGCGCACGCTGCAGTTCATGGAGCGCTACGCGGACACCGTCGCCCGCCGGCTGCTCGTGAAGCCCATCGAGATCGCCACGGAGCTCAGGCGCAGCCCGCGCGACTTCGTGGCCCGGCTGCCCGGGCGGATGTTGAGCAAGCCCTTCCGGGTCGCGGCGGAGCTGCGCACGACGGCGGACATCATCCGCCCGCGGCGGAGCGATCGCCCCGCGGGGGCGACACGGACAGCCCCGGCCGCGGCCCCGCCGGCCGCGGTGCCGGAGAGTTCCCCGCCGGTGGCGCGTCGCTGCCGGGTGCTGCTCAGCGCTCCCTTGCTCTGGGCGCATTCCTCGCGCGAGATCCTCGAGGTCGCCCACCGCCTGGGCTACGACGGCGTCGAGCTGTGGGCCTACCAGCTCGATCATGAAGGCCAGGAGGTCGGGGCGGTCGCAGCGCGGGCCCGGGAGTTGGGCAGCCATCTCACCCTGCACATGTTGAGCTGGGACCTCAACCCGGCTTCGCAGATCGAGGCCATCCGGGCGGCGTCGCTCACCGCGCTGCACCACTGCGTGGAGCTCGGCGCGCAGTTGGGCGTGCCGCTGGTTGTGATGCACCCGGGACGGGTCACCGTGCCGCACGACGAGGGGGGGGTCTACTGGCCGCGCCTGGTCGCGGCGGTGCAGGAGATCGCCGACCACGCCGCGCACCACGGGATGACGGTGGGCGTGGAGCACATGGAGGCGCGGCAGGCCGAGTTCATCGTTACCGCCCAGGAGGCGAACCGGCTGCTCGCCGACGTCGATCGGCCCAACGTCGGCACGGTCTTGGACGTGGCGCATATCCCCTGGGGCGAGGACGAGGTGGCGTTCCTCGGCCAGCTGCAGCGCGTGGTGCACGTGCACCTCAGCGATGCCGACGAGTCTCGCCTGCACCTGCCGTTGGGCCAGGGCGGCCGCGATCTCGTGCGGATCCTGCGCGCGCTGCGCGACTACGCGGGGACCGTGGCGATCGAAGGGTTCTCGGTCAGCGCGGGCGAGGAGCTGGCCCGCTGGAACAAGGCGGAGTTCGAGGAGCTCTGGCGCGTGGCGGCGCCGGAAGTCCCGACAACCTGAAAGGGGGCAGCACCATGCACAGCGCAGGACGACGGGGGCGGACGGCCGCCGTGCTGGCAGGGCTGATCGTGATCCTGGTGGCCCTGCCCGGCGCGGGGGCGCCGCCGGCGCCTACGGGCACCTTTACCCTCTACACCTCGGAGTCGGAAGACGACGTCAGCGCGATCACACGCGACTTCATGCAGCGCTATCCGGGCGTGCGGGTCAATGTCTTCCGCGCTGGCTCCGGGCCGGTCGTGGCGAAACTCCAGGCGGAGATGCAGGCCGGGAAGATCCAGGCCGACGTGATCTGGTTCGCGGACATCGACTTCTTCCGCTTCCTGGCCAGCCGGGATCTGCTGCAGCCGTACAGCCCGCCGGCCGGACGGCGCGCCCCGGCGCAGTACCACTACAGCGGGAACCGGATGCACGAGGTGCGGTTGATCTTCAACGTCATCGCCTACAACACCCGGATCGTGCGCTTCCTGCCGAGCAGCTGGTGGGATCTCACCCTGCCGCGCTACCGCGGCAAGGCGGGGATGCCGAGCCCGTTCGTCTCCGGCGCGGCGTTCAACCACGTCGGCACCTTCGCCGCGATGCGCGACTTCGGCTGGGCGTACTACGAGAAGCTCAAGGCGAACAACGCCGTCGTCCTGCGCAGCAACGGCGATGTGGCCCGGGCCCTCGCCTCCGGCGAGGTGGTCATCGCGCAGATCGTCGATTTCTTCGTCCGCCGCCTGAAGGCCGACGGCTCGCCCGTGGACCACATCTGGCCGAAGGAGGGGGCGTTGCTGGTGCCCACGCCGATCGGGATCATCAAGGGTACGGCCAACCAGGCCGCGGCGGAGGCTTTCGTGAACTACCTCTATACCCCGGAGGCGCAGCGCATCTTCATCGGCCTGGCCTACATCCCGGTGATGCCCGGCCTGCCCTATCCGGCGCATACGCCCGACCTCGCCGACTTCAAGCCGCTGCTGCCCAACCTGGAGTACATCGAGAAGAACCGGGAGCTGATCCGCCGGCGCTTCGGCGAGCTCTTCGGGGGATCGCAGTAGGCGGTCGTGGCGCGTGAGGCGGCCTTCCCGTCGCTGGCCGCCGCCCGGGAGCGGGTGGGCGCGCGCTGGATCCTGGCGGCCGGCGGTCTCGCCGCCGCCGGCCTCTTCGGCATCCTCGTCGTCTACCCGTCGCTGGTCCTCGTGGCGAACGCGTTCCTGGCGGACGGGCGTCCCACGCTGGACCACGTCCTGCGCACGCTCCGCGACCCCGCGGCGGCGCGCACCCTGTGGAACAGCCTCCTGGTCTCCTCGTCGTCCGCGGCGCTCGGCAGCGCCCTGGGAGCGATCCTGGCCTGGCTGGTGACGCGCACGGATCTGCCGGCAGCCCGCTTCTGGGATACGGTGGCGCTGCTGCCCTACATGATCCCGCCCTTCATCGGCGCGATCGCCTGGGTCTACCTCCTCGGTCCGGTCGGCTACCTCAACCAGGCCTGGATGGCGCTCACCGCGTCGCCCGATCCGCTGCTCGTGATCTACGGCCCGGGGGGGATCATCTTCGTGCTCACCCTCTACGGGTACCCGATCGCCTACGCGACGGTCCGCGCCCTGCTGGCGCGGATGGACCCGGCGCTGGAGGAGGCGGCGCGCATCGCCGGCGCCCGGCCGTTCGATCTCCTGCGGGAGATCACCCTGCCGCTGGTCCGCCCGGGGCTGCTCGCCGGCGCGCTGCTCCTGTTCATGTCCTCGCTGGCCAACTTCGGCATCCCGGCCGTGCTGGGCTTCCCCGCCCGGTACTTCGTGCTTCCGACGAAGATCTACGCCACGATCCTCAACTTCGACGCGCCGTTCAACCTGCAGACCGCGGCGGCGCTCTCGCTGTGGCTGGTGGCGGTCGCCGCCGTGGCGCTGCAGGCGCAGCGGCTCCTGGTGCGGCGGATGCGGTTCGCCGTGGTCGCCGGGCGCTCGGCCGGCGGCGGCGCCCCGCGCATCGCCCTCGGGCGGTGGCGCTGGCTGGCCACGGCGGCCCTGGGCGTCTTCGCCTTCGTGGCCATCGTCCTGCCGCTCGGGGCGATCCTGCTCACGGCGATCACCCGCGCCTACGGCCTGCCGCCGACGCCCGACAACGTCACCCTCCGGCACTTCGCCACGGCGTTCCTCGGCATCCCCAAAGCGCAGCGCGCGTTCCTGAACAGCCTGGCCCTCTCCGCCGGCGCGGCCACGGCGATCGCGGTCCTGGCCCTCGGGCTGGGGTACCTCATCGGTCGGGTGCGGATCCGCGGCGCCGCGGTGCTCGATCTGCTGATCACGATCCCCTACGCCGTGCCCGGCACCGTCGTCGCGCTGGCGATGATTCTCGCCTGGCTGCGGCCCGTGCCTGGATTGGGCCTGCGTCTGTACAACACGATCTGGATCATCCTCCTGGCCTACGTGGCCCGCTTCCTGGTCTTCGGCGTGCGCACGGTCCTGGCCGGGCTCAGCCAGGTGCACGAATCGCTGGAGGAGGCGGCCCGGATCAGCGGGGCCCGCGGCTGGCAGGCTTTCCGCGACATCGTGCTGCCAATCATCCGGCCGAGCGTCGCCGCGGGCTGGTTCCTGGTCTTCATCCCCGCGATGGTTGAGCTGACGCTCTCCATATTGCTCTTCTCGGTGGGCAAGGAGACGATCGGCGTCGTGGTCTTCGGGCTCCACGAGGAGGGCAAGATCGCCCTTTCCGCGGCGGTGGCGTTCGTGGTCACCGTGCTGCTCGTTGCGCTGCACCTCCTGACACGGGTGGCCGCCGTGCGGGAGCTGGTGCGCTGATGGCTGACCTGCGCCTGGAAGGGGTGGGCAAGGCCTACGGCCGGATCTGGGCGGTCCGGGCGCTCGATCTCGCGGTGGCCGACGGCGAGTTCGTCACCCTGCTCGGTCCCTCCGGCTGCGGCAAGACGACGACGCTGCGCATGATCGCCGGGTTCATCCGGCCGACCACAGGCCGCATCGCTGTGGACGGCCGCGTACTCTCCGACGCCGCGGCCCGCACCACGGTGCCGCCGGAACGGCGGGGGATGGGGATGGTCTTCCAGACCTACGCGGTCTGGCCGCACATGACGGCCTTCCAGAACGTGGCCTATCCGCTGCGGCGGCAGGGCCGGTCGCGGGCGGAGATCGAGAGCGAGGTGCGCCGGGCCCTGCAGCTCGTGAAGCTCGGCGACTACGCGCACCGCTTCCCCCACGAGCTCTCCGGCGGCCAGCAGCAACGCGTCGCTCTGGCCCGCGCCCTGGTCATGGAGCCCGCCGTGCTGCTGCTCGACGAACCGCTCAGCAACCTCGACGCGAAGCTGCGCGAGGAGATGCGGTTCGAGATCAAGGAGTTGCAGCGCCGCCTCGGCATCACCGTCGTCTACGTGACGCACGACCAGGGCGAGGCGATGGCCATGTCGCAGCGGATCGCCGTGATGTCCGCCGGGCACCTCGTGCAGGTCGGACGGCCGGAGGAGATCTATGAGCGTCCGGCCACGCCCTTCGTCGCGGCGTTCCTCGGAGTGGCGAACTTCCTGCCGGGGCGGATCGAGGGGCGCGCCGGGCCCGGGGTGCGCGTGCGCTTGGCGGCCGCCGCCGGCGGCGGCGTGATCGACGTGCCCGACGGCCGCGGCGACGGCGAGG
>DATLZI010000282.1:0-21135 GCA_035574075.1 bacterium | reverse complement strand
CCCGGGGGCGGAGTGGGTCGCGGAGTTCTGGCAGGAGCGGACCCGCGGCTGGTTCCTGTACTGGGGCGCCGTCCTGCACAACATGCTGCACCTCGGGCAGGCGGGATGGGTGCGCGAGATGGTCACCGGCCGGCGGGGACGCTAGCCGCGGCGCGGCACCTCGCTCATCAGCGCCATGGTGTTGTCCTCGGAGTCGAGGAAGAAGGCCATCCACAGGTCGTGGTCCGGCAGGCGCGCGATGAGGTGCGGCTCGGCGGTGAAGTGGACGCCGCGGGCGCGGAGGGCCGCGACGGCCTGCGGGATGTCGTCCACCTGGAAGTACAGGATGGACGTGCCCGCCGCCGCGCCCTCGGGGCGGCTCAGCATCAGGCGCACGCCGCCCGCATCGAAGAAAGCCAGGCCCGGCGGGGCCTGGAAGAGGAACCGCAGCCCCAGCCGGTCGCGGTAGAACTGCACCGCCCGATCGAGCTCCCGAACGTGGATGGCGATCTGGCCGATCGCCCCCAGCTGCATGGCGCCACCTCCGCGGGGACGGCTGTGCCGCTATGATACCGCGCCGGGATACCGCGCCGGGTCCTTGTGCGCGCCGGTCCCGTGGGGCATCATGGGGACGTGATCGTCGAGGCGCTGGTCGAGATCCCCAAGGGGAGCCGCAACAAGTACGAGTTCGACGAGGGCACCGGCCGCCTGCGGCTGGACCGCGTCCTCTATTCGCCCCTGCACTACCCCACCGACTACGGCTTCATCCCCCGCACGCTGGCCGAGGATGGCGACCACCTCGACGTCCTGATCGTGACGTATGACGCGACCTTCCCGGGCTGCATCGTGCCGGTGCGCCCGGTCGGCGTCCTGGATATGCGCGACGAGAAGGGCCGCGACCAGAAGATCCTCGCCGTGCCCATAGGCGACCCGCGATTCCGCGAGGTCGTCGACCTGGAGCACCTCGCCCCGCACGCCCTGGCGGAGATCCGGCACTTCTTCGAGGTCTACAAGACGCTGGAAGAGAAGGCCACCGAGATCATCGGCTGGTCGGGCGCGCGCGACGCGGAGCAGACGATCCGCGCCGCGCAGGCGCGGTTCGCCGGCGGGCCGGCGACGTAGATAGACCGGAGGAGGTAGAGATGGCGGCGAAGGCGACCGTGCGCATCGAGTACTGCGCGGAATGAGGCTATGAGAACCACGCCGCCCGTGTGGCGGCGGAGATCCTGGCCGAGCACGCGGGGCGCATCGCAGCCCTGACCATCATCCCCAGCTCGGGGGGACGGTTCGTCATCCAGATCGGGGAGCAGACGGTCTTCGACAAGAAGGCCACCGGTCGCTTCCCGGAGCCGGGAGAGGCATCCCGCCTGGCGGGCCAGCGGCTCTGAGGAGGGCGCCCCTCAGACGGCGCCATCCGCTGCTCACCGGCCGGTCCAGCGGTAGGCCTGCTTGGTGAGGAAGGCTCGGACCGCGCCCCGGAAGTCCTCGCTCATGTAGCAGGCGACGATGAGATCCTCGCCCTCGCGGGGCTCGATCCGGCGGCGGAGCTGGATGCGGCGGATCGCCTCCTTCGTCGCGCGCAGGGTCAACGGGGCGAGGGTGGTCAGCTGCTCGGCCACCTCGCGGACGCGGGCCTCCAGCCGCCCGGCGGGCACGACCTCGGTGACCAGGCCCAGAGCCAGGGCCTGATCGGCGTTCAGCAGGCGGGCCTGCATGATCAGCTCCTTCGCCCGCGCCGGACCGACGAGGTCCAGGATGCGGGCGACGTTGCTCATCGACAGGCAGTTGCCCAGCGTGCGCGCGATGGGCACGCCCAGCTGCAGGTCGGGCGCCGCGTAGCGGAAGTCGCAGGCCGCGGCGATGGAGAGTCCCCCGCCGACGCAGTAGCCGCGCAGCAGGGCGATGGTCGGCCGGTGCACGCGCTCCAGGCGGTCGAGGACGCGCTCGATGCGCTGCTCGTAGGCGATCGCGTCCTGCGGCCCCTGGAAGGCCTCGAACTGGCTGATGTCGGTGCCGGCGACGAACGCCGCCTCGCCCGCCCCGCGCAAGATGACGACCCGCACGTCCGGGTCGCGGTCCACCTCGTCGCAGAGGTCGATGAGCCGATCGTACATGTTCCAGGTCAGGGCGTTGCGCGCGTGCGGGCGATTGAAGGTGATCGTGGCGATGGCGCCCTCGCGCGCCAGCAGGATCTCCTCGGCAGGCGTGGTCACGGTGGCCTCCCTCCAAACGTGCTCCAGATTTCCCGCACCACCCCGCGCCTGACCAGATCGTCGACCGCCCGCTCGTCGTAGCCCAGCTCGCGCAGGACCTCCCGCGTATGCTCGCCCAGCCGCGGAGCGGGACGGCGGAGCGCGGCGGGCGTGGCGGAGAGCTTGACCGCCGGCCCCAGCTGGCGGATGGGGCCAGCCACCGGGTGCGTCAGCTCCGCCACCATGCCGCGCGCCTGGACGTGCGGATCGGCGAAGACCTCGGCGTAGGTCAGGATCGGGCCGCAGGGGACCCCGGCTTCCTCCAGCGCCGCCAGCCAGTGCGCGGCGGGGCGGGCGCGCATCGTGCGTTCGATCTCGGCGGCGAGCTGCCGGCGATGCGCGGTCCGCGCGGCGTCGGTGGCGTACTCCGGCCGCGCCAGCAGGTCTTCGCGCCCGATGACCCGGGCCAGCGCCTCCCACGTGCGCTGGTTCGCCGCGCCCACCGTGATGTGCCGGTCGCGGCAGCGGATCGCCTGGTAGGGGGCTGACATGCGGTGCGCCGATCCCGTGGGCTCCGGCACGCCGCCTCCCGCGAAGTACTGCGCCGCTTCCCACACCGAGAGGGCGATCCCCGCCTCGAGCAGGGAGGTGTCGATGTGCTGGCCCTCCCCGCTGCGCGCGCGGTGGAGGCAGGCGGCGAGGACGGCTACGGCGGCGAAGAGGGCGGCGCCCAGGTCGGTGATCGGCAAACCGCATTTCATCGGCGGCAGGCCGACGTCGCCCGTCACCGACATGATGCCGCTCATGCCCTGGGCGATGAGGTCGAACCCGCCCCGGCCGGCGTACGGCCCGGTCTGCCCGAAGCCGGAGATGGAGACGTAGATCAGTGCCGGGTGCGTGCGGCGCAGCGCCGCGTAGTCCAGGCCGTACGGGGCGAGGGTGCCCGGCCGGAAGTTCTCGATGACGACATCGGCCCGCGCCGCAAGCTGCCGGACGATGGCGGCACCTTCCGCGGTCTTGAGATCAACGGCGATCCCGCGCTTGTTCCGGTTCACGGCCCAGAACGCCGGGCTCTCACCGCCCGCAGCGCCCGCCATCTGCCGCGTCGAGTCGCCCTGCGGCGGTTCGACCTTGATCACGTCGGCGCCGAGATCTCCCAGCAGCATGGCGCAGTAGGGTCCGGCCATCACCTGGCTGAGATCGAGGACGCGCAGGCCGGCGAGGGCGGTCGGGGTCGTCATCTCCGGCGCATTTCCTGCGACCGCGCCTACCTCCTGCCGTTCTCGGGCCGCCCGCGGGCGGAGGCGCGGACGGCCCCGCGCCGAAGTGCTACGGAGATATGGCCGGCCGCCACTTCCTGCAGATCCCCGGCCCGACGAACGTCCCCGAGCGGGTGCTGCGGGCGATGGACCGCGCGGTGCCCGACCACCGCGGCGCCGAGCTGCCGCCGCTCGTGGGCGAGATCGTGGCCGGCCTGCGCACCGTCTTCCAGACCGCGCGCGGCGAGGTCGTGCTCCTGCCGGCCTCGGGCACCGGCGCCTGGGAGGCGTCGCTCGTCAACACCCTCAACCCCGGCGATCGCGTCCTCGCTTTCAACGTGGGGCACTTCAGCCATCTGTACGCCGAGGCGGCGCGGCGGCTGGGCATGTCGGTCGACGAGGTCGAGCTGCCCTGGGAGGAGGGCGTACCCGCCGCGGTTGTGCAGGAGCGCCTGGCGGCCGACCGCGCGCACGCCTACGCCGCGGTCCTCCTCGTGCACAACGAGACCTCCACCGGCGTCACCGCCGACATCGCCGCGGTGCGCCGGGCGATGGACGCCGCCGCGCACCCCGCGCTGCTGCTGGTGGACGCCGTCAGTTCGCTCGGGAGCATCGACTTCCGCTTCGACGAGTGGGGGGTCGATGTCGCCCTCACCGGGTCGCAGAAGGGGCTGATGCTGCCGCCGGGGATGGCCATCCTCTGCGCCGGGCCGCGGGCGCTGGCGCGGAGCGAGCAGGTGCGCACGCCGCGGGCGTTCTTCGACTGGCGGCCGATCATCGCTGAGATGCGCCGGGGCTACTTCCCGTACACCCCGGCGACGTTGCTCCTGTTCGGCCTGCGCGAGGCGCTGCGGATGCTGCAGGAGGAAGGTCTGCCGCAGGTCTTCGCGCGCCACCGGCGTCTGGCGGAGGGCGTCCGCCAGGCCGTGCGCGCCTGGGGCCTGCAGATCTTCTGCCGGGACCCCGCCGCCTACAGCCAGACGCTGACGACGGTGGTGATGCCGGAGGGAGTGGACGGCGACGGGGTGTTGCGTACCGCGGCGTCGCGCTTCAACCTCTCCCTGGGCACCGGACTGGGCCGGCTGCGCGGCCGCGCCATCCGCATCGGACACCTCGGCGCCCTCGGCGAGCTCGAGGTGCTGGCCACGCTGGCCGGCACCGAGATGGCGCTCGCCCTGGCCGGGGTCCGGCTGTCTGTGGGGAC
This sequence comes from bacterium, assembly GCA_035574075.1. Classification (GTDB taxonomy): domain Bacteria; phylum Sysuimicrobiota; class Sysuimicrobiia; order Sysuimicrobiales; family Kaftiobacteriaceae; genus Kaftiobacterium. Next base: position 16,501 of record DATLZI010000282.1, on the reverse strand, counting down.
TGGCGTCGCGGCCTGCCAGCGCTTCTTCATGGGCGACGCCGACTCCGCGCGCCGGCGCGGCGCGCGCTAATCGCCCCTCCTGACAGGCCCTGCATCCGGCGCGGTGAATCTTCCTGCTGCGATGTCGCGCCTGCGCCGGCTGGCCACCGCGGGATGGATGATGGTTATCCTGGCGGGGTCGCTGCTGCCCCCCGAGGCTGGCGCGCCCGGCGGTCCGGGGTGGCACCTGCTGGGGTACGCCGTGCTGGGCGCGCTGCTCGCCGGCGCGCGCGGAGCGCTGACCGCCTGGCTGTTCGGCGTCGCCTACGGCGCGCTGGTCGAGGGGCTGCAGTGGGTGGTCGGCTACCGCGCGGCCGAGATGCCGGACGTCGCCGTCAACGCCGCGGGCGTGGCCCTCGGTTTGGCGGCCGGCGCGATCCTGCGGCGCGCGCTCGGGAAGCGCCGGGACGCGCCGCCTGCCTGACGCCATCCGCCTCGCCGATCTCCTCCGCGGGGCGCACGATCACCTCGTGGGAGATCTGCGCGGTGGAGCGCAGCATCGCGGCGACGGAGCAGTACCTGTCCAGGGAAAGCCGCACGGCCCGCTCCGCCCGCTCGACGCTGAGTCCGGCGCCCCTCAGCTCGAACCGCAGGTGGATGCGGGTGAAGACCCGGGGCGGCTCAGAGGCGCGCTCAGCGTCCGCCTCGATGCGCAAATCGGCCAGGTTCACGCGCATCTTCGCGAGGATCTCCACCACGTCGATCCCGGCGCAGGCGCACAGGGCCATGAGGACCGTCTCCATGGGCGAGGGGCCCGCCGGCACCTCGCCTGCCCGCCGCGCCGCCATGACGGTCTGCGCTCCACTGGCGGCCCGGCCCGCGAACCGCATCGGCGCGGTCCACTGGACGTCGACTCTCATCGCCTCACCTTCTTCCCCAGCTGTTCCCGCACGCGCCCCACGCCTCCGGGGACGACGATCCCCAGGAGGTGCTCGGGGAACGCCGCGCGCACCGCGGCCGCCGCCTCCTCGTCGCCGCGCCCGGCCGCCATCGCCTCGGTGACGATGCGCTCAACCGTATCGTGGTAGGCGGCCTGCGCCTCGAGCAGCTCGCTGCCGCCGGGGGCGCCGTGTCCCGGGATGAACGTGTCGGCGTCGAGGGCGCGCAGCGCGTGCAGGCCCCTGCGGACCCCTTCCAGCGAGGCGTGCTCGTAGTTGTAGTGGTAGCCTGCGAACACCAGGTCGCCGGCGATCGCCACCCGGGCTTCGGGGATGAACAGGAAGACATCGCCCGGCGTGTGCGCCCAGCCGGGATGCCACAGTTCCACCTCCGTGCCGCCCACGTGCAGCGTCAGCGCCTGGTCGAACGTGATCGTCGGCAGCACCGGCCGGGCGTCGGCGAACAGCTCCGCGGTGCCGCTCTGGCTCTGCCGGGCGGCGATGAGCCCGGGGTGCTCCTCGGCCATGCGCTCGCGACAGGCTCGATGGCCGATGAGCGCGGCGCCCTGGTCCGCGAGGGCGGCGGCGCCCAGGCTGTGATCGGTGTGGTGGTGGGTGAAGACGACGTAGCGCACCGGCGCGTCGGTGCGCCGGCGGAGGGCGGCGGCGATCAGCCGCCCGTGGGCCGGGGCGATGAGCGGATCGACCACCAGCACGGCGTCCTCGCCCAGCACCGCCACGGCGTTCGTGCCGTAGGCCGAGGCGATCGTCTCGCCGCCCAGGCTGAACACGATGATGTTGTCCCGCACGGGCAGTTCGGTCAGCGTGGCCACGACACCCCGTATTCTCGTCGCGCGAGGAGGGTCCTCGTGGAAGTTCTCGGGAGGTCTTCAGGCAGATGACGGCATCGCGCTTGCTGTGCAGGGTGGCCGGGCCGGCGTGCGGGTCTTCCGGCTCATGACCGCACCCAAAGGAGCGGACGGCCATGCGGACGACGACGAGGGCAGGGGTGGCAGCCGCGGTGGCGGCGCTGGTCGTGGCGCTGGCCGCCCCGGCCTGGGCTGAGACGGTCACCAGCACCACGAGCTTCGTCAACCGGTTCGGGAACACCGTCACCGTCGCCAGCACCTACGTCGACGGCGCCCTGACCACGCAGGTCATCACCGAGACAGCCCCGGACGGCACGCTGCGGCAGCAGCGCACGGTGGAGTACTACGCGAACGGCATGATCAGCGCCTACGACGAGTGGCGATACTCCTCCGTCTCGACCACGCACATCCACCGGGACTACGCAGAGAGCGGCACGCTGCTCGTCCAACAGGCCGACCTGTGGCTGAACGGCGAGCTGTCCGCGCGGTCCCTCACCACCTACAGCGCCGACGGCATGCTCCTGACGCAGGAAGACCGCATCCTCACCACCCTGGCGGACGGCACGAAGGTCTGGATCGTCACTGTCAGCACGTACGCCGACGGCGCCCTGGTCGGCACCACGACGCAGCAGTACCCGTACGGCTACGACTTCGACGCGCCGCCGCAGGAGGAGGCGCGAGAAGCACGGCCGGGGTGGGGCTACGGCGACGAGAACCACGAGCACTCCGGGCCGCCCGGGCACGAGGTCGAGTCACGCAGTGGCGGGCGGGGTCGCGGCAACGGCAGCAGCGCCTCCGGCGAGACCCCGGTCGATCGCCCCGGCTTCGGCTACGGCGACGACAATCACGACCACCAGGGGCCGGCAGGGCAGCGCTAGCCTGCGCTACGGAGATCGTGTTCGATCGGGCACCGCGGGACCCGCGCGGTGCCCGACGCGTTCGCGAGAGCGGCCATGCGCGCATCGATCGCCGCCCGGCGCTCCCGCCGCATCGGCAGATGGGCCTCCCGGCCGCGTCACGACTCCTGCGGCCGCTCGGCTCGCAGGGGAAGGCGCACTGCCGGGGCTGGCGGGCGGTTCACCACCGCGATGCCGCCGACGATCAGCGCCGCGCCGGCGGCAAGGCGCCAGTCCAGCGCCTCGTTGAGGAAGACCACGCCCAGCGCGATCCCGACCACGGGGAAGATGTAGGTGACGAGCGAGGCGCGCGTTGGTCCCCAGGCGTTGATCAGGTAGAAGTACAGCAGGTAGGCGACGCAGGAACCCAGCAGCCCCAGCCAGGCCAGCGCCAGCCAGGTCACGGGGGCCTGCGGCAGGATCACCGGCCGGTCCATCACCGGCACGACGAGCCAGGTCATCAGGTCGGCGAGGAGCACAACCATCGTCGCCTGCACCAGGGGCGGGTGGCCGCGCAGGTGGCGTCGGGAGAAGGTCGCGGAGAGTCCGTAACTCGCTGACGCGGCGACCATCGCCGCGTATCCCCAGATGGTCCCGTGCACGCCCTGCGGCGAGAACTCTCGGCTCATCAGGACGACCACGCCCCCGAAGCCAACGACGAGCCCGCCCAGACGACGCAGGGTGATCTTCTCGTCGCTCAGCCACCAGTGGGCGATGACGATGGCGAACAGCGGCGCCGTGGCGTTGAGGATCGCGGCCAGCGCAGAGTCGATACGCGTCTCCGCCCAGGAGATCAGGACGAAGGGCAGCGCCGTGTTGAAGAAGCCCATGAACAGGTACGCCGGAAAATAGGCCCGGAGCTGCTCGCGGAAGGGGGTGCGCGTCAGCCGGGCAACGACGAGCAGCCCCAGCGAGCCGAAGAGCAGGCGGAAGGCGGCCAGCGTCGCCGGTCCGACCTCCCCGACGGCGATCTTGATCCAGAGGAACGACGAGCCCCAGATCGTGCCCAGCAAGAGGAAGGCGCCCCACGTCCGCATGCACAGCATTATGCGCCGCCCCCGGCGAGTTTGCCAAGTGACGTCGGTCACACCGCGGCCGACCGCGCCTGGAATAGGGCCGCGCGCGCCGTTCGTTCGCGGGAGCAACAGGAGGTGCAGTGCGGTGCAGGTCGCGCAGACCGTTTCGGCGTTCGACGTCAACCAGCGCGGCGATCCGGGGCCGCCGGGCGAGGCGGAGGCGCTCGACGCCTACTCCCGCGCGGTGGTGGAAGCGGTGGAGCGGGCTGGCCCCGCCGTCGTGAGCGTCGCCGTGGCCCGGTCCGTCCCGGAGCGCTTCCGCCGCCGGGGGTTCGAGGAGGTCCGGGGCGCGGGCAGCGGGGTGATCATCACGCCCGACGGTTACGTGCTCACGAACAGCCACGTCGTCTCGGGCTCGCGGCGCATCGAGGTGGGGCTGCAGGACGGCCGGACGCTGGAGGCGGAGGTCGTGGGCGACGATCCGCACAGCGACCTCGCCGTGGTGCGTCTCCATGAGGCCGGGCTGCCGTCGGCGGAGCTCGGCGACTCCGCCCGCCTGCGCGTCGGTCAACTCGTTGTGGCGATCGGCAACCCGCTGGGTTTCCAGGCCACGGTCACCACGGGCGTGGTCAGCGCGCTCGGGCGGGCGCTGCGCGCCCGCTCCGGCCGTCTGATCGAGAACGTCATCCAGACCGACGCCGCGCTCAACCCCGGCAACTCCGGCGGCCCGCTGGTGGACGCGCGGGGCCGCGTCGTGGGGATCAACACCGCGGTGATCATGGGATCCCAGGGCATCTGTTTCGCCATCCCGGTGAACACCGCGAAGTGGGTCACCGCCCAGCTGATCCGCAACGGCCGCGTGCGCCGCGCCTACCTCGGAATCTCGGGGCAGCAGGTGACCCTGGATCGGCAGCTGGCGCTGGAGTACGGGCTGACCGGGCAGAGCGGCGTGCGGATCGTGGACGTGCAGCCCGGCACCGCGGCAGAGCGCGCGGGGCTGCGGCCGGGAGACGTGCTGGTCGGCCTGGGGGGCGCGCCCGTGCCCTCGCCCGACGAGCTGCAGCGGCTGCTCGCCCGGCACGAGGTCGGCGCACCCGTCACGATTGAGATCCTGCGCGGTCCGAGCCGGCTCAGCGTGGTGGCGGAACCGACCGAGCTGCCCTGAGGATCGACCGCCGAACGCGCGACGGCCCGGGAGACGTCTCCTCCCGGGCCGTCGGGGACGAGAGACCCGCTAGGCCGCCTGGCGCGAGGCGCGTGAGCGGCCGTTGGCGCCGATCCGGATCAGGCCCGGACCGGCCTCGCCGCGGACGATCATCGCCGTCCAGATCAACCAGCCGGCCATGAGGGCGAAGCTGCCCATGAACAGGACGACATGGCTGATGAAGGCGCCGAGGAACATCGTCGTGCCGGCCACGGCGCTGAGGTAGCCGACGCTGCCGTAGCGCTTCTCCTGGAGCATGACGATCCCGAGCACGATCGCGCCCAGCCCCACCGCCACCTGCCCGAGCGCGAACATCGACTGCTCCGTCCACTGCACGGCGCGGAAGGCCTGCACCGCCGCGCTCTGATTGGTCGCGTACATCTTGGCCGCCGCGCTGAAGCCGACCTGACGGACGAGGGCGCTGGCGGCGAACCCGAACGCGCCGCCGATGCCAAAGAGCGCGCCGATCCGCGCGCTCGCCGGGGCGTCGCCCTCAAAGCGGTCCTCCAGCGTGCGGAACAGCACCGCGCTCATCAGCGCGGCGAGCAGCCCGCCGAGGACGTTCACCGTCCAGAACAGCATCTCGTGCTTGCCGATGAACTTCATGTAGGCGTGCGGGCTGGCCTGGCCCGCCATCGTCAGACCGGCCTGGGGGAAGAACCAGACGAACCCCAGGAACAGCAGGCCGGTCGCGATGCCGGCCAGGATCCCGGCCTCGGCACCGATTCTCCGCAGGTTCTGCATCGAGCGTTCCCTCCCGACCGGGCGCAAAGTGGCAGCCACCTCGCACGGACCGCCCGGTATCCTGCTCCCTTACCCCGGACCGCATCCCCCTAGGCCCCGGGCGACGACTAGGTGCCCCGACGCCGGGGTATCCCATCCAATGTCACCCTGAGCGTCATCTCGAGTGGGGGGAGCCGGAAGTCATGGACAGCCTGCGCCGGCTGGGCGGGGAGGCGGGGATGATCGCCGCCCTGGCTACGGCCTGGGTGTTTCTGGGGTTCGTCTTCATCTTTCCAACCGCGGGGCTGCAGTTCGTCGATCAGATCAATCCCCACCGCTACCTGCCCTTCGTCACCCGGCACCCGGCGATGGTCTGGTCCGTGCACATCCTGGGCGGCCTGCTCGCGGCCCTGGGCACGGCGGTGCTGTTCACCGCCCTCCAGGACCGCTTCGGCGCGGAGCACCCGGGGCGCGCCCGTCTGGCTGCGGGCGCGGGGCTGTTCGGCGCGGGAACGATGGCGGCGGCGGTGCTGGTGCGGCAGGCCGGCTTCGACGCCCTGGCCGGCCTCTATGCGACGAACGCCGTGGGCGGCGCGCACGCCTTCTACGCCCTGCGGGGTCTGGTGCACTCCCTCGAGTCGCTGAGCACCCTCAGCACCGGATTGGGCGTGCTGATCTTCGGGCGTCTGATGGTCGGCGATCGGTTCTTTGGCACGGTCGGGCAGTTCAGCGTGCTGGCGGGGGCGGTGATGGTCTTCGCCGCCTTCGTCGGGCAGATCTTCCTCTTCATGGTGAGCTCGGTGGCGATGCTTGCCTGGCTGGCCTGGACCTCGGTGCTGCTGCGGCTGGAGGCAGGGCCGGCCTTCGTCACCGGCTGGCTGTTCCCGCGGAAGCGCCGGCCCTCAGGCGCCCGGCGCGCCGCCTGACGCGCCGGCGACCGCGGTCGCCCCGCACGACTGCCGCACGACCTCCTGAGGCATCCGCTGGGGATGCTCCAGGCGGCTGACGAAGAGCTGCGCCGCGCTCGTTCCCAGGACGTACGCGGGTCGAAGCCCACGACGCCCATCTCTTTCAGCGCCGTCAGGGCCGCGCGAGGCCCCGGCTCCGGGCGAACGCTTCTACCTCCGCCCGTGTCGGCATCGAGGGCTGCGCGCCCGGCCGCGTCACCGAGATCGCTGCCGCGACGTTGGCGAAGCGCGCCGCCTCCGGCACGGAGCGTCCGCCGGCCAGCGCCACGCCGAGGGCGCCGGCGAAGGCATCCCCGGCCGCGGTCGTGTCCACCGCCGCCACCGGAATCCCCGGGAGCATCGTAAACGCCATCTCCCCGCCGCCCGCCGCGCCCGCCGCCACGAAGGCGCCGCGCGCGCCGAGCTTGATCACCGCGGCGCGGCAGCCCAGGCCCAGCAGATGCTCCGCCGCCCGGCGCGCCCCGGCCTCATCGTCCACGGTGATCCCCGTCAGCGCCCGGGCTTCGACTTCGTTGGGATTGATGACGTCCACGAGGCGCAGCAGCCGGTCGGGGAGAGGGGCGGCGGGAGCCGGAGCGGGATCGAGGATGACGGCGGCGCCGGCCTGATGGGCGATCTCGGCCGCCTCCGTCACCGCCTCTTGAGGCACCTCCAGCTGGAGCAGCAGCACGCGCGCCGCGGCGATTATCTCTCGGGCCCGCGCCACGCGCGCCGCGCTCAGACGTCCGTTCGCGCCCGGCGCGACGACGATCGTATTCTGCCCCGCGGGATCGACGGTGATCAGCGCCACGCCCGTCGCTTCGCCGGCCAGCGTCTCGACGTGCTCGATGTCGACGCCGTCCCGGGCCAGCCCGTCGCGCAGCTGTCGGCCGAAGGGATCGGCGCCCACGGCGCCGACCATCGCCACCGCGGCGCCCAGCCGGGCCGCGGCCACCGCCTGGTTGGCGCCCTTGCCCCCAGGATAGGTGGCCAAGACCCCGCCTGTCACCGTCTCTCCGCGCGCCGGCAGCCGCGGGGCGCGGATGACGAGGTCCATGTTCAGGCTGCCGCAGACCGCCAGGCGCGCCATCTCAGGGGCGAACTTCTCCGCGGGGATGGAACCCCGCGCCGGAGGTGAAGCCCGCGTCGGCGAGGCGGCCGCGCACCATCAGCCCGCGCGCCCCCCGCCTCGCCCGGCCCGCGGAAGGCGGACGCGCCCAGCGCGGCTCGTGCAGCAACACCCGGTCGCAGGCCGCGCGGAGGCGCTGGGCCGATGAGCTGACGCCGCGTCAGCGGAGCGACGAGAAGCCGTGGTGGTGGCCGGGATTCATCTCCGGCCCGAGATGGCCCTCCTGGGCGTGCTGCGCGACGTGGGCGCCGAACTCCGCGCCGGTATCCACCCCCGCGCACCCGGCGCAGTCGTGCGAATCCGGACCTGAGGCGTGAGCGGGAACCGCGATCAGAACGAGCAGAACCACCAGGAGCACGACCCTCATCCACGCACCTCCTCGTGCTCCAGCTAGTTCCCCTCGGTGCGGATCATATCCTGTCCAGGCGCTCCCGCGCTGGGGGCAGGGGCAGCTCCTCGTGGACGCCGTCGTCGCGGGCCGGCGCTGCTCCGTCCGGCGGCGAGGAGATCGTCGAGGCGGTGAGCAGGGCGATGAGGAGCGATCCGGCGGCCAGCAGCAGGCCCGCCGTACGCAGAGCCCCCCGGAGAGTGGTCCGGCCCAGAGCCGATCGCCATGTCCTTCCGATCCGGTAGATCATGAGCGCTCCCCCCTGGTCCTCATCTTCGAGGAAGGGGGGAGCGCCAGCGATGATCGGGGTTACGCGGGGGGTGTGACGCCGCTCACCGGAGGCGGCCGCCGCGATGGTCCCACTCCCTGGCCCGGCCCCGGCTCTGATCCCGGGCGTCGGCCGGTGAGGCGGCGGAGGCTCCGGCTTCCGCGCGCATCCGGGCCGCGGCGCGGACGATGGGTCCCCGGCGCGTCGGCGCGAGGTGCGTGTTCGCCCACCGGGCGACCGCGGAGACCCACGCCCCGTGAGTGGCGAAGAGGCCGCTGATGGACCCGCGGACCGGGCTGGTCAGCGTGGGCGACGTGAACGTGAACTGCGTATCGGCGCCGAGCAGCTGGGTGACCGTGAAGGTGCAGCCGCCGCTGGTGCAGACGAAGCTGCCTGTGGCGAAGACCTGCCCGTCCACCAGCAGGGTGAAGGTGCCGGCGTCCGTGCCGGTGACGGTGCCGCTGACCGGCACGCCGCCGAAGGTGCCGGTGATCGTGCTCCCCGAGAAGGTCAAGCTGATCGGGATCGTCGCGCCCGGGGCGGCCTGTGCGGCGGATGGCGCGACCAGGAGCAGCAGCGCCGTGAGCAAAGCCAGCCAGTACCGCATCGCGTTCCCTCCTGGGTCAGAGTTCTCACCTTGGAATTTTACTCCGCCCCGGAGGCGATGCCGAGGCCGATCAGCGGATCCCCCTTGCGCACGGCCAGCGCGGTGATGGCGAAGAGCACCTGGCCGCTGGCCGGAGCCCGGAGCGACTGCAGTACCTCCCCGAAGAGGGTGCGCACCTCTCCGAGGGCCTGGCCTTGCTCCACGGGCTGGCCGACGGCGACGGCCGGATAGTACAGCCCGTCGGACTGCGCCCGCAGCCACTCGAAGCGATCCAGCCGCCGGGGACGAGCGTAGAGGATCTCCTGGCCGTCGAGCATCTGCAGGCGGAACATCACGTTGCGGATGCCGCGGACGTGCCGCTCCACCGAGCCCGGGTCGAAGACGCCCTGCTGGCCCACCTCGGCGATGACCGCGGGCACGCCCCGGGCGGCGGCTGCGGTGTAGGAGGCGCCGGGCACGGCGTCCGGCCCGGCGGCGAGGATGACGTCGAGGTCGAAGGCCTCGGCCAGCTCCTCGGCCCGGCGGTCCAGCGCGGCGTTGCCGGTGCGCTGGTAGATGGTGAAGGGGATGAGGGCCTCGATCATGTCCCCGCCGTGCAAGTCCAGGTAGGCGTCGGCGCCGGCGATCAGCGCGGTGGTGAGGAAATGGCTGACGCGCTCGGCGGGCGAGCCGTCGGCGTTGCCGGGGAAGGTGCGGTTGATGTTCTTCCCGTCGCGCGGATTGGTGTACATCGCGCGCTCGAAGAAGCCGGGCGTGTTCACCAGGGGGATGACGATGAGGGTGCCGCGCAGCGCGGCGGGATCGGTCTCCTGAGCGACGCGCAGCGCCGCGCCGATGCCGGGGTACTCCGCGGCATGGATCCCCGCGGTGATCGCCAGCGTCGGGCCGGCGGCTTTCCCGCGGAGCACATAGACGGGCAGCTCCCAGGGCGGCTCGATCCCCGGCACGCGCACCATGCCCGAAGCGCGCTGGCCCCTGGCGGGGTTGAGGCCGGCGAATCCGGCGGCACTCATGCCGGGCGCGCCTGGTCGGCGTAGGTGCGCTCGTTGAGGGCGCGCAGCTCGGCCAGGTTGTCCCAGGACATCGCGCGCCGCCCTTCCTCCAGGTCGTGGATCAGCGCGACCAGATGCTCGTTCAGCGGCGTGCGCACGCCGTGGCGGGTTCCCGTCTCGACGATGGCGCCGACGATCTGGTCCACCTCGGTCTTGCGCTTCCGCACGGCGAGATCGCGCCACACCCCGCTCTTGGCCTTCAACGATCGGCGGTTGAACGCCACCAGACAGTCCAGGCTGGCGTGGATCGCGGCCCAGTCGCGCGGGGTCTGGAAGGCGAACCGCTCCGGTTCGAAGCCGTCGAACCCCTCGCAGCGGATGCCCTGGGCCCGGGCGACGGCCACGGCCTCCGCCGCCAGGTTGGCCAGCGTCGGCCGGCTGGGCCGGTGCGCCAGCACATCGGCGATCGCTTCGTCGACCAGGGCGGTGGCGAAGAGCATCGCCCCGTACCCGAGCTTGCCCCACAGGTACCCCCAGATGTTGTCCGTTGCCGTCGTCTCGGGCAGGACGGCGGCGCGGAAGATCTCCACCAGCTGGCGCAGCCGGGCCGTCATCTGGCCGTCCAGCTCGCCGAGGTAGAGCGCGCCGCTGCCGCCGAACATCACGCGGCCCGGGGCGAGGTAGTCCGCGCCGAAGTTCACGAAGGCGCCGATGGTGCGCTCGGCCCCCACGATCGAGGCGATGACGTGCTCGTTCAGGCCGTTCTGGAGCGAGACGACGTACTGCTCCCCGCCGAGCAGCGGCGCGACCGGCATGAGGGCGGCGCGGGTGTGCAGCGCCTTCACCGCCAGCAGGACGGCCCCGGGGATGCGGCCGCCGACGGCTTCCGCCAGGCGGTCCGGGGTCACCGCCTGGGCCCGCACGGTGAAGCTCTCCCGGCCCTCGATCGCCAGCCCCGCGGCGGCGATCGCCGCGACGTGCGCGGCGTCCTGGTCTACGAACAGCACGTCGTGCCCGGCCCGCGCGAGGTACGCGCCCGCGGTGCCCCCGATCGCTCCGGCCCCGACAACGGTGAAGTGCATCGCTAGTCCATCGCCTCCTCCGCGGCCTGCCGCGCCGCGCGCAGCCCCTCGACCAGCCGGTTGCGCCCCCGCGTCAGGCCGACCGTCAGGGCGTACGCCTCCGGCGTGTCCGGCGGCGTGCGCGCCAGCTCGTCTGCGCCCGCCAGCGGCGGGAGCGAGGGGAGGGTCGTCGCCGGATCGTGGTCGAAGCGCCCGGCCTGGGTGTACAGCACCGGGATCAGGGCGCGGCCGATGCGCATCAGCGCCTGGTTCGCCCGCGCGACGTGCCGCCAGCGGCCGACGCCGATCTTGCGGAGCTTCGAACGGAGGGCCCGGGCCGCGCGCTCGAACCCTCGCGCCTCCGCCAGGCACGGGCCGAGGTCGAACCGCTCCCCCAGACGCTCCTGGAGGTCCCGCAGCTGGCCGAGCAGCTCCGCGGCCGTCGCCGCGTAGTCCAGCGGCAGCACCGGCTCGCCGCACAGCGTGCGGACGGCCTCGAAGTAGATCGCCGTGTCGCGGGCCAGCAGCACCGGATCGAGCTTGTCCGGCGTGTCCTCCGGCGTGTGCCACCACCAGCCCAGCCCGCCGGTGTCGCTGCCCGTGATCGCGAAGTCGCGGCTGGCTTCCGGGCCGTCCTTCGGATGCTCGGAGAGCGTCATGAACAGCGACGGGATGCCGATACCCAGGAACGACTGATCGCCCGAGCGGCCGACCCGGCTGCCGGTGTACGCCTGTCCGGCGATCTTCTTGATCGCGGCGGCACCCACGGCGCGCGTCTCCGGCATGCAGTAGCCGTGGGTGAGCAGCGAGGCGCCGCGGCCGCCGATCGAGTCCACGTAGAGGTGCGCCGCGCAGCGCTCGTCCAGTTCCGCCCAGTGCGTGTCGGCATACCACGCCGATCCGGCGTAGCGGCCGTGCGAGTGCCCCGACCAGAACGCCACGCGCAGCCCGCGGTAGCGCCGGGCGCGCGCCAGCAGGCGGGCGATCTCCATCATCGCCGCGTTCGCGCCGCCGTTGTCCATCGCGCCCACGTACCACGAGTCGACGTGGCCGGCGAGCAGGACGAAGGTGTCCTCGCGCTCGCCCGGCAGATCCGCCACCAGCAGCGGCAGCGGGCGCCAGGCCGTTTCCACCTCGGCGGAGAGGCGGGCGCGCAGATCGCCGACCCGGGCGCTGCCCTCCAGGAAGTGCCGCAGCCGCCGAGCGCTGGGGCCGGCCATCGAAACGACGGGGATGGCCGGCAGCTCCCCCAGGCGCTCCGGGGTGGGGCTGCCCCAGACGGTGGAGACGATCATCTCGTGCACGTGGGGATCGCGGTTTAGAAAAACTGCGGCCGCGGCCCGGGCGCGCTGCAGCTGGGCGACGCGGCCCGGCATCGCCAGGCCGTCCGTGGCGACGATGCAGCCGGCCACCGCGTCCGCGGTGGGGGGCGTCGACTCATCGAGGTAGACCACCGCCGCCTCGAGGTTGCGCGCCGGCGCGGCGAAGCTGTGCGTGATGCAGGTCAGCTCCTCGTCGGCGGGGAGGAGGCGGAAGGAGGCCCGGCCCGGCAGGCTGATCAGGGCGGGATGCTCGAGCAACGTCGTGGCGATCTTCGCCGCCCGGAGCTCGCGCTGGATGTACTCGAACGCCTGCCGCTCGCCCGGCGAGCCGGACAGCCGCTCCCACTGCGCGATCATGCGCACGTCGCGCATCAACCGCTCGGCGCTCGGCGGGTTCAGCCGAGCATCCATTTTCCACCGTCCACGCTGATCGTCTGCCCGGTGACGTACGAAGCGTCGTCGGAGACGAAGAAGACCACCGCCCGGGCGATCTCCTCCGACCGGCCCAGCCGCCGGAGGGCCACGGTGCGCAGGAAGGCCTGCTGCCCCTCCGCCCCCATCGCCGCCCACTGCCGCTCCGTCGTGGGGTTGCTGAGGATGAACCCCGGCGCGATCGAGTTCACCCGGATGCCGAACGGCCCGAGCTCCATCGCCGTCTGCCGGGTGAAGCCGATCAGTCCCGCCTTCGCGCTGGCGTAGGCCTGGATGCCGGTGAGACTGTAGGCCCGGCCGGCGCCGGAGGAGATGTTCACGATGGCGCCCCCGCCCCGCGCCTTCATGTGCGGCACGACCGCCCGCGTGAAGTGGAACGCCCCGTCGAGGTTGATGGCGACGATCGCGCGCCACGCGGCGTCGGAAACCTCCTCGATGGGCCGCATCGTCTGGCCGGCCACGCCGCCGGCCGTGTTCACCAGGATGTCGATGCCCCCGGCGGCTGCGGCCGCCTCCGCGACGAATCGGTTCACCTGCTCCGAATCGGTGACGTCCACCGCGCCGGCGCGGCACGGTTCCTGCGTCGCCGCCTCCACCGCCGCGCGCGTGTTCTCCAGCTCCTCGCGCAGGATGTCGCAGGCCCAGACCTGCGCTCCTGCCGTGGCCAGGGCCACGCAGATCGCCCGGCCGATCCCGTGCGCCGCGCCGGTGACGATGGCCACGCGTCCGCTCAGCTCCGCCATCCCAACCTCCCGCTCCGCAGGATGCTTCTCTCTTATTCGCATCCGGCCGGCCGGCCCCTCGCCCCGGCGCCCGACTGCGGGCCGCGGCGCGGGGGCACGTAGAGGCGATGTGAGGATGCTGCTCACCGTCGCGCTGTGGCTGCCGCTCGCCGCCGCCACCGGCATCGTCGTCGGCAAGCGCACGAAGACCGGCGCCTCCCTGGGCGGCGCCACCGGCTCCACCGGCCAGCTCAGCGTGAGCTTGCACCGCACGGGGGTGCGTCCGTAACGATGGCCGCGCAGCGTCCGCCGCGCGTCGCGGAGCGATCGCTCGAGGCGCAGCTCGAGGATCTCCTCGGGGAGATCTCTTTCTACACGCTGCTCATCGTCATGCTCCTCGGGTTCGTCTTCGCCGAGTGGGTGCGCAAGATGTGGCCCGCGCCGCCGAATCCCGCGCTGCTCGGCGCCCTGACGGCGCCGATCGTAGCCTACGGCGTGTTCTGCCTGCAGCGCAGCCTGAGGCTGCTCCGCCGGCTGCGCCAGGAACAGCGGGGCGCGCGGGTGGTCGCGGAGACCCTCGAGGCGCTGCGGATGCGGGGAGCCGTCGTCCTCCACGACATCCCCGCGCCCGGGTTCACCGTGGACCATCTCGTGCTGTGCCCGCAGGGCGTCTACGCCGTCCAGGCCGCGGCGTACCCGCCGCGGCGCGGCGGCGAAATTCGCTTCCAGAACGGCTTCCTGCACGCGGGGAGCCGACGGCTCACCGACGACCCCGTCCAGCAGGCGAAGGCTCAGGCCCGCTGGGTGCAGGCCATGCTGGCGGAGGGGACCGGCCGGACCTACGCCGTGCGGCCCGTCCTGCTCTTCCCCGGATGGTCCGTGCAGCCGATGCCCGAGCAGCCCCAGCGCGAGGTGTGGGTCCTGAACCCGAAGGCCCTGCCCGTCCTCCTGGAGCGCGAGCCAGAACGGCTGACCGAGGACGATCTCTCCCTGGCCGCCTACCATCTCCTGCGGTACATCAACGTCGCCTAGCCGCCGTCCGTCGGCCCAGCGGGACCAGCGTGTCCACCGGCGCGTACGCGCCCGGGCCGCGATCTCCGACCTCGTCCGCCCTCGCTCCGCCGTGGCCACGGAGGTACGGTCGGCGCGGAAGACGCGACGAGACCGTCCCGGCGGTCAGCCGCCGGGACGCAGCACATCTGCCAGGCCGTCGCCGAGCAGGCTGAAGGCGACACCGGTTGCAACGATCGCCAGCCCCGGCAGCGCCGACATCCACCACGCCGTGGCCAGGAACGTGCGCCCCTCGGCGATCATCAGGCCCCACTCCGGCGCCGGCGGCTGCGCTCCCAGGCCGAGGAAGCTCAGGGACGAGCCGAGGAGGATGTTCAGGACGACGTCCGACATCGAGAAGATGATCGCCGGCGTGATGACGTTCGGCAGGACGTGGCGGAGGAGGATCTCCCGGTCCGAGGCGCCGATCACCCGCGCCGCGGCGACGTACTCCCGCGTCCGGACGGCCAGCGTCTCCCCGCGCACGATGCGGGCGTAGGAGACCCAGCCCACCAGCCACACGGCGATGAACATATTGCGCAGGCCGGCGCCGAGCATCGCCACGAGCCCGATGACCAGGACGAAGAACGGGAAGGCCACGACGATGTCCACGATCCGCATGACCAGCCGGTCCAATCGGCCCCCGTAGTAGCCCGCGGCCAGCCCGACCGCCGAGCCGACGACGAGGGTGACCGCCGTGGCGAAGACGCCGATCATCAGGTCGAGGCGGGCGCCGTAGAGGAGCCGGGCGAAGAGGTCGCGGCCGAAGTTGTCGGTGCCCAGGGGATGCGCCCGGGAGGGCCCGGCGAAGGTGTGCTCGAGGTCGATGGCCGAGGGGTCGTAGGGCGTGAGCAGCGGCGCGGCGGCCGCGGCGGCGACGATGAGCGCGAGCAGGGCGACGCCGAACCCCAGGGTGCGGCTGCGCCGCGCGCGGGCCCAGCGCGTCGAGGGCGCGGCGACGATCGGGCGCGGGGCGGCGGCGGCCTGGGCCATCAGTCGAACGTGACCCGCGGGTCGAGGGCGACGTAGGCGAGATCGACGAGCAGGTTGACGAGGATGATGAAGAAGGCGAAGACCAGCGTGATGCCCTGCACCACCGGGTAGTCGCGCTGGAAGACCGCCGTGACGAGCATCGCCCCCAGCCCCGGCAGGGAGAACACCGTCTCCACGACGACGGTGCCCCCGATCAGGAAGGCCAGGTTCACCCCGAAGATCGTGATCGTGCTGAGCAGGGCGTTGCGCATGACGTGCCGCCACATCACCGCGCGCTCGGCGAGTCCCTTCGCCCGGGCCGTGCGCACGTAGTCGGCGCGCAGCACCTCCAGCACCCCGCCGCGCAGGTTGCGGATCAGGATCGCCGACAGGGCCAGGGCCACGGTGAAGGAGGGCAGCACGAGGTGGTGCAACCGCTCCGGCCAGGTGGCTCCGAAGCCCGAGACGGGGAACAGGTGCAGCCGCAGGCTGAAGACCAGCATGAGGATGATCCCCAGCCAGAAGCTCGGGATGGCCAGGCCGACGATGAACGTGGCGCGGATGGCGTGGTCGAGGGGCCGGTCTTTGTGCCGCGCGGCCAGGAACGCCGGGGGGATGGTCAAGACGGCGCTGAGCAGCGCGCTCAGGCCGACCAGGGACAGCGTGGCCGGCAGGCGCTCCAGGACGAGCTGGCCGACCGGCTGGCGGGCGACGAGCGAGTCGCCGAGGTTCCCCCGCAGCAGGTTGGCGAGGAAGCTCAGGTACTGCGCCAGGAACGGCTTGTTCAGCCCCAGCGCCTCGCGGAGGTTGGCCAGGGCGTCGGGGGTGGCGCGGATGCCGAGGATGGCCACGGCCGGATCGCCCGGCACGAGTTTCAGCATCGTGAAGACGAGGAAGGTGACGCCCAGGACCACCGGGATGAGATGGAGCGCGCGCAGGGCGAGGAAGCGCGGCAGGCCGGTCATCGAGGGGAGCTGGCGGGCGGA
>DATLZI010000281.1:0-9409 GCA_035574075.1 bacterium | reverse complement strand
CGCCACGGGCGCCGCGGGGGCGATCGTCCGCGGCGTGATCGGGGGGGCCGGCGGCAGCGCGTTCGGAGCCCTCGCCGCGCTGCTCGGCATCGGCATCGTCGCCAACCAGGTGATGCCGTCGGTGGCCGCCACCGTACTCCTCGTCCCCCTTGCCTTGCAGATCGCCGCCACCGTCGGCGCGGCACCCCATCCCTTCGTCATGGCGGTGATCGCCGCCACGGGCACAACCTTCACGCCGATCAGCAACCCGGTCAACCTGCTGGTGATGGGCCCCGGAGAGTACCGCCTGGCAGACTACGTCCGGATCGGGCTGCCGCTGGCCGCGCTGCTAGCCGGGCTCAGTCTGGTCATCATCCCGCTGGTCTGGCCCTTCCGCTAGCGCCGGAACGTCGGGGGCGGGATACCCCAGGGGCCGCTCGACCCGCCGCGCCGTGGTGATGAAAGCGGTGTGCGCGACCATGCGGTGCGCGGGACGGACGCTTTGCCCTTCGATGGTCCAGGGCCGGAGCAGCGTTTCGATCGTCTCGAACAGGGCGAAGGCGCCGGAAGCCCGCAGGGCGGCGACGAGCTGGGCCGTCTGCGGCACCGTGGGCAGGTAGGAGAGGAAGATCCCGCCGGGACGCAGCGCGGCGGCGGCGTGGCCCACCGCCCGCCAGGGCTCGGGGACGTCCAGCAGGACGCGGTCCAGCGGACGGTCGGGAATGCCATCGTAGACATCCTGGGCGCGCATCGTCAGTGTCTCCACCGCGCCGAGGTAGCGCTCGATGTTCTGCCGCGCGATGCGCGCGAACGCCTCGCGGATCTCGTAGGAATAGACCCGACCGGTGGGCCCGACAGCGCGCAGCAAGGTCATCGTCAGCGCGCCCGACCCCGTGCCCGCCTCGAGCACCGTCGCGCCGGGATAGATGTCGGCGGCCAGCAAGATGACGCTGAGGTCCTTGGGATAGATGACCTGCGCGCCGCGGGGCATCTCCAGGACGTAGTCCGCGAGCGTCGGCCGCAGGAGCAGGAAGGTCTCCCCGCGCGTGCTGGCCACGGGGCGGCCCTCCACGGTGCCGATGAGCAGGTCGTGGGCCAGCTTCCCCCCGCGGAGGTCGCTGACCGCGCCGGGCTTCAGGGTGATCAGGTAGCGGCGGGCCTTGCGATCGATGAGCAGCACCGGCTCGCCCGCCTGGAGGGGCCCCGCGCGCACGCCCGTCGCCCTACGCCCGAACGCCGCGCGGCCGGACGTGCTCGCGCACCCAGCGCACGATCGTCTCCAGCGGCGTGCCGGGGGTGAAGACCTCGGCGACGCCGGCGGCCTTGAGAACCGGGACGTCCTCCTCCGGGATGATGCCTCCGCCGAAGACGACGACGTCGCCCGCGCCCCGCTCCCGCAGCAGCTGCACCACGCGGGGGAAGAGGGTGAGGTGCGCGCCGGACAGGATGGAAAGCCCCACCGCGTCGGCGTCCTCCTGGATCGCCGCGGTGACGATCATCTCCGGCGTCTGGTGCAGCCCGGTGTAGATCACCTCGAAGCCGGCGTCGCGCAGCGCGCGGGCCACGACCTTCGCCCCGCGGTCGTGGCCGTCCAGCCCCGGTTTAGCCATCACGATACGGATGCGACGCTCGGCCATCAGATGATCGCCGGCTCCCGGTACTCGCCGTAGGCGGCGCGGTAGACATCGCAGATCTCGCCCAGCGTGGCGCGCGCCCGTACCGCCTCGACGATCGGATACATCGTGTTCTCACCCTCGGCGATCGCCCGGGCCACCGCGTCCAGCGCCCGCCGCACCGCCCCGGGGTCCCGCGACGCGCGCACCTGCCGCAGGCGCTCGATCTGGGTGCGCTCCACGGCGGGGTCGATGCGCAGGATGGGAATTGGCGTCTCTTCGGGCACGGTGAAGGCGTTCACACCGACGATGAGCTTCTCCTTGCGCTCCACCGCCTGCTGGAAGCGGAAGCTGGCCTCGGCGATCTCGCGCTGCGGATAGCCCAGCTCCACTGCCCGCACCATCCCCCCCAGCTCGTCGATCTTCGCGATGTACCGGGCGGCCTCGGCTTCCAGGCGGCTGGTCAGCGCCTCGACGAAGTAGGCGCCGCCCAGGGGGTCGGGGGTGTTCACCACCCCGCTCTCGTGGGCGATGATCTGCTGCGTGCGCAGGGCGACGCGCACCGCCTCTTCCGTGGGCAGGGCGTAGGTCTCATCCATCGAGTTGGTGTGCAGCGACTGCGTGCCGCCGAGCACCGCGGCGAGGGCCTGGATCGTCACGCGCACGATGTTGTTCAGCGGCTGCTGGGCGGTGAGCGAGACGCCCGCGGTCTGGGTGTGGAAGCGCAGCCACCACGAGCGCATCTCCTGCGCCCCGAAGCGTTCCCGCATGATCCGCGCCCACATCCGCCGCGCCGCGCGGAACTTGGCGATCTCCTCGAAGAAGTCGTTGTGGCAGTCGAAGAAAAAGGACAGGCGCGGCGCAAAGGCGTCGACGGGCAGGCCGGCCTCGATGCCCGCCTGCACGTAGGCGATGCCGTCGGCCAGGGTGAACGCCAGCTCCTGAACGGCGGTGGCGCCCGCCTCCCGGATGTGATAGCCGCTGATGCTGAGCACGTTCCAGCGGGGCAGCTCGCGGGTGCCAAAGACGAGCATGTCCTGGATGAAGCGCATGCTCGGCCGCGGGGGCACGATCCACTCCTTCTGGGCGATGAACTCCTTGAGCATGTCGGTCTGCGTCGTGCCGCCCAGGTCCTGGCGGCGGAACCCGGCCTCCTCCGCGGCGACGACGTACATCGCCAGCAGGACGTTGGCCGGCGCGTTGATGGTCATCGAGGTGGTGACGCGGTCCAGCGGCAGGCCGGCGAGGAGGATCTTCATGTCCTCCACGGTGTCCACGGCCACGCCCTCGCGCCCGACCTCGCCGGCCGCCCGCGGGTGGTCAGAGTCGTAGCCCATCAGCGTCGGCATGTCGAACGCCACGGAGAGGCCCGTCGTGCCCTGCTGCAACAGGTAGTGGAACCGCCGGTTGCTGTCCTCGGCCGAGCCGAAGCCGGCGAACTGGCGCATCGTCCACAGCCGCCCGCGGTACATCGTGGGATGGATCCCGCGGGTGAAGGGGTACTGGCCCGGGTCGCCCAGGTCGCGGGCATAGTCCAGATCGGCGACATCCTCCGGCCCGTAGCGCGGAGCGATCTCCAGGTCGGAGATCGTGGTGAACCGCTCCTTCCACTCCCGGGGCCTGTCGTCGCTCACGGTCTCACGCTCCGCCCGTCGTCCGAGCCAGCAGCTCGGCCACATCGACTGGTTTCGCCGCCGCGCCCGTCGCCGCCGCCGCGTCGTCCAGCATCAGGGTGCAGAACGGGCAGGCCGTGGCCACGAGCTGCGCTCCCGTGGCGGCGACATGCCGGGTGCGGACATGGCTGATCCGCTCGCCGCTGCGGTCCTCGTGCCAGTACAGACCGCCTCCCGCCCCGCAGCAGAAACCCTCATCCCGACAGCGCGCCATCTCCACCCGCGACGCGCCGGGCAGGGCATCGAGGACCCGCCGTGGGGCGTCGTACTCGCCGTTGTGCCGGCCGAGATAGCAGGGATCATGGAAGGTGATGGTCTGCGCCACCGGCTCAACCGGCCGGATCCGGCCCTCGGCCAGCAGGTGCGCCAGCAGCTGGCTGTGGTGCCAGACCTCGTAGCGGCCGCCCAGCATCGGGTATTCGTTCTTGAAAGTATTGTAGCAGTGCGGGCAGACGGTGACGATGCGCCGCACGCCCCGGCGCTGCAGCGTCGCGATGTTCTGCCGGGCCAGCGTCTGGAAGAGGTACTCGTTGCCCATCCGCCGCGCCGGATCGCCGGTGCAGGTCTCCTCGTCGCCGAGGATGCCCAGGTCTAGCCCCGCGCCGCGCGCGAGCCCGGCCAGGGCCCGCAGCGAGCCGTGGTTGCGCTCGTTGAGCGCGGCGGCGCAGCCCGCCCAGAGCAGCCACTCCGCCTGGGCGCCCTGATCGAGGCGCTTGAGGTCGAGCCCCGCCGCCCAGGCCGTGCGGCTGACCCCGGTGCCGCGGAACGGATGGCCCCGGTTCTCCAGGCTGCGCAGGGCCTGCGCCATCTGCTCCGGCAGACGGGCTTCCTCCATGACCAGGTGGCGGCGCATCTCCACGATCTTGTCGATGTGGTCGTTGTCGGCCGGGCACTCTTCGACGCAGGCGCCGCAGGTCACGCACTGCCAGAGGAAGGCTTCGGAGAAGACCGCGCCGATCAGGGCGGGGCGCGGGATCGCCTCGTCCGGGACGCCGGCCAGGAGCTGCCGGCCGACCGCGCTCAGCTGCTTGCGGAGATCGGTGTGCAGCCGCCGCGGATCCAGCTCCTTGCCGGTGAGGTGCGCGGGACAAACCTCGGTGCATCGGCCGCACTCCATGCAGGCGAAGACGTCGAGGTTGTCCTTCCAGGTGAAGTGCTCGGCGCGGGACGCGCCCAGGCGCTCCGCGGTCTCGATCTCGACCGGTGCCAGCGCGCCGCGCGGTCGGGCCTTCTGGGCGTAGATGTTCGGGATCAGGGTGAGGAGGTGCAGGTGCTTGCCCTCCGGGATCCAGGTCAGGAAGTAGAAGATGAGCCCCAGGTGCAACCACCACGATGTCTCGAAGACCGCGCGCAGCGTCCCCGCGGGGAGAGCCGCCAGGCGGCGCGCCACGGCCTGGGAGAGCACTGCGCCGCCGGCCCACGCGCCGTGCCCCAGGGCGATGCCGGCGGCGCGGGAGACCAGAAGGCTGACCATGATCCCGGTGATCAACCCGAGGATGAGGTAGGCGCCCAACGGATCCTGGGTGCGCAGGCGCCAGGGGCGGACGATGAGCCGCAGGTACATCGCCAGGGCGATGCCGACGAGGACCAGGACGATGAAGAGGTCCTGCGTGAAGACGAACCACCCCCGCCGGCCGATCACCGGCAGCGTCCAGCCCGGGACGAAGGCTTCGCCGAACGCCTGGATGATCGTGCTCAGCAGCACGATGAACCCCCAGAAGATGAGCAGGTGCAGCAGCCCGGAGGTGAACCGGCGGAAGACCTTGGTGTGGCCGATGACCTGAGTGAGCAGATGGCGCAGGCGCTGGGGCAGCGGGGCGAGAGCCACGGGCCCGCCGCCCATCCGGATCAGACGGTAGACGAGCAGGAGCTTGCGGCCGGCGATCGCGGCGGCCGAGGCGAAGAGGGCCAGAACCACCAGACCCCGCAGGACCGTGGGATCCATGCGCTAGGCGCCCTTCACTGCTCTGAGCCGCTCGAGCAGGGCCGGCACAATCTGCTTGAAATCACCGACTAGGCCGAAGTGCGCCAGGGAGAAGATCGGCGCTTCCGGATCCTTGTTGATGGCGACGATGGTGCGCGCCCCGGATACGCCGGCCACGTGCTGCGCCGCGCCGGAGATGCCCACGGCGATGTAGAGGTTGGGGCGGATGGATTTGCCGGTCTGACCGATCTGCCAGGTGATCGGCACCCATCCCTCATCCGCCGGCGGTCGGGACGAACCGACCGCGCCGCCGAGGGCCTTCGCCAGTTCGCCGAGGAGCCGAAAGCCCTCCGGGCCGCCGACGCCCCGGCCGCCGCCGACGACGATCGGCGCGTCCTCGAGACTGACCTCCGCCTCCTGGCGCTGCCGGTCGCGGACCTGGGCGGCCAAACGCGCGGGATCGATGGCTAGCGGGACGTCCACGACCGTCCCGGCCGCCGGCGACGGCCCGGGGACGTCCAGCGTCCGCGGCTTGACGGAGAGCACGGCGGGCCTCGCCGTCACGGCCAGGGTCGCCACGGCACGCCCCCCGTAGACCTGCCGCCGGACCAGAATCGTCTGGCCGTCGGCTTCGACGCTCATCGCCTCGGTGGCCAGCGCGGCCCGCATCCGGTACGCCAGCCGCGGCGCCACCTCCCGGCCGACGGTGTCCGCCGTGATGAACACCACGGCGGGCTCTGCGCGCTGCACAACGGCCTGCGCGGCCTCGAGGACCGCGTCGCTCTGGCCCGTGGTCAGCGCATCGTGCGCGACGCGGTACACCGTGCTCACGCCGTGCTGGTGCAACACCTCCGCGGCCCCGCTCACCGCCGGCGGGGCGCCGAGGAGGGCGGCGGCGACGGTCCCGCCCAGGGGACCGGCCAGGGCGCGGGCGCCGCCGACCAGTTCCAGAGCGGAGCGGCTCATCTGCCCGTCCAGGGCGGAGGCGATCACGAGCAGCGCGGACATCTCGGCCTCCTCTCAGATCAGCTTCAGCGCCTGCAGCCGCTCGACCAGAGCCTGCGCCTGCTGCGCGGGGTCGCCTTCCAGGAACTCGCAGCGCGTCGTGCGCTGCGGCACGCTGACCTCCCGAACCTCGACCGGCGGAAGGACCGCCTCCGCCCCGACGTCCGCGGGGGTCCACTGCTGCACCGGTTTGCGCATCGCCCCCATGATGTCCTTGACCTTGGGCAGCCGCGGACGGATGGCCTCGTCGCTGGTCACCGACAGCACCGCGGGCAGGCGCGCCTGGACGACGTGCACGCCCTCTTCCGCGGTGCGCCGGACCGTCACCGTCCCCGCGCCGGTCTCGAGCGCCGTGATGAAGGTGACGCACGCCGCGCCGAGCATCTCGGCCAGGAGGGGCGCGACCGACCGTTCCACCCAGTCCGCCGACTCGCACCCGGTCAGGACGAGATCGGCCGCGCCGAGCCGGCGGATCGCCGCGGCCAGCACCGCGGCCTTGTCGGGACCGAGGCGCAGGGGGGCCTCCGCGTCGTCGATGACGACGGCTTCGTCGGCGCCCATCGCCAGGGCCAGCCGCACCGCGTCCTTGACCTCTCCCGCCGGACCCAGCGTCAGCGCGGTGACCTTGCCCCCCACCTTCTCCTTCAGCTGCAGGGCGAGCTCCAGCGCGTTCTCGTCGTAGGTGGAGATGACGAGGGGCTTGCCGGTGCGTACCTGGCGCTTGGTCGCCGGATCGATCGCGAAGTCCCAGGCCGGCAGCTCCGGATCGACGACCTGCTTCAGACAGACCACGGTGTTCACGGGATGCCCCCTGCCTCCTCCTGTGATCGGCGCCCCGCGGCGTCGCTACGTCCGCGTCCCGATCGTGTGGCGAGCGATCACCAGACGCTGGATCTCGGACGTGCCTTCGTAGATCTCCGTGATCTTCGCGTCGCGGAAGTACCGCTCGACCGGATAGTCCTGGATGTAGCCGTACCCCCCGTGGATCTGCACCGCCTTGTGCGTCGCCCACATCGCCGTTTCCGAGGCGAAGAGCTTGGCCATCGACGCTTCCCGGGTGTGCGGACGATCCTGCGCGCGCAGCCAGGCCGCACGCAGCGTCAGCAGCCGCGCGGCGTCGATGCGGGTGGCCATGTCGGCCAGCATCCACTGGATCGCCTGGAAGTCGGCGATCGGCCGGCCGAACTGCGTGCGCTGGCGGGCGTAGTCCCGGGCCGCTTCGAGCGCGGCGCGCGCGATGCCCACGGCCTGGGCGGCGATGCCCAGCCGGCCGCCGTCCAGCGTGGCCAGGGCGATCCGCCCGCCCTGCCCGACCTCACCCAGCAGGTTCGCCTTCGGCACGCGGGCGTCCTCGAAGACGATCTCGGCCGTCGAGGAGCAGCGGATGCCGAGCTTGTGCTCGATCTTCCCGACGCGCACCCCGGGAACGCGCTTCTCGACGATGAACGCCGAGAGGCCCCGCGCTCCCGGCTCCGGGCCGGTGCGCGCGTAGACCAGGCAGACGTCGGCTTCCACGCCGTTCGTGACGAAGATCTTGGTCCCGTTGAGAATCCAGTGCTCGCCGTCGGCGCGGGCGGAGGTGCGCAGCGACATCGCGTCCGACCCGCTGGCCGGCTCGGTCAGGCAGTAGCAGCCCAGCGATCGACCCGAGGCCAGCGCCGGCAGGTAGGTGCGCTTCTGCGCCTCGCTGCCGAAGCGCAGGATGGGCTCGCAGACGAGGGAGTTGTTCACGGTGATGATCGTCTGCACCCCGGCGGAGGCGCGCGCCAGTTCCTCCTGGGCGATGACGTAGGCCACGGCGTCCAGACCAGCCCCCCCGTAGGCCTCGGGCACGGTCATGGCCAGCAGCCCGGCCTCCGCGGCCTTGCGGATCACCTCTTGCGGGAACCCTCCGCTGCGGTCGAGATCGGCGGCCAGCGGCAGGATCTCGCGGGCGGCGAAATCCGCCGCGGCGGCCTGCACCACGCGGTGTTCGTCGGACAGCCGGAAATCCACCGCTCTGTACATTCTGGCCCGCGGCCGCAGCCTCCCCCGTCCGCGCGGGCAGGAGTCGCCTGCAGCGCGGTGTATCCCCTTCAGAGGGTCGTCCAGCCGCGTCACCCCGCTCCCCAAGGAGTCCGGACGATGAGTGATCGCGTGGCCATCGTGGGCATCGGGTTCACGCCGCCCCGGGTCCTCTCGCCCGACCAGTCCTACCGCGAGATGGTCTTCACCGCCGCGGCCCGCGCCTACGCCGACGCGGGGATCAGCCACCGGGAGATCGACAGCTTCGTCAGCGTCGCCGAGGATTTCCACGAGGGGACCAGCATCACCGACGAGTACACGCCCGACCAGCTCGGCGCCGTGCTCCGGCCGGTCCAGACGATCGCCGGCGACGGCATCCAGGGGCTGGCCACGGCCTTCGCCCTGATCCGCTCCGGGATCGCCGACCTCGTCGCCGTCGAGTCGCACTGCAAGACCAGCAACATCCTCCGCCACACCGAGGTCCTGGAGATGGCCCTCGACCCGCTCTACGAGCGGCCGCTGCGCCTGAACCCGCACTACATCGCGGGGCTGGAGATGGCCCGCTTCCTGCAGGACAGCGACACGACGGAGGCCGCGGTGGCGGAGGTCGTGGTGAAGAACCGCCGCAACGCGTTGAGCAACCCGGCGGCGGCGTTCCCCGCCCCGCTGCGCACCGACGACGTCCTGGCCTCGGCGCCGGTGAGCGAACCGCTGC
This sequence comes from bacterium, assembly GCA_035574075.1. Taxonomy (GTDB): domain Bacteria; phylum Sysuimicrobiota; class Sysuimicrobiia; order Sysuimicrobiales; family Kaftiobacteriaceae; genus Kaftiobacterium. The sequence goes on along the minus strand of DATLZI010000281.1, from coordinate 496 downwards.
GCGCCCTCGAGGTGGCGCCGTACGCCGACGGCGCGGTGGTGATCGTCCTCGGTTCGGAGGAGGCGGCCCGGCGGGCGCCGCGCCCGGTGTGGGTGCGGGGCATCGGCTGGATCTCGGACTCGCCGTATCTGGCCTCGCGCGCCTGGGGCGAGGCCGTCTACGCGCGTCTGGCCGCGGAGATGGCCTACCGGATGGCCGGGATCGCGCGCCCCGCCGACGAGATCCGCTTCGCGGAGGTGGACGACACCTACGCCTACAAGGAGCTGCAGCACCTCGAGGCGGCGGGCCTCGCCGCGCGCGGGCAGGCCGGCCGGATGACACTGGCCGGCGAGACGGCGCGGGGCGGCAGCCTGCCCGTCAATCCCTCGGGCGGCAGCCTGGGTATGGGGTACTGCTTCGACGCCAGCGCGCTCTACCGCACGGCGGAAGCGGTGCGGCAGCTCCGCGGAGAGGCGGGCCGCCACCAGGTGCGCGGCGCCACGACGGGGCTCGTCCT
>DATLZI010000280.1:0-8160 GCA_035574075.1 bacterium | reverse complement strand
CCTTCGAGGCGCTGGGCATGTCGGCCGAGCTGGCCGAGGCGCGCCGGGATCTGGGCTTCGTACTCCTCGACCTGGGCCGCCACGAGGCCGCGGCGCGCTCCTTCGCCCAGGCGTTCGCAGCCCTTCGACATCACCTTCCCTCCGTCCGCGCCGTCCCGTGACTATCGCCGGGGGCGGCAGGGAGCTCCGGGCGCGCGGCCGCGCCCACCTCAGTCCGCGCGAGCGCGAGATCGCCGCGTTGGTCGCGCAGGGCCATCCCACGAAGGCCATCGCGCTCCAGCTGGGCATCTCCATCTGGACCGTAACCACCCATCTGCGGCGCGTCTACGAGCGGTTGGGCGTGCAGTCCCGGGCGGCGTTGGTGGCGCGCCTCTTCCGGGACGGCATCCTCTGATCGGCTGGCCTCCCACCCCGCGCCATCGGGTCTGCGCCCGATGGTCGAATCCTCCGGCCGTCCGATGCCGGAATCGGGCCATCACAGGGCGTCGGCCCCCCGCGCCTTCCCTACAATCGCCTTGCGTTGTGGGGGAGGTGCCGGGGTGCTGGAGGTCCGTGAGCACAGGCGGGTGCTCTCGCGGGTGCGGGAGACGACGGGGCGGTCGCTTGGCGGTCACCGCGCCGAACTCGAGCAGGAGCGGGCTGCCTGGCGTCGCGCCCGGCAGTCGCGTCCGGCGGTGCACCGCCTCGTCCTCCAGGACGAGCGGGCCGCCCTGCAACGGTCGCGTCGGCTGCACCGGGTGATGCTGGCGCAGAACCGCTGGCTGCTCGCCCTGGCGGAGCGGCTGCAGCGGCTGCAGAAGGCGGGGTAGGCCAGGCGCTCCGCCCGCCGTCCCCTCCGGCGGTCCTGCTACTATGGAGGCGTGGACGCGCAGGCCGCGCTGACCGCGTTCTTCTCCGCCGAGCGGGAGATTGCCGCCGCCTACCTCTACGGCCGATACGCCGACGGTCGCACCTGGGCCGACAGCGATCTCGAGATCGCGCTCATCTTTCCCCCCGCGTTCTCCGACGACGAGATCGAGGCCTACATGGAGCGGCTATCCGGCGCGAACCCCCTCGGCGACGCGCCCGGTATCCTCATGCCGTTCGCGTTGAACACGCACATCCTGCCGGTGATCTACGAGGTGCTGACCGGCGGCACCCTGCTCGTGAACAACGATCCGCCGGCCCACGAGGCTTTTCGGGCCCAGGCCGCGGCCCGGCTGGCCGCGGAGCGGCCGCGGATGCTGGAGGAAGCCCAGGAAGCCATCCAGCAGGCGCGCGGTCTGGGCATGCTCATCCTGGGGATGCCAGGGCGGCTCGTGCCGCAGCCGCCGAAGTACCTCGATCCCCTCCGCATCGGCTGGCGTCTGGCCCGGATCCTCTCCTCCGCCGCGGTGCTCGAACCGACCACCCGGGAGGCCGACGTCGTCGCCCGCGATCCGGAGCGGTTGGGGCAGATCGTGGCCTGGTTCAGCAACGCCGCCGGGGCGGCGACGGGCATCGCCAAGGCGATGCTGAACATCTTCGACATACCGCGGCCGTCCCGGCGGTGGGCGGTCTTCCTGCCCCTGGCCGAGGCCGGACTGATGACGACGGAACTGGCCCTGCAGCTGGCCGCTGCGGTGGAGTCGCGCTGGCAGATGCTGACCGGCGGCGGTCTGGCCGTGCCGGAACGGATCATCGGCACGATCCGCGGGTACCTGGCGCCGATCGTCGCCTTCGCCCGCCTGGCCGCCTGGTACTGCGAGCTGCCCGGGCGGGTCGACCAGCACCTGCACTGACCAGGTCAGGGCGTCGGGAGGATCTCCCGCATCGCCATGAGCAGCTCCATCGGGTTGAAGGGCTTGGTGAGGATGCGGTCGGCGCCCGAGTGCCGTGCGCGCTCCAGCGTCTGCGGCGTGCCGAACCCCGTGATCAGGACGACCCGGATCGCGGGCTGGGCGCGCTTCGCCACCTCGAGCACCTCCAGGCCGGAGAGCCCGGGCATGCGGATGTCGGAGATCACGGCGTCGAAGGGTTCGGCCTGCAGCCGTTGGATCGCTTCGGCCCCTCCGCTCGCCGTCGTCACGACGAACCCGGCGCGCTGCAGGACCCGGGCGCAGAGATCCCGGATGGAGGTCTCGTCGTCGACTACCAGGACGCGCTTGGCCTCCGCCGGCGCGGACGACGGCGCGCTGACGCCCGTCATGTCGCCGCCGGCAGCTGGATGGTGAAGCAGCTGCCGCGACCCGGCGCGCTGGTCACGGTGATCGTGCCGCCGTGCCGCTCCACGATGCGCTTGCTGATCGGCAGTCCCAGGCCGGTGCCGCGCCCCGCCCCCTTCGTCGTGAAGAAGGCATCGAAGATCCTCTCCAGGTGCTGCGGATCGATGCCCACGCCGCTGTCCTGGAAGGAAATCTCGACCAGCGGGGCCCCGCCGTTCGTTCCGTTGCCGTGCACCACGCGCGTCGCGACCTCGACGCGGCCGCCGTCGGGCATGGCGTCGATCGCGTTGTTCAGGATGTTGATGAAGACCTGCTTGAGCTGGTTCACGTCGGCCATGATCGAGGGCAGGGCGGGATCGAACGTGGCCTCGATCGTGACGTTCGCCCCGGCGGCGCGCTGGCGGATCAGCGGCAGGACGCTCTCGATCGCCTCGTTGACCTGGGTGAAGGCCATCGCCGAGTCGGTCTGCCGGGCGTAACCCAGCAGATCGCGGACGATCGCCCGGGCGCGCAGGGCTTCCTTCTCGATGACCTCGATGTCGGCGCGCTTGGGATCGTCGCCGTTCGTCTCGTTGAGCAGCAGCGAGGCGTAGCCCAGGACGCTGGTCAGCGGGTTGTTGATCTCGTGGGCGATGAAGGCGGCCAGCTCGCCGATGGTGGCCAGCTTCGCGGATTGCAGGAGCTGCAGCTGCGTCTGCTCCAGCATGCGCATCTGCTGCTGGAGGTTCTCATAGAGGCGGGCGTTCTCGATCGCCACGGCGATCTCGTCGGCCAGCGTCTGCAGCATCGCCAGGTCGTCGGCGGTGAGGCCCGTGCCGGGCCGCAGCCAGACGGCCATCTTGCCGATCGTCTGCTCGCGGTAGAAGATCGGGATCTCCGCGGAGGCCCCTTCCTCCGTGGCCGGCGCCGTGCCATCCTGCTGCAGGACAACGGCCACCCGGTCGAAGCCGAAGGACTCCTCGATCAGGCGAGAGGTCTGCTGCAGCAGCACGTCCACGTTGTGGATCGTGACGATCTTCTTGCTGACCTGCGTGATCGCGGAGAGCTGGGCCGTCTTGCGGCGCTCGCGCTGGAACAACTCCACCTTGTCCACGGCGACGGCGACCTGGCTGGCCATCGTCGAGATGAGGTTCAGCGTGGGCGGGGCGGGAGGCTCGGCGACGCCCAGCAGCAGCAGGCCCACCGTGCGATCGGCCAAGGTCATCGGGATCACGGTGACCACCGGGCACTCCAGCAGCTTCCCATGGGGGGCCACCGCCTGCACGGTTTCCCGGTTGCGGACGGGATCGAGGATCAGCGGGGTGCGCGTGGCGAGCAGGCCGCGCACCTCGGGGCCCTCCGCCCGGCGGTAGACCACCGGCAGCAGGCCCTCGCCGGTCTTCCTGACGTGGAACTCGAGCTGGTTGGTGGACGGATCGTAGAGGGCGATGGACAGGACGCCAGGATTCACCGCTTTGGCCAGCTGGGTGTACAGGGCGTCGAAGACCTGATCGAAGTCCAATCCCGCGGTGAGGTCGCGCGCCAGCTCGTTCAGGCTGACCAGCGACTGGGCGCGGCCCTCCGCCTCGACCTGCGCCCGGCGGATGCGTTCGGCGTCCTTGACCTGGGCGCTGAGCATCTGCGAGAGACCGACCAGGGGGACGATCAGCAGGACGGTGCGCCAGGGGTTCTCGAGCCAGAAGTCGGCGAAGATCACGCCCATCCAGATCAGCACCAGCTCGCGGTAGAACGTGCTGCGGGTGAAGACCTCCACCTCGCGGATCGAGCGCTGCGTGACGAGCGCCAGGACGGCCGAGGTCTGCAGGGTGTTCAGCAGGTAGAACGTCATCCCGGAGGCAAAGGCCGCGGCATACCAGTGCAGGGCCTGGGCGCCGCCGGTGCCGGTCGGACTCGCGGCCTCCCAGACCAGGGCGGCGATCAGGACGCCCAGCTCGTGCTGGGCGATGTTCCAGGCGTTCTGGTACCAGGGCAGGGTACGCCGCTTGACGGCGTAGGCGACGAAGACGATCAGGACGATGAGGACGGTGGTGGCCGGCGGGAAGAGGATGATCGCCGGGACGAGAACGGCGGAGATCAACGACCAGGCCTGGCCTTCCCGGCCAGGCATCACGACCCGCACGCCGACCAGCTGGGCGATCAGCGCTGCAGCAAGGTAGAAAACGAACGTCAGATCGAAGCGCGGGGGACCCCCGGGCAACAGCGGGATCGCCGCGGAGATCGCGGCGCCCAGGGCGATCGTCCCCAGGACGAAGAGTTGCGCTCGAGGCGGGAGCTGGCGCATTCCCACGGCTCCGGTCCTCCGTCCTCGCTCAAGACGGCAAGGGGAGGGGGGCATGGGAACCATTCCCGGTTCCTCCCCTCACGTATACCATGATCATGCGGGGGGCGGCCCCCCTGCCATCTATTCCCAGGTCACGCTTCCGAACGCTTCCCAGGTCACCGACTCCCAGGTGACCGACGCCCCGGTCACGCCCTGCTTGCCCCACGACACCGACGTCGCGACGGCCAGGACCAGGATGCTCAGGATCCCCGCGATCAGCTTCCTCATGATACCCCTCCCGGCGGCAGCCAACGATGTTCTGCCCGACGAAGAGAGCAACTTTCGTGCCACGGGAGGACTTCCACGCGCCGCGCTGGAGGGAACAACGAAGCGGGGGAGGCACCAGCCCTCCCCCGCCTGACGTGGCTATGACGGTTCGTTGATTACTCCCAGGTGACGCTCTCGAACGCCTCCCAGGTCACGGACTCCCAGGTCACGGACTCCCAGGTCACGCTGCCCCAGGAAACGGACGACGCGACGAAGACCAGCATCGCCAAGAGCGCTGTCGCCAGCAGCTTCTTCATGCACTCGCTCCTCATCGATGAGGATAGACCATCCACCCCGGTGGGGGGCGCAGGTCTTCGCAGCACGGCCGAGCGTAGCACAGGGCTCCGTCGCTGTCAATCGGACGCCCGCCCTGCATCTTCTCCTATCGGCGCTTCTGCCCGCAACCGCAGGCGTCCAGACCGTTCGCCGCGGCACGGACCTTGCTCTGTGCATCGTCGGGACGGCCCGGCAGCATCGCCGGGCCAGGGGGTGGACGGATGTCGGGCACGGACGGCGCGATCCTCGACCGCGAACTGGCACTGCACCGGGAGCTGCTGGCCATCGCCCGCCTGCGGCACATCGCCCTCCGGCAGGGGCGCTTCAGCGCCCTCTATACCCTGCGCGCCGCGGAGGGCTCGCGCCTGGCGGAGTTGCGCCGCCTCGAGGCCCTGGCCGGCCCCCAGCGCGCCGCATCCCGGGAACGCGCACCACAGATCGCTTCGATGATCCGCCGCCTGGGCACCGTGGAGCGCGCCAACCGTGCTCTCCTCGTGCGCCACGTCGTGAGCTCCCGGCATCTCGGCGCCGGCCTGGCGGTACTCATCGCCTCCGCGTGATGCCGATGACACCTGGCAGCGAGTCGCCCACCTACTTCAGCGACCTGTTCGAGCGGGCCCGTCGCGCCCTGGTCGAGCACCACGCCGGAACCGATGCGGCGGCCCTCGCGCCTCGGGCGGAGCTGGATGCGCCCGGCGCGGCGGGAGGCGTGGCGGCGCAGCTGCGCATCGACGACCGGACGCGGGAGGTGGTGGTCAGGTTCTACGACCTGCACACCGGAGCGACGATCCGTGAGGTGCCGTCGGCGCAGGTCGCCGCCGCCGCGGCGCGCCTGCGGACGGCGACTGGCTGAGCGCTTCGAAACCGAGATGGTCCGCCGCCCGCGCGCGGGGCGCCGCGTCATGCTGACCTCAGGGGGGACGCACCGCGGAGCCTGCTGAGCCGGGCGGCGGACTCGTCTAGTCGCCGCGGGCGCGGGGCATGAACAGGGCGTGCCTTCGGCGAATACCTCCGCGGCGATGCCTGAAACCCGCATCCTCGTCGTTGACGACGAGGAGAATCTCCGACGCCTGCTCGTCAAGCTGCTCGGCCAGGAGGGCTTTGCCGTCGACGAGGCCCTCGACGGCGAGGACGGCCTCGCCAAGTACAAGGCCGGACGCTACGATCTCGTCCTCCTCGACCTCAAGCTGCCCAAGCTCGACGGGCTGAGCGTGCTGCGCGCGATCATGGAGCACGACCCGGACAGCCTGGTCATCCTGATCACCGCCTTCTCCACGATCGACACCGCGATCCAGGCGATCAAGCTCGGCGCCTACGATTACGTGGCGAAGCCGTTCCGCCCGGAGGAGCTGCTTATCGTCGTGAACCAGGCGCTGGAGCGCGGCCGTCTGGTCCGGGAGAACCGGGCGTTGCAGAACGAGCTGATGCGCACCTTCAAGTTCGAGGGCATCGTCGGCGACTCGCCCAAGATGCGGCAGGTCCTGCAGCTGGCCGCAGCGGTGGCGCCGACCGATGCCACGGTGCTGATCTACGGCGAGACCGGCACGGGGAAGGAACTGCTCGCCCGCTCCATTCACCTGCAAAGCCCGCGCAGCAAGGGCCCGTTCGTCGTAGTGAACTGCGGCGCCATCCCCGAGACGCTGCTGGAGACGGAGCTGTTCGGCCACGAGAAGGGCGCCTTCACCAGCGCCGTGACCAGCCGCATCGGCAAGTTCGAGCGCGCCCAGGATGGCACGATCTTCCTGGACGAGATCGGCGACATGAGCACGGCGATGCAGGTCAAGCTGCTGCGCGTGCTGCAGGAGCGCGTCATCGAGCGGGTGGGCGGCAACAAGCCGATCGACGTGAACGCGCGCGTCATCGCCGCCACGCACCGCGACCTGCGCAAGGCGATCGCGGAGGGCACCTTCCGGGAGGACCTCTACTATCGGCTGAGCGTCGTGCCGATCGAACTGCCGCCGCTGCGCGAGCGCAAGGAAGACATCCAGGCTCTGGCCATGCACTTCGTGAACAAATACGCTGTGGCCTTCAACAAGCGCATCAAGGGCTTCTCGCCCCTGGCGATGAAGAAGCTGCGCAGCCACTCCTGGCCCGGCAACGTGCGCGAGCTGGAGTACACGATCCAGCGCGTGGTCATCCTCGCCCAGGACGAGGTGATCGGCGCGGACGAGATCTGGCTGGATGAGCACGGCGCCGCCGCGCCGGTCTTCCCCAAAGCGTTCTCCCTGGACGAAGCGGAGCGCCGGCACATCAGCGTGGTGTTGAAGATGACGGGCTGGAACCTGGAAGAGGCCAGCCGGGTGCTGGGCATCACGCTGGCCGATCTGCAGGCCAAGATCCAGGCCCACCGGCTGAGCGAGACGGGCTAGGAGCGGTTTTTTTGTTGACGCGGCGTGGCACGGAAGTTGCTCCAGGACAACGGGCGATCGCTGGAGCAATCCTGCTGCCGGCGCGGAGTCCCGAGGTGGGCGAACCGATGGGGGAGCGGCCGAGGATCCTGATCGTCGATGACGAGGCGCCGATCCGCGAGCTCTGCGCCCGCATCCTCGCCCCGAGCTACGACGTCGTCACAGCGGCGAGCGGTGCGCAGGCCATGGCCCTCGCCGCCTCGTCCCCGCCGGATCTCCTGCTCACCGACCTGAAGATGCCGGGGATGACGGGCCTGGAGGCGGCGCGGCAGATCGTCGCCGCCGCGCCAGATGTCTCCGTCGTGGTGATGACCGGCTTCAGCGAGTTCGACAGCCTCCTCGAGACCGTGCGCTTCGGCGTGAACGGCTTCCTGATGAAGCCGTTCTCGGCGGAAGACCTCCGGAAGACCGTCGAGGAGGGGCTGCGCAAGGGCCTCTACTATCGGAAGAACACCCGGCTGCGCTCGCTCACCCCGCTGCTCGACATCCAGGGTACGCGCCTGGCGGATGTCGACCAGGGCCGCATGCTCCAGGTCATCACGGAGACGGCCCTGCAGGAGCTCGAGGCGGACGAGGTCACCCTGGTCTGCGTCGATGAGGACGGCCGGGAGGTCGTCGTCGCGGCCTCCGCCGCGGGCGGCGCGGCGCCGCAGGGCAGTGCGGACAGCTCCGCCTACTGGCGGGTGCGCGCCGATGAGCTGGCGCG
>DATLZI010000279.1:0-2578 GCA_035574075.1 bacterium | reverse complement strand
CCTCCAGCACCACCGCCCCGCCGTCCTGCAGGGCACTGCGGCGATATCCGTACCGCAGGGCCTCGCCCCCGAGCACGCGCTCGCCCTCCGGGGCCACGACGCGCACCGCCCGCACGACCTCGGCCATCGCGTGGCCGTGCGCTCCGGCGTTCATCACCACCGCCCCTCCCACCGACCCCGGGATGCCCGCGGCGAACTCGAGCCCGGCGAGGCCGCGGTTCGCAGCCTCCCGGCTGAGGTGCGGCAGCCCGACGCCGGCCTCGGCGACCACCGTCACGCCCTGGTAGGTGACGCGATCCACCCCCTTGCCGATCTTGATCACCACGCCGCGGATCCCGGCGTCAGCGATGAGGACGTTGCTGCCCGCGCCGAGCACGACGAACGGCACGCCGGCGCGATAGAGGTAGGCGACGCTGTCGCGCAGCTCGACGACCGAGCGCGGCAGGAGCAGGATGTCGGCCGGACCGCCGATGCGGAAGGTGACGTGGCGGCGCAGCGGCTCATGCTCGCGCACGTCACGACAGTAGCGCCGCAGCTCGTCGACCAGCGTGCCCCGTCCGGCCACCGACGCCCCCGCCGCTACGGCACGTCTGGCGTGGCCGCCTGGGGCGCCAGCAGGCCGTCGGTCCCCGGCGTCGCCCGGTCGCTGCCCCGACCCGCCGCATCCCCGGCGCGCAGCGCCTCGACGAGACGGTCCGCCACCTGCCAGATGTCGCCCGCGCCCAGCGTGAGCACGAGGTCGCCGGGGCGCAGCCGCGGCCGGAGGTGCTCCACCACCGCCGCGGACTCCGGGATGAACGTGGCTGGCCGGTGGAGGCGCACGGCGTCGACGATCAGCGCCGCGGTCACCCCGGGGATGGGCGGCTCGTCGGCCGGATAGATCTCCGTGATCACGAGTTCGTCGGCGTCCTGAAAGGCGGCGCTGAACCGCCGGTACGTCGTCTTCGTGCGGGTGTAGCGGTGGGGCTGGAAGACCGCGATGACGCGGCGCTGCGGCCAGCACTCCTTCGCCGCGCGCAGCACGGCGGCCACCTTGATCGGGTTGTGAGCGTAGTCGTCCACCACCATCACCCCGCCCACCTCACCGCGGACGTCGAAGCGGCGGCGCACGCCGCGGAACCGGCTGAGCGCCTCGGCGACGGCTGCGAAGGGCAGGCCGAGCTCGAGGGCCACGGCCGTGGCGGCCAGCGCGTTGCGGACGTTGTAGCGGCCCGGGACGGGCAGGACGACCGTGCCCAGGTTGCGGCCCTCGCGGCGGAAGGTGCAGCGCGTGGTGCGGCCCTGCAGGTTGTGGATCTCCGCGCTGTAGCGCGGCCGCCCCAGCAGCCCGTAGGTGTGCACGGGGACGGGCACGCGGTCCACCAGCGCGCGGACGTGCTGATGGTCGGTGCACATCACCGCGAACCCCTCCGCCGGGAGGCGGGAGAGGAACTGCGTGAACGTCGCGGCCAGCTGCGCCATGGTGCGGTAGTGGTCGCGATGATCGGTGATGTCCAGGCTCGTCACCACCGCCGCGGTCGGGCGGACGTAGAGCAGCGAGCCGTCCGACTCGTCCACCTCGGCCACGACGTGCGGACCGGCGCCCACGCGCACGTTCCCGCCCAGGTCCTCGACCTCCCCCCCGATCAGCGCCGTGGGGTCGGCGCCGCCGCTGGCCAGGACGTGCGCCGTCATCGCCGCCGTCGTGGTCTTGCCGTGCGTGCCCACTACGGCGATGCCGAAGCGCCCCTCGAGCAGCTGCGCCAGAAGCTGAGCGCGGTGCAGCACGGGGATGCCGCGGTAGCGGGCGGCGACGATCTCGACGTTCAGATCGGGGACGGCGCGGGAGGCCACGACGACGTCCGCCCCCGCGACGTGGGCGGCATCGTGCCCGATGTGCACCTGCGCGCCGAGGGCGGCCAGCCGGCGCAGCCCCTCCGAACGGCGCAGGTCGCTGCCGCTGACGCGGTAGCCCCGGGCGAGCAGCACGTGAGCCAGGGCGCTCATCCCCGCCCCCCCGATGCCGATGAAGTGCACCTGCTGACCGCGGTCGATCACGCGCGCGCCCTCCGGGCGGCTCTCGCCGCGAGCTCGGCCACCGCCGCAGCCGCCTGCGGGCGTCCCAGCCGGCGGCTGGCCTCGGCCATGGCGCGCCGGCGCTCGTCGTCCGCCCGCAGGGCGTCGATCACCTCCGCCAGCCGCGCGCCCGACAGCTCGCGGTCAGGGATGACGAGGGCCGCGCCCTGCTGGCCGAGCAGGGAGGCGTTGCGGTCCTGATGGCCGCCCGCGGCGAACGGGTACGGCACCAGCACGGCGGGCAGGCCGTTCGCCGTCACCTCGGCGATCGTCGCCGCGCCCGCCCGGCAGACGACGAGGTCCGCGGCGGCGTAAGCGTCGGCGACATCCTCAATATACCCGAGAACGACGCACCGCGGCGCCTCGATCGCCGCGGCGCGCGCGCGGACCCACTCCGCGTGGTCCGGGCCGGCCTGGTGCAGCACCTGCACCGGCCGCCCGCCGCGCAGGTGCGGCAGCGCGTCGAGCATCGCCGCGTTCAGGCTGCGCGCCCCCTGGCTGCCGCCGAGGACCAGCACAGTGA
>DATLZI010000278.1:0-7008 GCA_035574075.1 bacterium | reverse complement strand
CCGCCGCTACATCGCGATGACCACGCAGACCGACGATCCCGTCCGCGAGCAGGCCTACAACCACTTTGTGCAGGAGATCGATCCGCAGACCAAGCCGATGTGGCACGCCCTCGACGTCCGCTACCTGCAGAGCCCCTACCGGCGGGAGCTGCCCCCGGAGCGGTACGCCGTGATGGACCGCATCGTCGAGACGAACGTCGCCCTCTTCCGCCCCGAGAACGTGCCCCTGGAGACCGAGGAGGCGCTGCTCGCCAAGGACTACCAGAAGATCACCGGCGCGATGACCGTGACCTTTCGCGGGACCGAGCTGACCCTGCCGCAGGCCGCCAAGTATCTGGAGGAACCCGACCGCGCGGTGCGCCAGGAGGTGTGGGAGCTCGTCGCCCGCCGCCGCTTGCAGGACCGGGAGGCGATCGACGACCTCTACGACCGGCTGATCGTCCTCCGCGACCGCATCGCCCGGAACGCGGGATTCGCCACCTACCGGGACTACATCTTCAAGCGCCGCCGCCGCTTCGACTACACGCCGGAGGATTGCCTGCAGTTCCACGAGGGGGTGGAGCAGGCCGTGCTGCCGCTGGTCACCCGCATCTATGAGGCGCGCCGGCAGCGGATGGGCCTGGCCACCCTCCGCCCCTGGGATACCCTGGTCGATCCGCTGGGCCGGCCGGCGCTGCGTCCCTTCACCACGGTCGACGAGCTGCTGGCCGGCTGCGAGGAGATCTTCCGCCGCGTCGATCCCGCGCTCGGCGCGCAGTTCCGCTTCATGCGTGAAGAGCGCCTCCTCGATCTGGAGTCCCGCAAGGGCAAGGCCCCCGGCGGCTACCAGAGCACCCTGCACGAGCGGCGCTGGCCGTTCATCTTCATGAACGCCGTGGGACGCGACGACGACGTGCGCACGCTGCTGCACGAAGGCGGCCACGCCTTCCACCAGCTGGCGTCGCGCGAGGATCCCCTGATCTTCTACCGCACGACCCCCTACGAGTTCGCCGAGGTCGCCTCGATGGGCATGGAGCTGCTCGCCGCGCCGCACCTGGACGTCTTCTACCGGGAGGAAGGGGCGTTCCGGCGCGCCTACCGCAACGCCCTCGAGGACGCCGTGCTGCTGCTGCCCTGGATCGCCACGATCGACGCCTTCCAGCACTGGGTCTACACCCACATCGGGCACAGCCGCGACGAGCGTCGGCGGGCCTGGGTGGAGATCTACCGCCGCTTCCAGCCCGCTCTCGACTGGAGCGGATATGCGGACGCGGAGGGCTGGCTGTGGCACCGCCAGCTCCACCTGTTCACCAGCCCCTTCTACTACATCGAGTACGGCATCGCCCAGACCGGCGCGCTGCAGATCTGGCTGCAGAGCCGCCGCGACTACCGGGCGGCCGTGGAGCGCTACTGGCAGGCCCTCCGCCTGGGCGGCAGCCGCCCGCTGCCGCACCTCTTCGCGGCGGCGGGCGCCACGTTCCGGTTCGACCACGCCACGCTCAAGCCGCTGGCCGATGCCGTGGGCGAGGAGCTGGACCGCCTCGGCGATTAACCGGCCACGACGAAGATCACCCCCAGCACGGTGAGGATCGCGCCGGCCACGGTGGCCGGGCGGATCGCCTCGCCCTGTCGGAACAGCGCCAGCAGGACCAGCGCGAACAGGGGCGTGGTGTTCGACAGCGGCGTGACCTTCACGACGTCGCTGAGGCTGAGCGCCAGGAAGTAGGCCAGGAACGCCGCCGTGGTGACGATGCTGCCCGCGACGAGGTAGCCCAGCGCCGGCCCCGCCGCGCGCAGGGGCTCCACCCGCGAGCGCAGCCACAGGTAGGGCAGCAGCGTGATCAGCGAGCCGGTCACCGTGAGCGCCGAGGCCACGGCCGGGTCGGGGAGCAGCCGCAGGCCCAGCTTGCGCAGCATGAAGGAGATGCTGGCCATCACTGCGGTGTTCAGAGCCAGCAGCGTCCCCGCCCACGGCCGCTCCAGAGGCGCCGCCCGATCGGGACGCACGGTGAGCGCCACGCCCACGACCACGCCCACTGTGCCAACGGCCAGCCGCCAGGACACCGTCTCCCCCAGGACCGGCACGGCCAGCAGCGCGGTGAAGATCGGCGTGGTGTTGCTGATCGTCGCCGCGCGGGCCACCCCGATGAGGTTGATGCTCTCGTAGTAGGTCAGCCGGGCCAGCGATGGGGCGAACATCCCGGCGAGCAACAGCGTGAGGGCCGGGGCCAGGGTGACGCGGGTCACGGTGCCGACGGTCAGGGCGAGCAGCCACATCGCGACGAGGTTCGTGCCGATGGAGATCAGCGTGGCCGTGGCGGCGTTGGACCCCTCCATCCCCCGGCGCACGAGCAGGGCCGCGCCGGCGAAGAGGACGGCGGAGAGCAGAGCCAGAGCGGGTCCCATCAGCGCATGGCCTTCGCCGGCGGGGCGGGCGATCCCGCGCCGCTACGGACGGCGCTTCTCGAGGTTGGCGAACTTGCTGAACTCCCGGTGGAAGAAGAGATCGACCTGGCCGATCGGCCCGTTGCGGTGCTTGGCGATGATGATCTCGGCGATGTTCTTCTTCTCCGTCTCGGCATTGTAGTAGTCGTCGCGGTAGATGAAGAGCACGAGGTCGGCGACCTGCTCCAGTTCGCCCGACTCCCGCAGATGCGAGAGCATCGGGCGGCGGGTGCCCGTGACCTCCACGGCCCGGCTGAGCTGAGAGATGGCGATGAGCGGGATCTCGAGCTCCTTGGCCAGCGACTTCAGGGAGCGAGCGATCTCGGAGATCTCCTGCGTGCGGTTCTCGGTGCGCTTGTAGGAGTGGATCATCTGCAGGTAGTCGACGATGATCAGCCCCAGGCCGTGCTCCGCCTTCAGCTTCCGGGCTTTGGCGCGCATCTCGATCACGGAGATGTTGGCGGAGTCGTCGATGAAGACCGGCGCCTCGGAGAGGCGGCCCATCGCGCGGGCCAGCTTCGGCCAGTCGGTGTCGGCCAGGAAGCCCGTGCGCAGTTTGCTGCCGTCCACCTCCGCCTCGGCGCAGAGGAACCGCTGCACGAGCTGCTCCTTCGAGGTCTCCAGGCTGAAGATGGCGCACGGCACCTGGTGGTGGATCGCGGCGTGCGCAGCGATGTTCAGGGCGAACGTCGTGTTGTGCACGCAGACATCGTCGGCCACGAAGTTGTGCGTCTCCGGCACGGTGAGGTCGTACACCTGGAAGTCGCCGGCGTACTCGACCGCGGCGACGGCGTCCCAGAGGATGTCGCTGTCCGGTAGCAGGCGGCCCTGGTCGTAGCGGGCCCAGGTGCGCAGGCGCTCCCACCCCAGGACCCCGACCTCGCGGAAAAAGCGGCGCGCCGCCTCCCCGGCCAGGGAAAGGACCCGCCCTTCTACCGTGGCTGGCGCGCCGAAGCGCAGGAGGAGATGCCGCGTCTGCCGGGCCATGCGCGCGGAGGGGAACGCGGCATGCAGCGCGACCTCCGGCTCGGTCGTCACCTCACCGAGACAGGCCAAGAGGCGGGAGAGGAAGAGGGCCAGCTTCTCGCGCGTCAGCGTGAAGACCAGCGGCGGGATCGTGCGCGCCTCGCCGTCGCGGGCCAGGTCGGGATGGCGGGCGAGCAGCGCGCTCACCGTCTCGGGCGCGGAGCCGCCCTGCACGGAGGCCACCCCGGTGGCCGCCTCGCCGGGGACGCCGGCCGGATGCGTGGCGGCGCGGATCGCCTCGCCCACGCTGACCGCGTCGGCGTAGTCCGCGGCCAGCACCGGCGAGGCGTGCATCGTCTGGGCGCAGAGGTAGGCGAGGAGTTTGACCTCGTAGGCCGGGGGATCGGCGGAGCCGAAGACAGGCAGGCGCGCCGGCACGGCGATCATCTCGCCGGTCTGGATCTCGGCGAGGCGCCGCCAGCCCCCCGGCGTGAGGAACGGATGGGAGAGCGTCGTCTCGACCTGCCGGCCGGAGACGGTGCGCACGCGGTAGACGGGCTTGATCCCGTCGTCCACGAACCGCGAGGGCTCCGCCGTGGTCAGGCGCCCCGAGGCGTCGAGCGTCCACAGCACGGTGCGGGCGCGGCTGACGATCTCCTGGATCGTGCAGATCTCGCCGGTGCGCGCGTCCACGATCTCGGCATCGTACTTCAGGCACTTGCCCATCGAGGGGCGGGCGGCGACGATGACCAGGTCGCCGGGCTGCAGACCGCTCGTCGTCTGGTCGAGATCGGTGAAGCCGGTGGGCACGCCCGTCACCGTGCCCTTGTCCTGGTAGCGTCGGTCGATGCGCTCGAAGCTCTCCTTGAGGATCTCGCGGATCGGCAGGAACTCCTGGAGCATGCGGCGATTGGCAATGCTGAAGACCAGCTTCTCCGCCTGATCGACGAGCAGCTCGACGTCTTGCGCCGCCTCGTAGCCCATCTGCGCGATCTGCGTGCCGGCGCTGATCAGCTGGCGCAGCATCGACTTCTGCAGCACGATCCGGGCGTAGTACTCCACGTTCGCCGCCGTGGGGACGGCGTTCAGCAGCGAGGTGACGTAGGCCGCCCCACCGACATCGTCCAGCTGCCCCTTGTCCCGCAGGCGGTCCGTCACCGTGATCAGATCGACCGGCTCCCCCCGCTCGAACAGATCGGTGATCGCCTCGTAGATGCGCCGGTGGGCATCCCGATAGAAGTCCTCCGCCCGGATCAGCTCGACGACCCGGGCGATGGCATCGCGGTCGAGGAGCATCGACCCCAGGACGCCCTGCTCGGCATCCAGGTTTTGGGGGGGGAGCCGATCGACAGAAGCGCTCAGGGACACGGCTGGTCCTCCATGCCGGCGTGGCTGCAGTATAGCGAACAAACGTTCGCTTCGTCAAGACCACCAGGCCAGGGGGTTCGGGAAGCGGGCTGTGAATCCCCTTGTGAACAGCCTGTGGACGACCCGGGGGAGCGGGGGATGCGTGCGGATTTTTCGTGGATAAATGGCCTCGTTTCGGTGGAGAACCCGGGCCTCGGCTTGTGGATATCCTGGGGGGAGATCCCCTAACTGGGACGGTTCCGGCCGTTGCCAGACCGCCCGCGCGCAAAGAGGTGTGGAAGGGCCTCCTCCACGGTGGCCACGGTGACCACCTCGATGCCGCGCAGGTCGGAGGGGATGTCGTTCCGGTTCTCCTCCGGCACGAGCACCTTGCGCATCCCCGCCTGCCGGGCGCCGTACACCTTCTCCGGGATGCCTCCGACCTGCTTGACCCGCCCCTGGATGGAGATCTCGCCGGTCACGGCCACGTCCTGGCGGACGGGTCGCTTCTGGATGGCGCTGAGCATCGCCAGGACGACGGCCAGGCCGGCGCTCGGACCGTCGATGAGGCCTCCGCCGACCACGTTCACATGGATGTCGTAGTGGGCGACGTCGATGCCGGCGACCTTGCGGATCACCGACGCGGCATTGAACACGGAGTCCTTGGCCATCGTGCCCGCGGTCTCGTTGAAGCGGATCGTCCCGCGCTGTCGCTTGCCCGCGGGGAAGGCGGTGGCCTCGATCTCGATCAGCGAGCCTACGTACTGCGTGACCCCCAGGGCGAAGACCTTGCCGATCTCCGGGACATCCGAAGCCCTGGTCGGCACGGTCGCCACGAGCCGCCCGCTACGCACCACCTCGAGCAGGTCGTGGCGAGTGATCCGCGGATGCCCCCGCCCATGCCGGCGGTAGAGCGCCACGCCGTAGGCGTCGGCGAGCAGGTTGACAGCCTTGCGGCCCTCGATCGTATACTCGCTGATCACCTGCGGGACCCCGCTCTCCAGCTCGACGCCCAACCGGCGGGCCGCCTGCCGGACGATCTTCTGAATGTCCTCCTGGGAGAGCGGGTCGAAGAAGACCTCGGCGCAGCGCGAGCGCAGCGTCGGGCTGATCTCCTCCGGTTCCTTGGTCGTGGCCCCGATGAGCAGGAAGTCGGCGGGCGCGCCCTCGCTGAAGAGTCGCTTCACGTAGGCCGGCAGGTGGGGATTCGTCGCATCGTAGTAGCTCGACTCGAAGAAGACCCGCTTGTCCTCGAGCACCTTGAGCAGCTTGGCCTGCAGCACGGCGTCCAGCTCGCCGATCTCGTCGATGAACAGCACACCGCCGTGGGCGCGGGTGACAAGACCGAGCTTGGGCTCGGGGATGCCCGATTCGGCGAACTCGCGCCGGCTGCCCTGGTAGATTGGATCGTGCACCGAGCCCAGCAGCGGGTTGGTCGCCTCCCGCGAATCCCAGCGCAGCGTTGAGGCGTCGACCTCGATGAACGGCGCATCCTTGCCGAACGGGCTCTGCGGCAGCCGCTTCGCCTCCTCCAGCACCAGCCGCGCCACGGTGGTCTTACCGACGCCGGGCGGACCGTAGAGGATGACGTGCTGGGGGATCGGCACGGCGAGCTTGGCCAGCAGCGACCGCACGGCGCGCTCCTGGCCGACGACCTGCGACAGCTTGCGCGGCCGGAGGGCTTCCAGCGCCGTGCGGGCCAGCCGCACGCTCTCCAACTGCTCCAGCTCGGCAAGCTTGGCCCGGGTCAGCTCGGTCTCCGGCCCGAGGGTCTCTTGCATGACCTGCATGCGGATCGCGCGCAGGTACTCCTCCTGGCGCTCCTTCATCCGGTCCTGGACGCGGCGCTCGATCTCGTCCTCGATCGATTTGCGCGCCATCAGATCGGCGATGCGCTCCTGGAGATCCTCCAGGATGGCGGGAATCTCCGCCTCGCGGGGCACGGCGTTGAGGCTTGCATCGTCGAAGACCAGCCGTTGCAGGGCCAGCACGCGCCGGCCCAGCTGGGCGCTGTTCAGCAGGGCCCGCACGCCGACGCGCTCCGCCCGCCTGGCCAGGCGCTCCTGACCGTAGAGGCCGACCAATACCCCGCGCAGGGCGTCCACCTTCCGGCGCAGCGTCTCCCGCTCCGTGAGCCGACCGGTGGGGTTGATCTCGCTAGTCAGTCGCGACGACATTGACCTCCACCTGGACGACCACCCCGCCGCCCAGCCGCACCGGCACCGTGTAGAAGCCGGCGCTCTTTAGCGGCTCCGCCAGCTCAATCTGCCG
>DATLZI010000277.1:0-10275 GCA_035574075.1 bacterium | reverse complement strand
GCCGCGCCGCGGCCGGGATGGCGCTGGGGATGGTGGCCATCCTGCTGGGCTTCGTCATCCTGCTCACCGCTTAGCCGGAAGGCGCCTCGCCCTCCGCGGGCTTGCGCAGCACAAAGCTGAGGTAGACCCCCTCGCCGCGCTCCAGCCGGCGAAAGAAGGGCGTCCCTTCCAGACCGGCGAACGCCGCGGCCGCGGCGCGCAGCAGGGGCGGAACCTTGCGGCGGATCATGATCGCCCGGCGCGGAGTGTCGAGGCGCAGCGCGCGGACCACGGCGGCGGTGATGTTCTCCGCCCGCACGATGCCAAAGCCCGCCGCGGCGAGCTGGGCGGCCAGGCGGCCGGCCGCCGGACCGAAGCGCAGGTCGGCGTAGAGCAGGACGCCGCCGGGCCGCAGGACGCGGTAGACCTCCCGCACGAAGGCGGCCATGTCCGCGTAACAGTGGGACGACTCGACGTTGATCACGGCGTCGAAGACGCCCCCGGGGAAGGGCAGGGCCTGCGCGTTGCCCGCCAGGAAGGCCGCGCCAGTCACCCGCCGGCGGCAGAGCGAGGCGGCGCGCGGTGAGAGATCGACCCCCACGAAGACCCGGGGCCGGAAGGCGCGCGCGAGGTAGGCCGCGCCGCCGCCCCGCCCGCTGCCGACCTCGAGCACCTGCTTGCCCCGGAGATCCGCTCCGCTGGCGACGTGGCGGTACAGCTGGATGCCGTAGCGGTCCGGCTCCTCGACCGGATCCAGCGCCGGGCGGGGCACAGCCGGATCGTCGAAGCCGTAGTTCATGAACTGCCAGGCGCCGTCGTCGTCGCGCGCCATGCGCTCGTACACCCGCCGCCAGAACCGCTCCTTCAGGCCGGGGAACGCCCGGCCGAGCAGCGCCAGGATGGCGGTGAAGACGTCCATCCTAGCCGCTCGCTGCCGCCTTCGCCCAGGAGTCGCGCAGGGTGATGATGCGGTTGAAGACCAGCGCGTCCGGTTGCGAGTCCACCGGGTCCTGCCAGAAGTAACCGAGCCGCTCGAACTGGTAGCGGGTGTCCGGCGGGTCGGCCAGCACCGATGGCTCGACGACGCCGCGCACGACGGTGAGGGAGTCGGGCCGGAGGTGGTCGGTGATCTCGCCCCCGGCGGCCTCGGGATCGGGCACGGCGAAGAGGTGCTGGTAGAGGCGCAGCTCGGCCGGCGCGGCGTGCGCCGCCGACACCCAGTGGATGGTCCCCTTCACGCGGCCCCCCGCCGGCTGGGCGCGGAGGGTGGCGGGATCATAGGTGCAGCGCAGCTCGACGACGTCGCCCCGGCCGTCGCGGACCACCGCGTCGCAGCGGATGACGTAGGCGTGGCGCAGGCGCACCCTGCCGCCGGGGGCGAGGCGGTGGAACCCCGGCGGGGGCTGCTCCATGAAGTCGTCCCGGTCGATGTAGAGCACGCGGGAGAACATCAGGCGGCGCGAGCCCTCCCGCGGCACGTCGTGCGGCCAGTAGGGCGCCTCCAGCAGCTCGACGCCCTCGTCCGGGTAGTTGGTCAGGACGACGCGCAGCGGCCGCAGCACGGCGAGGACGCGCGGGGCGCGCATGTTCAGATCATCCCGCACCGCCGCCTCGAAGGCGCCGATGTCCACGCGGCTGTTGGCCTTGGCCACGCCGATGCGGCCGCAGAAGGCGCGGATGGCCTGCGGCGTGACGCCGCGCCGGCGCAGCCCGGAGAGGGTGGGCAAGCGCGGATCGTCCCACCCCCGCACGTAGCCGCCCTCGACGAGCCGGATCAGCTTGCGCTTCGAGAGCACGGTGTAGTCGAGGTTCAGGCGCGCGAACTCGTACTGGTGCGGCCGCGGCGCCTCGGGCAGATCGCACTTGCCGCGCAGGGCCTCGATCAGCCAATCGTAGATCGCACGGTTGTTCTCGAACTCGAGGGTGCACAGGCTGTGCGAGATCCCCTCCCGGGCGTCGGAGAGGGGATGGGCGAAGTCGTACAGCGGGTAGATGCACCAGGCGTCGCCGGTGCGGTAATGCCGGGCGTGAACGATGCGGTAGAGCACCGGGTCGCGCAGCTTCATGTTGGGGCTGGCCAGGTCGATGCGGGCGCGGAGGACGTGGGCGCCGGCGGGGAACTCCCCGGCGCGCATCCGCCGGAACAGCTCCAGGCTTTCCGCCGGGGTGCGGTCGCGGTAGGGGCTCGGCCGTCCCGGCTCGCCGACCGTGCCGCGGTAGGCGCCGATTTCCTCCTCGGAGAGGCTATCCACGTAGGCCCGACCATCGCGGATGAGCTGCTCCGCGCACGCGTAGAGCCATTCGAAGTAGTCCGAGGCGTAGCACTCGCGGCTCCAGCGAAAGCCCAGCCAGGCCACGTCGCGCTTCGCCGCCTCGACGTACTCCGGGGATTCCGTCTCCGGGTTGGTGTCGTCGAAGCGCAGGTTGCACTCGCCGCCGTAGTCGAGGGCCAGGCCGAAGTTCAGGCAGATCGATTTGGCGTGCCCGATGTGCAGGTAGCCGTTGGGCTCGGGGGGGAAGCGGGTCACCACGCGGGGATAGCGGCCCGCCGCGAGGTCTTGGTCGATGATCT
The DNA here is from genome assembly GCA_035574075.1 of bacterium. Lineage (GTDB taxonomy): Bacteria > Sysuimicrobiota > Sysuimicrobiia > Sysuimicrobiales > Kaftiobacteriaceae > Kaftiobacterium. Next base: position 7,724 of record DATLZI010000277.1, on the reverse strand, counting down.
CGGTGATGAAGTTGGGGGCGACCTGCCGGGCGGGGGCGGCGGTCTGCGTCTCGTCGCTCATGGTCTTGGTCCAAGGATACATCACGGGGCGGATCCGCGGACGGCCGCGGGCCGCGGCGGAGGGGGCGCGACGCCGTGGAGACCACCGACCGGGCGAGGCGCTCGCCAGGGGGGCCGCCCCGCGCGCCGGTTATGCACATTGGATTCCCGAACATTCGCCCTTCGCCAGCGGCCGCGCAGGCGAGGGGCGGCGAGGCCGCTGGCGCGCTGAAGGACCTGCGCAGCAGCCGCGGAAATGGAACCGCACATCACGAGCGGCCGGGGGTGATACATCGTGGCGAAAGCGCCAGCCACGCGACGTGGCGGAGGAGGCATCGCGGACTGGTTCCGGTTCTCCGATCGTGCCACCACGCTCTCCACGGAAGTGCGGGCCGGCATCACGACCTTCATGGTCATGGCTTACATCATCTTCGTCAACCCGCAGATCCTGAGCTACGCGGGGGTGCAGGGGCTGGAGGGGAAGGGGCTGCCGTTTGCGGCGACGCTGACGGTGACCTGCCTCACCGCGGGACTCCTCTCCATCGCCATGGGTCTGTGGTCGAACTATCCCTTCGCCCTGGCGCCGGGCATGGGGCTGAACGCCGTTGTCGCCTTCGAGCTCGTGGCCAGCCGCGGCCTCACCTGGCCGCAGGCGATGACCGTGATCTTCCTCGAGGGCGTCGTGATCCTGATCCTCGTCCTGACCCGCTTCCGGGAGGCGGTGATGGACGCCATCCCGATGAGCCTGAAACGCGCGATCGGCGTGGGCATCGGATTGTTCATCGCCTTCATCGGGTTCTTCAACTCCGGCTTCGTGGCCAAGCCGGCGAACAGCGTGCTGCCGGTGGGCCTGGGATCGATCAGCGGCATCCCGCTGGCGACCTTTGTCATCGGCTTCGTGCTCAGCGTCTGGCTGATGGCCCGGCGGACGCGCGGCGCGCTGCTCTGGGGCATTCTGCTGACGACCATCGTGGCCATCGTGCTCAACGCCTTCACCGGCTGGAAGGCCTTCCCCATCCCGGGCGTGGCCGTGATCCCGTCCGCCGTCTTCCAGGCTCCGGACTTCAGCACCTTCGGGCGCCTCGACTTTGGCCTGTTCGCCAGGCTCGGCGTCCTCACCGCGGTGCTGGTCACCTTCTCGATCATGCTCAGCGACTTCTTCGACACGATGGGCACGGTCGTGGGCATCGGCGGCGAGGGCGGCTTCCTCGACGCGAAGGGCAAGCTGCCGGGGATCAACCGCGTGCTCGTCGTGGACTCCCTGGGCGCGGTCTTCGGCGGCTTCGCCAACAGCAGCTCGAACACGACCTATATCGAGAGCGCCGCCGGCGTCGCGGAGGGCGGCCGGACCGGCCTGACCAGCGTCGTGGTCGGCATCCTCTTCCTGCTGGCGATGTTCCTGGCCCCGATCGCGGGCGTGATCCCGCCGCAGGCCACCGCGCCGGCCCTGATCATCGTCGGGTTCTACATGATGACGATCGTTAAGGATCTGCCCTGGGCCGACTACGAGGAGGCGATCCCCTCCTTCGTCACGATGCTCGTGATGCCATTCACCTGGTCGATCACCAACGGCATCGGCGCCGGCTTCGTGACGTACACCGCGGTGAAGGTGCTGCGGGGCAAGGGCGGTCAGGTGCACTGGATGATGTACGTGGCGGCGCTCGCCTTCCTGGTGTACTTCCTGCTGCCGTCGATCGAACGCGCCATCAAGTAGAGCCTGCGGGACGTCCGGGACGAGGCTGCCCACCAGCGGCCTCGTCCCCGTTTCACGCCCGCCCCGCCGGACCGTCCTGTCTAGGAGGCCCGTCGGCGGGGCAGGCAACGCCGTGGGGTTGCTCAGCGGGGAGAAGAACGCGGGAACTCAGCCGACGCAGCGGTGGAAGATCGTCCACCCTGCGTCGTGCCGTGCCTGAGGGCCCGCAGACCACGCACGGAGGGGAGGGCCGGATGTATCGGCCTCGCGTTGGGGAGCGGGTGATGGTGGAGATCCTGCCGGCGGGGGAGGCGTACGCCGCGGAGGTCCGGGAGATCGGCGACGGCCAGCTCCTGACCCTGGCCCTGCCGCTGTCGGACAGCAGCCCGACCGTTCAGGACGCCGGGGTGCGGATCACCTTCGTCCGCAAAGACGGGCTGTACGAAGAGGAAGGCCGCGTACGCGATGTCGTCGCCCCCGACGACGGCCTCGTCCTCGTGCACCTCCACGGCGACCCGGTGCGCACGCAGCGCCGGGACTTCGTGCGGCGCGACGCCAGCCTGAACGCCGAGCTGGAATGGAACGGCACCCGCGCCCGTTGCGTGACCAAGGACGTCAGCGGCGGCGGGGTGAGCCTGCTCTTCGGCACGGTGCCGGCGCTCGATGAGGGCGTGCGCTTCTCGATGGCCCTGAACATCCCCGATGGGCGGTTGCCGATCCACGCGCTCTGCGAGACGAAGTACGTGCGGGAGGTCCTGCGCGGCTCTCGCTGGCTGGCCGGCAGCCAGTTCGTGACGATCAGCGACGCGGACCGCCAGCGGATCGTCCGCTTCGTCTTCCGCCTCGAGCTCGCCGCGAAGCGGCGCTAGGACGCCGGGGCAGCCACCGCCTCCGGCTTGAGCACGCCGATGTAGGGCAGGTTCCGGTAGAGCTGGCGGTAGTCCAGGCCGTACCCCACGACGAAGATATCGGGGATCTCGAACCCGCGGTAGGCGATCGGCAGCGTGTCGACGATCCGCCGCGCCGTCTTGTCCAGCAGCGTGCAGATGCGCAGGCTGGCCGGGTCGCGCGCCCGGAGGATGCGCAGCAGGTAGGCCGCGGTCAGCCCGGTGTCGATGATATCCTCGACCAGCAGGACATGCCGGCCGCCGATCTCCTCGTCGAGGTCTTTGATCAGGCGCACGGCCCCGGAGCGTGCCTGGGCCGGTCCGTACGAGGTGATGGCCATGAAGTCCAGGACCACCGGGATGGTCAGCGCCCGCGACAGGTCGGCCACGAAGTACAGCGCGCCCTTCAGGACGCTGATCAGCAGGGGCGGGGTGGCCGCGTAGTCGCGCGAGATCTCCGCCGCCAGGGCCTCGACCCGCGCCCGGATCTCCGCCTCGGAGAACAGCACGCGCTCGATGTGCTCGTGCATCACCGCGTCAGGCCGTACTTCAGGAGCAGGCTGCGGTAGTCGCGGCCGTAGAAGATCTTCAGCCGCACGTCCGGATACAGCTCGCGCAGGCGGCGCACCTTGCGGTTCTTGCGGGTGACCAGGCTCTGCTTCAGCGTGGTCAGCTCGATGTAGAGGTCGAAATCCGGCAGGTAGAAGTCCGGGCTGAAGCTCTCCGTGACGCGCCCGGCGGCGTCGCGCCGCAGCGGGAAGCTGCGGGGCTCGTACTCCCAGCGGATACCGTAGAAGTCTAGCAACCGGGCGAATTCTTCTTCGGAGGCGTGGGCGAAGCGAGGTCGGGGGGGAGCGATGTCGCCCGGGACTCGGTCAGGCACGAGGGTGAACGGTCACCTCCATTCGTCTCTTCCACCTTCTATTCCACCGTAGTATAGCCCTGCGCGCCGCGCACTTCAAGCAAAGGATACCTTCCGGGGCTGCGAGAAGTCATTTAAGATAGCATCAGGAGGATGTCCGTCATGCCCGACGCTGCCCAGGACACGGGTCTCGAACGCTGGATCGCGCGCCTGCGCAGCGCGGACGTGACGGTGCGCAGCGACGCCGCGCACCAGCTCGGCAAGCTGGGGGACGAGCGCGCCGTGCCGGCGTTGGCCGAAGCCGTGCAGGACCCGGACGAGTACGTGCGCAAGAGCGCGGTGATGGCGCTGCGCCGGATCGGCGGTCCGGCGGCGATGGCCGCCCTGCGCACGGCCCTCAGCGACCGCTCGGAGCAGGTCATCCTGCAGGCCGTGAACGGCCTGCGGGACATGCGCGACAAGGAAGCCGTCGAGCCGTTGATCCGCGTCCTGGCCCGCCGGGAGCGCTCCCTGCAGCTGGCCGCGATCGACGCCCTGGTGCGCATCGGGCCTGACGCTGTCGGACCGCTGCTGGAGGCTTTCAAAGACCGCAACCTCCGGCGGCGCATCGGCAATCAGGTCTGGAAGATCCTCATCGACATGGGGCCCCGCTCCATCGAGCCGCTGCTGCAGATGATGGCGGATGACAACCAGTACGTGCGGCTGACCGCCATCTCCGTCCTGGGCCGGATCGGCGACAAGCGCGTCGTCACCCCGCTGGTGCACCTGTTCCTGGACGATCCGCGGATGCAGGAGGGCGTGGTGACGACGATCGCCCGGCTCGAGGAGCGCGGCGTGCTGGAGCTGTCCCAGTCCGCGGAGCGCGAGCTGACCCTGCCCCGGGAGGTGATCGAGGGGCTGCAGAGCCGTCCCCACGCCGATGTCGTCCGCCAGCTGCAGGAGGCCCTGGAGAATCCCAGCCCCAAGGTGCGCCGGTTCGCGCTGAAGGCGTTGTTCGCGCTCCTCGGCGACGGCGCGCTTGACCACCTGATCCGGGCCCTCCACGACGAGGATGTGGACGTCAAGCGGCTGGCGATCCGCATCATGGCCCGCCTGCGCGACAAGCGGGTCGTCGATCCCCTCGTGCAGCTCATCCTGACCAACGGCGAGCAGGTCGAAGAGGCGGCCTGGAACACGCTGAAGGTGCTCACCGGCCTGCGGGAGTACGAGGAGCTGCGCGCCCGCGTGGCCAAGGAGCGGGCTGGTACCCGGCCCCAGGTGCGCAAGTTCACGCGGGGCAAGGACATCTCCCCTGACTGGTGGCGCGAGCAGGACTGAGCGCACCGCGCCATGGAGCGTCGTCTCGGCCGGACCGTCCTCGTCGTGCAGCAAGCGGATATCACCCGGATGGCGGTAGACGCGATCGTGAACGCGGCGAACACGCGCCTGTGGATGGGCGGCGGGGTCGCGGGGGCGATCAAGCGTGCCGGCGGCCCGGAGATCGAGGCCCAGGCCGTGGCCCGGGGGCCGATCCGGGTAGGGGAGGCGATCGCTACCTCCGCGGGCCGGCTGCCCTGCCGCTGGGTGATCCACGCCGCGACGATGGCCGAGGATCTGACGACCAGCGCGGAGGCGATCGAGGCCGCGACCCGCTCCAGCCTCCGGCTGGCCGATGAGCTGGGCTGCGCGTCGATCGCCCTGCCTCTCCTGGGCACCGGCGTGGGCGGCTTTCCCGTGGCCGATGCCGCAGCGGTCATGGCCCGCGCCGCCGCCGCCCATGCCCGGGCCGGCAGCCGTCTGGAGCGGATCGTCCTGGTCGCCTACGACGAGCCTGCCGCCCGGGCGCTGGCCCGGGCCGTCGAGGAGGCCTAGTGTCGTACGTCGTCGTCTTCGTCACCGCGGGCAGCGCCGAGGAGGCGGATCGGATCGGCCAGACCCTGGTCACCGAGCGTCTGGCGGCCTGCGCCAACCTCATCCCTGCGATCACCTCCACCTACCGCTGGCAGGGCCGCGTGGAGCGGGCGGCGGAGGCGTTGCTCATCCTGAAGACGCGCGAAGAGCTGGTCGGCCCCCTGCAGGCCCGCCTGCGGGCCCTGCACACCTACACCGTGCCCGAGGTGATCGCCTGCCGCATCGTGGGCGGCAATCCGGACTATCTGCGGTGGATCGACGACTCGGTGCAGCAGCCCGGCGATCGATCCTGAGGGCGACGATGCGGGTCCTGATCACCAACGACGACGGGATCTCCTCCCCCGGGATCGTGGCCCTCGTGCAGGCGTTCGACGGCGTCGCCGAGGTCGCCGTCGTCGCGCCCGAGCACGAGCGCAGCGCGACGGGCCACGCGATCACCTTGCACAAGCCGTTGCGGGCCGTGCCGGCGGTGATCCCCGGCTGCCGGGTCAGGGCCTGGGCGACGAACGGCACCCCCGCGGACTGCGTGGCCCTCGGGATGCTCGACCTGCTCGCGGCGCGGCCGGACGTCGTCGTCTCCGGGATCAATGTCGGACCGAACATGGGGCGGGACCTCACTTACTCCGGGACGGTTTCGGGAGCGATGGAGGGGGCGATCTTCGGCGTGCCGAGCATCGCCGTGAGCATCGGCGCCTTCCGCAACCCCGTGTTCAGCGTCGCGGCGGCCTTCGCCGTCGAACTGGCCCAGGCCATCCTGGAGCGCGGCCTGCCCGAGGACACCCTGCTCAACGTGAACGTGCCCAACCTGCCGGCGGAGCAGATCGCCGGCGTCGCCATCACCCGCCAGGGCACCCGGCGCTACGTCAGCCGGCTGGAGAAGCGCACCGACCCGCGCGGCCGGACCTACTACTGGCTGACCGGCGAGCCCGCTCCGCAGGAAGACGAAGAGGGCACCGACTCCTGGGCCCTGGCCCGGGGGCAGATCTCGGTGACCCCGATCGGCCTCGACCTGACCCGCTCCGCGCTCCGTGCGACCCTGGCCGGCTGGCAGCTGCGCGTCCCGGGAGGAGAAGGGCAGGGACCATAGAACCAACATCGCGGCGTTCTGAACGTCGTTCCATACGTCGCACCTCTCGTCGGAGCAGCGGTTGGTCAGATTCCAGAACGTCAGCAAGTTCTACGCCAACGGCGTCGTCGCGCTGCGCGACGTCACCCTCGCGGTCGATCCCGGCGAGTTCGTTTTCATCGTTGGGGCCACCGGTACCGGCAAGTCGACGCTCCTTCGGCTCATCTACCGCGACGACGTCCCCTCCACGGGTGCGGTCTACGTCGCCGGTCGGAACGTCGGACAGCTGCCCCCGCGGGCGATCGCCGGTTTGCGCCGCCGGGTGGGGGTCGTCTTCCAGGACTTCAAGCTGCTGCCGGCCCGCACCGTCTTCGAGAACGTGGCCTTCGCCCTGCGCGTCACCGGCGTGCCGCCGGACGAGATCCGGCCGCGTGTCAGCCGCGCCCTGGAGCTCGTCGGCCTGACCCACCGCTCCACCGCCCTGCCGGCGCAGCTGTCCGGGGGAGAGCAGCAGCGCGCCAGCATCGCGCGGGCCATCGTCAACGACCCGCCGTTGCTGCTGGCCGACGAGCCCACCGGCAACCTCGATCCCGACTCCTCGTGGGAGATCATGCAGATCCTCTCGCGGATCAACCTCCGCGGGACGACGGTGATCATGACCACCCATAACAAGATGATCGTCGACATCCTGCGGCGCCGTGTCGTGCATCTGGTCGGGGGCGCCGTCGTTCGCGACGAGGCGCGGGGGCTCTATGCGCTCGATGCGTGACCGTCCGCTCATCGCCGCGGCGCTGTCCTTCGCCGCCGACGCCTGGACCAGCTTCCGGCGCAACGGCCTGATGACGGCGGCGGCGGTGACGACGATCACCGTCGCTCTGCTCGTCATCGGGTCGGCGGGGCTGATCGGGCTGAACCTGAGGCGCGTCGCGGCGGCGGTGGAGGCCCAGGTGCAGGTGGTGGCCTTCCTCCGCGACGACCTGACCGGGGCGGAGGCCGAGCGGGTGCGCGCGGCCGCCGCGGCGCTGCCCGGGGTGCGTGCCGTGCGCGTCGTCGGTCGGGACGAAGCGCTGCGCCGGCTGGAGGCGCAGCTCGGGGATACCGTCGCTTTCGCCGACCTGCGCGAGGCCAATCCGCTGCCCGATACCCTGGAGCTCGACCTGCAGGACCCCCGGCGGGCGCCGGTCGTAGCCGCGGAGCTGGCGCGCCTGCGCGGCGTGGCCGAGGTGGGTTACGGCGGACAGGTCGTGGATCGGCTGCTGGCCCTGACCCGGGGGGTCCGCCTGCTCG
>DATLZI010000276.1:0-28622 GCA_035574075.1 bacterium | reverse complement strand
CAGCGCCTCGCGGATCGGCGTGCGGCTCACCCCCAGGCGGCTGACCAGCTCGCGCTCGCGCAGCCGCTGGCCGGGCTGGAAGCGCCCGATGAGGATCGCCTCGCGCAGCTTGCGGAAGACCAGCTCCCGCGCCGGCAGGTTATCGGTGACCAGGAGGTCGCTCATCCCTCGAGCGCCCCCACCACGGCGTCGCCGGCCTCCGCAGTGCGCGCTCGCCCGCCGAGATCGGGCGTGCGCGCCTCGCCCGCCCGCACCACCGCCTGCAGAGCCTCGAAGACCGCCGCCGCGGCGTCCCGCTCGCCCAGGTGGTCCAGCAGCAACGATGCCGTCCAGATCGCGGCCAGCGGGTTGGCCACTCCCCGTCCGGCGATGTCCGGCGCCGAGCCGTGCACGGGCTCGAACATCGAGGGCGCGCGGCGGGTCGGATCGAGGTTCGCGCTGGCGGCCAGCCCGAGGCTGCCCTGCAGCGCCGCGCCGAGATCGGTGAGGATATCGGCGAACAGATTCGAGCCGACCATGACGTCGAACCAGTCGGGGTGCAGCACCATCTGGTAGGCGGCGGCGTCAACGTGCAGCTTCCAGACCTGGACGTCGGGATAGTCGCGCGCCACCGCCTCGGCCACTTCGTCCCACAGCACCGCGGTGTACTGCAGCGCGTTCGACTTCGTGATGTGGGCCAGCCTGCGGCGGCGGGAGCGGGCGAGCTCGAAGGCGTAGCGCAGGATGCGCTCGGTGCCGCGGCGGGTGAAGACGGCCGTCTGCAGCGCCACCTCGTCGGGCGTGCCCTGGTGCACCCGCCCGCCCACGCCGGCGTACTCGCCTTCGGTGTTCTCCCGCACGAACAGGATGTCCACGTCGGCCGCGCCGCGCCCGGCGAGCGGCGAGGGAATGCCCTCCAGCAGGCGGATCGGCCGGACGTTGGCGTACTGATCGAACGCCTTGCGGATGCGGAGCAGCAGTCCCCACAGCGAGACGTGATCGGGGACCCGGGGGTCCCCGATCGCGCCGAGGTAGATCGCGTCGTGATCGCGCAGCCGGACCAGGCCGTCGGCAGGCATCATCGCGCCGTGCCGCAGGTAATACTCGCACCCCCAGGGGAACTCTTCGGTCTCCAGCGCGAAGCCGAACCGCCGCCCCGCGGCGCGCAGCACCTTCAGCCCCTCCGGGATGACCTCCCGGCCGATCCCATCCCCGGGGATGACAGCGAGGCGGTAGTGCCTCACGGCGCGGCCCCCGTCAGCATCGGCATCAAGTCCGCGACCCGGTCGATGTCGCGGATCGCCCAGAGGTGCGCCAGGGCGGACTCCGCCGCCTCGGCAGGCATGACCAGCGTGGCGCAGTCCAGGAACTTCTCGCGCAGGTCGTCGCGGCTCATCGGCTTGCGCGGATGCCCCTTCGCCTTGTCGGCGTAGCCGGCCAGCGTGCGCCCGTCGCGCAGCGTGAGGCGCACCTTCATGCGCATCTCGTTGTAGCCCAGGGCCTCGATCTCCGGGTCAACGTAGACGTGGACGCGCTCCATCAGCGCCCGGGTGCGCGGGTCGCGCACCTTGGCGTCGACAAACTGCGCGATCCCCGCGCGCCGCTCCAGCACGCCGATGGCCATCTGGAACTGCAGGCTGAACTTCCCCTCCAGCGCGGTGGTCGGGCGGGTATGGATCAGGGCGTTGGGGACGTGCGAGTTGACCCCCACCTCGATGCGCTCGACCTGCTCCGGCCTGATGTCGTGCTCGCGGACGAGCTCGAGCAGCACATCCTGCGCCGGGTGCGAGAGCGAGCCGGACGGGTAGGGCTTGATCGAGATGCCGGGGGCGATGAAGAAGAAGGGCGCGCCGAGGCGGCCCTCGATCTTCGACGGGTCGTAGCCGCCGGCGGCGGCGTTGTAGAAGCCGCGCTTGGCCTCCAGGATATCCTTCGCCGCGGTCCAGCCGGCGCGCGCCAGGAGCACCGCGAACAGGCCGTTCTCCGCGGCGCGGCCGGCGTGGAACGGTTTGGTCATCGTGCCGAAGTTCTCTCGCAAGCCGGCGCTCATGCTCGCCGCCAGCCCGAAGGCCCGCAGGGTGGTGTCGAGGTCGCAGCCGTACAGGCGTGCCGCGGCGGCGGCGGCGCCGAAGCCGCCCATCGTCGCCGTGGAGTGGAAACCGTCACGGTAGTGGCGCGGATGGATGGCGTCGGCGATGCGGCACGCCACCTCCACGCCGACGATGTAGGCGTCGAGCAGCGCCGCCCCGGAGGCCCCGGTGCCTTCGGCGGCGGCGAGGGCCCCGGCCAGCACCGGCACCGTGGGATGGGTCAGCAGGCCGTAGACGCTCTGCGGATCGGTGGCCAGCTGGGTGTCGTCGTAGTCCATGGCGTGCCCGGCCACGCCGTTCGCCCACGCCGCGTGCTGCAGGGGCGCGCGCAGGCGGGCGCCGAGGACCGTCGCCGCCGGGGTGCCGCCGATGCTGCGCAGGTGCGCGCGCGCCAACCGGCCGCTCTCCTCCGTCGCGCCGGCCAGCATCACGGCGATGCCGTCGACGAGGTGGTTCGTGGCGACCTGGCGGACGTCGTCAGGGATGCGGGACGTCTCGAGCGCAAAGCGCACGAGCTGTTCAGTCACTCCCATCGCGGACACCTCGCCGATGCGGTCGCGGGGCGAATGGTATACAATATACCCCACGGCGTTCGGGATCTCCTGCCCGGGGGTGGCGGATGGCGAAGCTGGCGGTGGTGATCGGCGATCCGACAGGGATCGGGCCAGAGGTGCTGGCCCGCGCGCTCGCCGCGCGACCGCCGGAGGATGAGGTGCTGCTCATCGGGGACCGCCGCGACTGGGAGCAGGCGCAGCGCGTTGCCGGGGTGACCCTCCCCTCGGTGCCCGCCGAGCGCCCCGGCCGCATCGCCCGGCCAGGGGTGCCGTTTCTCGACGTCCCGGTCCTGGATCGGTCCTGGACCCTCGGCGAGGTCAGTCCGGCCGCGGGCCGGGCGGCCGGGCTGTGGATGGAGCGCGCCGTCGACCTGGCCCGGGCCGGCACCGTCGACGGAGTGGTCTTCGCCCCGCTCAACAAGCAGGCCTTGATCCGGGCCGGCTACCCGGTCCGCGACGAGTACGAGCTCTGCGCGCGCCTGGTCGGGGCCGCCGAGCATGCGGAGTTGAACGTCATCCCCCATCCGGCCGCGCCCGGCTCGGAGCGCCTGCTGTGGGTCGGGCGGGCCACCTCGCACCTCCCCCTGCGCGAGGTGGCCGGCGCCCTCAGCCGGGACGCCATCCTGCGCGCCATCCGCCTCGCCCACCGCTTCGCCGCGGCGGCGGGCGGGGCGGAGCTGCGCATCGGCGTCGCTGCCCTGAACCCGCACGCCGGCGAAGGGGGCCTCCTCGGCGACGAAGAGGAGCGGATCATCACCCCCGCCGTGGTCGCAGCGATCACCGAGGGGATCAACGCCATGGGCCCCATCCCCGCCGATCACATCTTCCGCCAGGCCCGCGCCGGGCGCTTCGACGTCGTCGTCTCGATGTACCACGACCAGGCGCAGATCGCCACCAAGCTCCTGGGCTTCGAGATGGGCGTGAGCGTGGGGACGGGATTGCCGTTCGTGATGACCACGCCCTCGCACGGCACGGCCTTCGACATCGTCGGCCGCGGAACGGCCGATCCGCGGCCGATGGCTCAGGCGCTCCGATTGGCTTCGCGCCTCGCCGCCTCGATCGGAGCCCGGCGGTAGGAAGACAGCCGCCCCGCCGGGCGGTTATACTGCAGCAAACACCCCCGGAGGTGCATCCGTGACGGCCTCACGCCTCTCCTGGCTGGTCCTCACCGTGATGGTGACGCTGGGCACGAGCGCCGCGCTCGCCGCCTCGGAGCGTATCACGCTGCGCTACTACGGCCAGGCCTTCTTCCTCCTCACGACCGGCGGCGGCAGCCGCATCGCCCTCGACCCGTTCGGCAACATCGGCTTCCCGATGCCGACGGGCGTTACGGCGGAGGCGGTCTTCATCACGCACGAGCACGGCGATCACAACAACGCCGCCCTGATCGGCGGGAACCCAATTGTCTTCCGCGGCCTGACCGCCAATCCGCCGGGATGGAACCCGATCCGCGAGCGCGTCGGCGACGCGCTCGTCTACAGCGTGCCCGCCTTCCACGACGACCAGGGCGGCACGACGGGGCGCGGCTTCAACACGCTGCTCGTCATCGAGGCCGGGGGGCTGCGCCTGGCCCACCTCGGGGACCTCGGCCAGGCGGAACTGACCGACGCGCAGCGGCGCGCCCTGGGACGGATCGACGTCCTGATGATCCCGGTCGGCGGCGCGCCCTTCACGATCGGCGCGGTGGAGGCGACGCGCGTCGTCGAGCAGCTGCAGCCGCGCGTCGTCATCCCGATGCACTACAAGACCGCGGCCCGGCCGACCTGGCCGGGGTCGGACGAGCAGCCGTTCCTGGCCGGCAAGCCCAACGTGCAGCGCGTCGGCCACACGGTGACGTTGACGCCCGCGACGCTCCCGCGCGAGCGGACGATCCTGGTCATGGCCTACCAGTAGCCGAATGCCCATCTCCTGCTGACGCGCTCCGCCCGCTGCTTCGGCGGCACGTTCGGCGCCGGACACCTGGCCGTCGAGGGGCTGCTGCGGGACGAGCGCTCCGCCGCCCGTCCTGACCTACTCCTCGAGCGGAAAGGCCCGCGGGGCGAAGAGGCGCAGGAGATGCTGGACCACGGCATCGTCGGGGCGGCGGTTGTAGTAGCCGGCGGCGGGCTTGCCCAGCACGCCGGCCCGGAACAGGGCCGCGAACTGCGCGGCGGTGGAGACGAGCAGCCCGTTCGCGTCGATCAGCGGGACGCCGTCCAATCGGGTGACCCCTGCCAGGACGGCAAGCTCGTTAGTCACGCCGTCGCCGGGGATGAGGATCTCCGCCCCCGCGGCGATGGCCCGCCGGGCGGCGGCCGTGAACGCCCCGGCGAACACCTCGGCCTCGCCGGCCAGGCCGCGCTCGATGATCGCGGCCCCCCCCTCGACCGGATAGAAGCCGGCGAGACGTGCGCTGGCGCCGTAGCGCCGCGCGTTCGCGGCCAGGGGCTCGGCCAACTCGGGGATGAAGCCGACGAAAGCGAAGCGCCGGGCGAGCATCGCGGCCGCGTGCATCGCTGTCTCCCCGAAGCCGAGCACGGGAATCGCGGCCCAGCCGCGCGCCTCGGGTAGCCCCGGGTCCTGCGCCGTGCCGATCACGAAGGCGTCGTATCCTGCCCGCTCCGCGCGGATCGCCTGCAACGCGAACCAGGTCGCGAAAAGCGACTCGACGACCCCGTGCCGCACGTAGCGCTCGGGCAGCGGCGCGGCATACGTCTCCGGGGGGAGGGTGTGGAACGCGATCTCCGCTCCCGGACCGGCCAGCGGGGGAAGGCGCGTCTCGAGGGCCCGATCGAGCGCCGGCAACCGTCCCCGCACGATGTGCTTCTGGAACCAGATCTTCATCGCGCCGCCTCCGAGGCGGCCTGGATCGCCTCCACGATCGTCTGATAGCCCGTGCACCGGCAGAGGTTCCCGCCGAGCAGGCGCCGGATGGTCGCCTCGTCCGGGTGCGGGTGTTCGGCCAGGATCTCCAGGGCGGTCATGATCATCCCCGGGGTGCAGAAGCCGCACTGGAAGCCGAAACGCTCCCAGAAGGCGCGCTGCAGGGGATGCAGCGTCCCGTCTGCGGCCAGCCCTTCGATCGTCTCGATCCGCGCGCCGTCCGCGCTCGCCGCGAGGACGGTGCAGGACTTGACAGCCCGCCCGTCGAGCCGGACGGTGCAGGCCCCGCAGTGACCCGTCAGACAGCCGAAGCGCGTGCCGGTGAGGCGCAGCTGGTCACGCAGGACGTGGACCAGGGCCTGCGAGGGATCGACCTCGAGCTCGTGCGGCGTACCGTTCACGACCAGGTGGACGCGCGATGTCATGCTCCGCCTCCGTTCCGCGCGCGGCCGGCGGCCCGGGCCAGGGCCTCGGCCGCCATCACGTGCGCCATCGCCCGCCGGTAGGCCCCGCCCGCCAGGACGTCCTCGAGGGGGTGCTCGACCGCTCCGGGCGCCGCCGCGGCGGCCGCTTCGAGTGTCTCCGGCGTGACGGGCTCCCCCGCCAGGCGCTCCGCGGCGAGGGCCAGGGGCACCGGCCGATCCGCCACGCCGGAGAGCACGACCGATGCGCGTGCGCACCGCCCGTCGGGGCCGAGCGTGAGCAGGCAGGCGGCGCCCGCGACGGTGGAGCCGCCCTCGGTGAACTTCAGCTTCGCGTAGGCCCACCCGGTGCGCGGGGGCATCGGGGGCATCTCAAAGCCCAGCACCAGCTCGTCCGCACGGCAGTCGGTGCGGCCGGCGCCGGAGAAGAAGGCCGCGGCGGACACGCGGCGGCGCTCGCGCGGCCCTGCCAGGACAACGACGGCGTCGAGGGCGACCAGGCAGGCCGGCAGGTCATAGGCGGGGTTCGCCGCCGCGGCGGCCCCCCCGATCGTGCCGCGGTTGCGCACCTGGATCCCTCCGCCGATCTGCGCGGCGGCCTCGGCCAGCAGCGGCGCGGCCGCGCGGATCACGGGCTCGCGGGCCAGGGCGGCGTGGGTGACGAGCGCGCCGACGTGGAGGCGCCCGCCGCGGTCTCCCGCCACTTCCACGGCCGTCAGGCCGCGCAGACGCGAGATGTCGAGCAGGTGCGAGGGCCGCAGCAGCCCCTGGTGCATCCGCGGCAGCACATCCTGTCCGCCGGCAACGACCGTGGCCGCCGCCCCGAGGTCAGCCAGCGTCCGAAGGGCTTCGTCGAGCGTGTGCGGCGCGGTGTACGAGACGGCGGTCACGCCGTGGCCTCCATCATCAGCCGCCACAGCGCGGGCGGGGTGAGCGGGAGCGCGAGGACCTCCACCCCCAGCGGCGCGAGGGCGTCCGCTACCGCGTTCATGACCGCCGCAGCGGCGCCCCCGACGCCCGCCTCCCCGCCGCCCTTGTTGCCGAGCAGCGTGTGCGGGCTGGGCGTGGCCAGGTGCGTGATCGTGACCGGGGGCAGGTCGGCCGCGCGCGGCATCACGTACTCGCGGAAGGAGGTGGTCAGGCGCGCGCCGTCCGGCGCATAGCGCACCTCCTCGCCCAGGGCCGCCCCGATCCCCATCGCGATCGCGCCGCGCAGCTGGCCGTCCACGAGGGCGGGATTGATCGCCACGCCGCAGTCGTGGGCCGCGGCGAGGTGCAGCACCTTCACCACGCCGGTGCGTCGATCGACTTCGACGACGGCGAGGTACGCCGCGTTTGAGTAGGTCGGATAGGGATTGACGCGCCCCTGTGCATCGGGGGTGTGGCGGATGTTGGGCGGGCGGTAGGTGCACGTCGCCTCGAGGGGCGGCTCGGCGGCTGTGCCGAGCTCGTACGTTCGCGTGTAGGCGGCGAACGCCACCTCGGCGAAGCCGAGCGCGCGGGCGGGCTCGCCGTGCACGGTGAAGCGGCCTGGCGTGAGCTCGATCGCGCCGGGATCGGCGCCGAGCATCGCCGCGGCGACACGCAGCATCTTGCCGCGCACCTCCTCCGCGGCCAGCGCGGCGGCGCCGCCCCCGGCGATCATGCTGCGCCCGCTGTAGTTGCCGAAGCCGTAGGGGCAGCGGTCCGTGTCGCCCTGCACCACGCGGATCTCCCGCGGGGGGACGCCGAGCCGGTCGGCCACGATCTGCGCGATGCCGGTCTCGTTCCCGCCGCCCGGCGAAGTGACGCCGGTGAGCACTGTCACCTGGCCGGAGGGATCGACGCGCACCGTCGCCGTGTCGTAGCCGGCGACCAGGGACCGGGGCAGGCTGCCCCCTTCCGGGGTCAGCTCGCAGGCCACGCCGACGCCGAGCAGTCGCCCCGCCGCGCGCGCGGTTTCCTGCTCGCGCCGCCAGCGCGCGTACTCCCCCGCGTCGAGCGCGCGGGCCAGGGTCCCCGCGTAGTCGCCGCTGTCGATCTCGAGCCCGGTCGCCGTCCGGTAGGGCATCGCCGAGGCGGGTATAAGGTTGCGGGCGCGCACCGCTGCGGGATCAAGCCCGGTGCGGCGCGCCACCAGGTCCAGCACGCGCTCCATGACCACGTTCGCCGCTTCCTTCCCGTACCCGCGGGAGGCCGTCCACGGCCCCTTGTTGGTGACGGCAAGCGTGTACTCGATCTCCACGTCCTGGATCGCGTAGCCACAGGGGATCGTGGCCGCGGTGAGCGGCGCCATCCCCCATCCCGGCGTCGCGTACGGTGCGCCGACGTTGGCGACGAACCGATCGCGCAGCGCGATGATCCGCCCCTCCGCGGTGAAGGCGGCCTCGACGCGGTGCACCTGCTCGCGGCCCGTGATGATCAGGCACTCCGAGCGGTCCTCCACCCACTTGACCGGCCGCCCGGTGCGCAGGGCGAGCAAGCACACCAGCGTCTCCTCCGGATGGCCGATCATCTTGAGCCCGAAGGCCCCGCCCAGGCGCGGCACGATGACGCGGATCCGGTTCTCCGGCCGCCCCAGCGCCCCGGCAAGCTGGTGGCGCAGCTGGTGCGGGTTCTGGGTGGTGGCGTAGAGGGTGAGCAGGTCGTCCACCATGTCGGGGACGGCGAGGTAAGCCCGCGTCTCGATCGGCTGCGTCGAGTACCGGTGCAGGCGGATCGTCGCGGCCAGACGGCCCGGCGCGGCCGCGAAGGCGGCGGCCGGGGTCCCGTGGACGATGCGGCCGCGGTGCAGGACGTTGTCGGGCCATCCGTCGACGACGCGGGGCGCCCCCGGCCCCAGCGCCTCCTCGCCGTCGAGCACGACCGGCAGCGGATCGTAGGCCGCTCGGACGAGCGCGGCGGCAGCCCCGGCCGCCCGGGGGCTCTCCGCGAGCACCGCCGCGACGGGCTGCCCGGCGTAGATGACCTTCCCCACGGCGAGGGGCCGGATGTCGGCGTGGCGCCCGCCCGAGATCGCGGGATCCACGCGGTGCGGGATCTGCGCGACGTGGCGCGATGCCTCTTCGCCCGTGAGCACGAGCGAGACGCCCGGCGAGGCCGCAGCCGCAGCGGCGTCCACCGAGACGATCCGCGCGTGCGCGTGCGGGCTGCGCACCACGGCAAGGTGCAGCGTTCCGGGAAGGAGGAGATCGGCAACGAAGCGGGCCTCGCCGGTGACGATCTGCTCGCCGTCGAGGAGGGGCACGCTCTGCCCGACGTACGTCATCCCGGGACCAGATGGCACGGGACTGCGAGCTCTTCCGCTGCGTCCATCGCCCCTCGCACCTCCTCTTCGCTCGCATACGGTCGGTCCGGGATGGCGCGCGCGGGGACCGCGGCGTCGATCGCCTTGACAGTGAAGGGCCAGGGCCGGACGCGCACCTGGTCGCCGGAGGCGACGACCTCCAGCGCGAGGTCGTCCCCGCCCGGGCGCGTGGGCGCCGGGGCGATGCGCTGGACGGGCGTGCGGTCCCGGTCGATGCAGACGAACAGGGAGAGCAGGTCCCACACCTGTAGCAGCTCGTAGTGGCACCAAACCGCCGCCTCGAAGGTCCGCCGCCGGCCGGCCGCCGCCCACAGCCCTCGCTTGAGAGAGGCCTGGAAGGCTTCCTGCTCCTCGACGAACGCCTCCATCTCGGCGCGGACGTCCGCCGTCTGCGTTGTCATGCGGATGGGGCCGGCGCCGTACCGCCCCTGGTAGATCCCCGAGCCGTGCATGCTCACGAGGAGTCCGGCGTAGGGGTCCAGCGCCGCGATGCGGTGGATGCCCTCCCGGTAGAACGGGATGTGGCGCCGCACCTCCAGGCCGCGGAAGCTGGCCGGCCCCTTGGTTCGCTCGTCATAGAGGGGCCGCATGTCCGCCTCGCGCCAGCCTTCGTCGTGGCGCGAGGCGGCGAGGACCACCGACTCAAGGGGCTCCGGCGGGACGAAGGGGGGACGCCCCCAGCGCCGGGCGAACTCCCCCGAGAGCGCCGAGTGATCGAGCTGCCGGATGAGGAGCAGCTGCGGGGCGCGTCCGGGATGCTCGACTCTGCGCACGATCATCGCCCGTACTCCTCCAGCAGCGCGGCGATCATCCGCGTGCCCTCGACCCAGTCCGCGATGCGGATGTGCTCGCCGGGCTCCTCCAGCTGCGAGCCCGCGTACTCGACCCCCAGCCCCAGCGTGGGGCGCGGGGCGAACTTGTACTTGGGGCTCATGCCGATGGACGTCGGGCGCAGCACCAGTTCGCGGCCGTAGACGGTGCGCGCCGCGCGCTGCGCCGCCCGCACCAGCGGATCGTCGGCGGGCGTCCGGTACGGGGCGGTCTGCGACAGCACCTCCATCTCGATATGACCGAATCCGGCGCGGTCGAGATGATCGCGCACCTTGCGCGCGATGTCGGCCGGATCCTGGCGCGCCACGAGGCGGAACTCCACCTTTGCGGCGGCCTGATCGGGGAGGAGCAGCCGCTCCCCTGCCCCCGTGTAGCCGGCCTCGATGCCGCAGATCGTGCAGGAGGGCTCGAAGAACCAGCGGCGCGCCGCCGCCGGACCTGTCTCCCCGAGGAGGAAGGCGCGCGCCCCCGTCCGGGCGAGCATCTCCGGCCCGGCCGAGGCGCCGAGCTCGTCCAACACCGCCAGGTCCGCCGGCGATGGCGGCATCACGTGATCATAGAAGCCATCGACGAGCACGCGCTCGCGCGGGTCCTTCAGGCTGCCGAGGGCCCAGACGAGATCCCAGGCCGCGTTCGGGAGGATGCTGAAGCGCGACGGCTGGGGAGCCCGCAGCGCCCGCGTCCTGAGCTCCGCGTAGACGTAGCCCTTGGCGCCCAGCGAAGCGGTGGGCCGGTCGCGCTCGTCCTTCGCCCCCGTCTCCCAGACCACGCCGTCGCTGGCCGTTTCCTCCGCGTAGCGGGCGAGGACGTCGTCCAGGACCGGATCGTTGGGCCGGCGCTTGCCGAAGATCAGGAACTTCACCCCCACCGGCAGCTCGCCAGCGGTGCGGAGGAGGGCTTCCACCGCCGCGATGCGCGAGAAGCAGCAGCCTTTGTCGTCCGCGACGCCCCGGCTGTAGATCCGGCCGTCGCGCACCTCGACGGGCAGCGTCCCCCCCTCGACGCTGACCGGGTTGGTGTAGGCGGCGATGTCGTAGTGGTTGAAGAACAGCAGCGTGCGCGGCGAGCGCCCGTGCCGCGCAGCGAAGACCGTGGGGAAGCCGCCGGGATTGGGCAGCAGCCGCGCGGACAGCCCCGCGGCGGTGAGCCGGCGGACGAGCCACGCCGCGGCCGCGTGCATCGCCTCCGGATAGGCCGCGACGCTCGGGTACCGGCAGAGCTCCGCCAGCTCCGCCAGCCAGCGCTCCCGGTGCTCGGCGACGTAGCCGTCCACCGCTTGCATCAAAGCCGTCATGGCCCCTCCCGCGCCGGGATATCCCCCGCGCGCGCGAGGAGGTGGAGGACGTGGCGCATCCCCTCCTCGTAGTCGCGGACGCGGACGTGCTCCTCGTTCGTCTCCAGCTGCGACCCCGCGTAGCCAACGGCGAAGCCGACGATCGGCATCGAGGTGTGCCGCCGGAAAAGGTAGCGCGAGCCCATCCCGGTGGCGAACGGCACGATCACCGGATCCACGTCGTAGGCGGCCCGCGCCGCCGCGGCCACGACGTCCACGAGAGGATGGTCGGCGGGGAGGCTCTGCGGCGGGATGGCTGCCAGCGCCTCGATCTCCACGTCGTCGAAGCCGCCCGCGTCGAGGTGCGCGCGCAGCGACGCCAGGATGCGATCGGGATCCTGGTCGGGCACGAGGCGGAGCTCGAGGTGCGCGCGCGCCTGCCCGGGGGTCACCAGCCGGTGCCCGGGGCCCGTGTGGCCCGCGCTCACCCCGCAGATCGCCGCCGTGGGCTCGGTGTAGACGTACCGCATCACGTCCCTGCCGGCCAGGCCGCGAACGAATCCGCGGATCCCCGTCCGCTGGCGCAGGCGCTCCGCGTCGGCGGGCAGCCGGCGGTAGCACAATCGCTCTTCCCGCTCCGTGACGGGCCGGACGTCGTCATAGAATCCAGGCAGGGCGACGCGCTCGTCGGGTCCCTTGACCGAGGCCAGCGCCCAGGTCAGCCGCCAGGCGGCGTTGGGCAGCGCGGTGAGGCGCGAGGGGTAGTCGGCGTTCGCGGTGCGGCAGCGCAGCTCGACGAACAGCTGCCCTTTGTGCCCCAGCGTGATGACCGGCCGGTCGGCCTCATCCTTCGACCCTGCCTCCCAGCAGCAGGCGTCGGCGCGCACCCGGTCGATGTGGCGGTCGAGAAAGCGCCCCAGCGCGCCGGTGGCCAGAGTGCGCTTGCCCTCGACGAGGAAGCGCACGGTGCAGGGCAGCTCGCCCCGCGCGCGCCGCCACGTCCGGACGGCGTGCACGCGCGCGAGCAGCGTCGCCTTGTCGTCGGCCACCCCGCGGCCGTAGATCCGGCCGTCCTCCACCGCCCCCGAGAACGGTGGCCGCTCGCCGGGACGCGCCTGCACCGGATTGGTGTAGTTCGCGATGTCGTAGTGGTTGAAGAACAGCAGCGTGCGCAGACCCTCGCCGCGTGCTTCCCCGACGATGTAGGGGTGGTTCCCCTCGCCCGGCAGCACGTCCGCGGTGATGCCGGCCTCGCGCATCGCGGCCACGATCCAGCGCACCGTCTCGTCCATCGCCGCGTCGTCGCCACCCACAGAGGGGATGCGACACAGGGCGGCGAGCTGCTCCACGCAGCCGCCGAGCTCCTGCCGGTGCACGGCCAGCACGTCGTCGATCACGCCGCCGTCCTCCGCAGACGTGGGTCCAAAGTATCGCGCAGAGCATCGCCGAGAAAGTTGACCGCCAGCACGGTGAGGCTGAGGGCCAGGCCGGGTGGGAGCGCCATCCAGGGTGCCTGCTCGAAGTAGCGGCGGGCTTCCTCGCTGAGCATGTTGCCCCAGGAGGGTGTGGGCGGTTGCGCGCCGAGCCCGAGGAAGCCGAGCGAGGCCTCAATCAGGATGGCCCCCGATAGCGCGTTGGTCGCCACGACGATGATTGGCGCGAGGGTGTTCGGCAGAATGTGCTGCCGCAGCACCCGGCCGTCGGACGCCCCCAGGGCCTGCGCCGCTTCGACGAACTGCCGCTCCCGCAGCTGCAGCACCGTGCTCCGAACGATGCGCGCCAGACCCGGGACGACGATCGCGGCGATCGCGGCGACGACGTTCTCCGTACGCGGTCCGAGGATCGCCATCAGAGCCAGGGCCAGGATGATCGAGGGCAACGCCTGCACCACGTCCACCACGCGTTGAACAACGCCGTCCAGCCAGCCGCCGTAGAAGCCGGAGAGGAGACCGATCACCGTTCCAGTCACGGTGCCTGCGGCGATGGCGACGCCGCTGATCAACAGGGACGTGCGCCCGCCGTGCAGCGTGCGGGAGAGGATATCCCGACCCAGGTAGTCCGTGCCGAGCAGGTACGGTCCGCCCGGGGCGCGCATCAGCGCGTCGTAGTCCTGAGCGTACGGATCGTGTGGGCTGAGCGCGTCTGCGCCGGCAGCGGCGAGCAGGACGAGCGCCAGCACAGCGGCCGACGCCGCGCCCGCCGGATGCCGCCTGATCCACCGCCCGATGTGCCAGCGCCTCACTGGTAGCGGATCCGCGGGTCGATCCAGGCGTAGGCCAGGTCGACGACAAGGTTGACGCCGATCACAACCAGCCCCGTGAAGAGGATCGCGCCCTGCACTGCCGGGTAATCCCGGTGCGTCACCGCCTCCACGATGTAGCGGCCGACGCCGCTCAGCGAAAAGATGTCCTCGAGGATCACGCTGCCGCTGAGCAGATAGGTGAACTGGCCACCGAGGAGTGTGAGGATGGGGATCAGCGCGTTGCGGAAGGCGTGTCCCCACATGACACGCGTGCCGCGGAGTCCCTTCGCCCAGGCCGTGCGAATGTAGTCTTCCTGCAACGCCTCGAGCAGCGACGACCGCACGAGGCGCAGGCTGCGCGCGGAGAGATGCAGTCCGAGGATCGCGGCGGGGATCGCGAACTGCTCCAGGTTCTGCCCCAGCGATTCGCGGGGTGACACGTAGCCTAGCGGCGGAACCCAGCGGAACCAGATCGAGCCGTACAGCAGCACGAGCGTGGCGATCCAGAAGTGCGGCACGGAGAGCCCGCCGAAGCTGAGCAGCCGCGCCAGGAGGTCGGTCGTTCCGCCGCGCCGGGCGGCCGCAGCCGCCCCGAGGGGCAGGGCGACCGCCATCGCGAGCAGCATCGCCAGCAGCGCCAGCTCCACGCTCACGGGCAGGGCGGCCAGCAGGTCCTCGATCACCGGCCGCTTCGACCAGAACGAGGTGCCGAGATCCCCCCGCAGGGCGGCCCCCAACCAGGTCGCGTACTGGACGGCGAAGGGCCGGTCCAGCCCCAGCGCCGCGCGGGCTGCGGCCAGGTCGCTCACGTTCCCCGACTCGGCGAGCTGCGCCATCACCGTATCTCCCGGGATGACACGGATCAGCCCGAAGGCCAGCAGCGACAGCCCGAGGAGGGCGGCGCCGCCGAGGATCAGCCGCCGGACGAGGAACGGCCGCATCGGCTATTTGTCCAGCCACACATTCTTCAGCGGCAGGTACTGGTTGATGTTGTTGTGCCGGAACCCCCGGACGTACGGCCAGGCCAGGCTGACGTAGATCGGGTCGCCGGTCGTGATGATCCAGCCCTTCTGGGCGATCAGCGCCTGCGCCTGGTGGACGAGGGCCAGCCGCCGCGCCGGGTCGAGCTCCCGGCGCTGGGCCTCGAGCAGCCGGTCCACCTCGGGGTCGGCGTAGTTGCCGACGTTGCCGCTGCTCTTGCTGTGGTACTCCAGGAACAGGTAGCTATCGGGGTCGCTGCTCAGCGTGAAGTTGTCGGCCAGGATGGTGAAGTCTTTCTGGAAGCGGATCCGCTGCACCGAGGCGGTATCGACCAACCGGAAGTTGAAAGTCACCCCGATCTGGGCCCACTGGGCCTTGATCGCCTCCATGATCACCCGGCGGTTGTCGGGGCTGGCCCCGCCCACGCCCTCGATCGTGAAGCCGTTCGGGAAACCGGCCTCGCGCAGCATCTGCCGCGCCTTGTTCACGTCGCGGGTGAAGTACGGCAGCTTCCGCCAGTCGAGCGCCCACTTGCCGAGGCCGGTCGGCACTGGACCGTTCACGACGCCCTCCCCGCCGCCCAGGGCGATGGCGATGGCCTGACGGTTGAGGGCCAACGACAGAGCCTGGCGGACCTTCTCGTTGTCCAGTGGGGGCCGCGAGGCGTTGAGGCGGAGATGGACGCTGAAGATGCCCTGGTAGCGCTCCCAGGCCAGCGTCCCTTCGCGGATGATGGGCAGGGCCTGCCCGTAGGGCAGCAGGTCCACGACGTCGATGCGGCCGGCGCGCAGCGCCGCGGCCCGGGTAGCGAAGTCGCGTAGGATGTGGATGACGATCTCATCCAGGTAGGGCTGCCCCCGCTCGAAGTAGCCGGGGTGCGCCTTGTACACGTAGCGGGAGCCGCGGGTGAAGGAGTCCAGCATGAACGGCCCGGTGCCGATGGCGACCTGCTTGTAGTCGATCTCGGCCTTGGGAACGATCGAGGCGAACACCGTGGCCAGGTTGTCGAGGAGCGGGGCGAAGGGTTCGCTGAGGGTGAGCCGGACGGTGTAGCGGTCCACCGCCTGCGCCGACCGAATCACCGAGAAGAGGTCCCGCTTGATGTTCTCCGGGGTCTCCTCCAGCATGCGCTGGATGCTCCAGACGACGTCCTCGCTCGTGAGCTCCCGCCCGTTCACGGGCGGCTTGTCGTGAAAGCGCACGCCCCGGCGCAGGTAGAAGGTGTAGACCAGGCCGTCGCGCGAGACCTCCCAGCGCTGGGCCAAGTCGGGCTCGATCACGAACTCGTCCACGCGGACCTGCGTGCCGGTCTTGAAGCGCACCAGCCCGTTGTAGACCAGCGGTACGAAGTTCTGCGCCGTCGTACCCCGGTGCGGGTCGAAGTGGGCGGGATCGGAGCTGAACGTGGCGTTCAGCGTGCCCCCGCGCTTCGGTGTCGCCGCAGGCGCGCCAGCGGCCGGAGCCAGCATCCCCGCGGCCAGGACCACAGCCAGCACGACCATCACCAAGCGGCTCATCGCCATCCCCCTTTGTCGTTGCCTCCCCGCGATCTCAGCCGGCGCGGGCCGGTTCTCCGGCGTGCATCGCCACGGGCCGCCGCAGGTACTGGCCCGCGGGCGCCGCGGCCACCTTCCCCTGCGCGTACACCACCTGTCCCCGCAGGATCGTGTGCGCCGGCCAGCCGCGCACCCGCATCCCGGCGAAGGGGGTGAAGTCCTGCGCGGAAAGCAGCACCTCGGGCGCCACCGTCAGCTCGCGGTCCGGATCGATCACGGCGAGATCGGCGTCGCTGCCCGGCGCGATCGTACCCTTGCGCGGATAGAGGGCGAAGGCGCGGGCGGAGTTGGCGCTGGCCAGTTCGGCGACCCGCGTCAGAGGCAGCCCTCGCCGCAGGTGCCCCTCCGTGAAGAGATAGGGATACAGCAGCGCTGTGCCGCCGAAGCCGGGGAGGGCTTTCCACAGGTCCTCGCCCTTCTGGGCCTCGAAACAGCAGGCGTGGTCGCTGACCACGGTGTCGATGCGGCCATCGAGAACCGCCGCCCACAGCGCCTGACGATCGTCCTCGGTGCGGATCGGCGGGTTGACCTTGCCGATCATCCCGCCCGCCGTGGCGTAGGTCAGGGCGAGATGGTGCAGCGTCGTCTCCAGGCGGATGTCCAGGTGCGGATAGTCGCGCTTCGCCTCGCCCGCCGCACCGACCGCCTCCGCGCTGCTCAGGTGCAGCAGGTTCACCGGGCAGCGCGCGGCGTCGGCGAGCAGGACGGCCTCGGCCATGGAGAGGCGCTCGGTGAGCGGGGGCCGCGAGTGGTGGTAGGCCTCCAGCCCCTTCAGCGCGCTTCGCTTCACTTGCTCGATGAAGACGCGGATCAGCTCGGCGTGCTCGCAGTGCAGCGAGAGGGAGATGCGACCGGCGGCGCCGTAGCGCTGCGCGGCGGCGGCCACCTGCTGCATGAAGAGGTAGAGGTGGCCGAGGTCGTAGCTCTCGGCCATCGTGTAGTCGCTGCCGCGCGTGCTGTCCGCAGTGAGGTTGAGGCCCTTGTAGAACATGTAGTACTTGAAGGACGCGACGCCCTGCGCCCGGACCAGCCAGTCCACTTCCTCAAGCTGCTGGCTGGTCATGATCGCGATGTGGAAGCCGTAGTCGGTGTAGGCGCGCCCCTCCGTCGCTCGCCGCACCTCGGGGAAGATCTCGCGGTACGGCCCACTCTTATTCAGGTAGTGCTGGCCGGTCCGGAAGTAGCTCACCACCGTGGTCACGCCGCCGGCCACCGCGGAGCGCGTCTCGGAGGTCGTGTCCTCAGCCAGAGAGCGGTAGATGCCGAGGTGGAAGTGCGAGTCCACCGCGCCCGGGAAGACCAGCTTGCCGCGGGCGTCAACGACCTCCGCCGCCTGCGAGGGGTCGATCGCCTCCGCCAGAGCGGCGATCTTTCCCTCCCGCACGCCGATGTCGCAGCGCACGGCCCCGGTGTAGGGGATCACCGCCGTGCCGTTCAGCACCGCCAGATCGTATCGCGCCATCGCCCCGCCTCCGCTAGGTACCCTTGAGGTAGCGCTCCTCGCGCCGCTGGAACTCGCCCAGCCCGAGCAGATCGTTCAGCTCCCCGAAGGTGAGCATCGCGTCACGCAGCGGCTCGGTGGTGCCGTGCTCGCGCAGCACGGCCATCACCCGGGCCATCGCCGCGGCGGCGGCCCGCACCGCCGCGCCGGGAAAGATCACCAGGCGGTAGCCCATCGCCTCCAGCTCCCGCGCCGGCAGCAGCGGGGTGGCGCCGCCCTCGACCATGTTGGCCATCGCCGGCGCGGGCAGCGCCCGCGCCAGGCGCTCCAGCTCCGCGCGGCTCTCCGGGGCTTCGACGAACAGGATGTCCGCCCCGGCTTCCTTGTAGCGCAGCGCTCGCTCCAGCGCGGCCTCGAACCCCTCCACGGCCCGGGCATCGGTGCGGCCAATGACCAGGATGCCCTCGCGCCGCGCATCCACGGCCGCCTTGATCTTGCCGACCATCTCCGCCGTGGAGATCACCGTCTTGCCGGTGAGGTGGCCGCAGCGCTTGGGGAAGGTCTGGTCCTCCAGCTGGATCGCTGCGGCCCCGGCGCGCTCGAACTCGCGCACGGCGCGGCCGACGTTCAGCGCGTTGCCGTAGCCGGTGTCGCCGTCGGCGATGACGGGCAGGCCCGTGGCCTCGGCGATCGCCGCGACGCGCCCGACGGTCTCGCTCAGGGTGACCAACCCCAGGTCCGGCGTACCGAGATGGGTGTACGAGAAGCCGGCCCCGGTGAAGTACACGGCCTCGAAGCCGGCGCGCTCGATGATCCGCGCGGCGAGGGCGTCGTGGGCGCCCGGCGCGATCAGGATCTCGGGCCGGGCCAGGCGGTGGCGCAGCGCCGGTCCCCTCATCGCGCCGCCCCCAGCCGGCGGAGGGTGAAGGGCACGATGCCGCCGGCCTCCAGGATCTCAAGCGAGGTGCCGGTGAGGTTGAGCAGGGGCGTCGTCTCGCCCGTGCGCAGATGGACCAGCGCGCGAGATGGGATGTCCAGCCGCAGGCGGTCGCCAGCGCGGATCGCGCGAGTGTCGGCGACGATCGCCGCGGGAAAGCCGTTGTTGATCGCGTTGCGGAAGAAGATCCGGCCGAAGGACCGCGCCACCACCGCCGCCACGCCGGCCTGCTTCAACGCCATCACCGCTGCCTCCCGGCTGCTGCCGCAGCCGAAGTTGACTCCGGCGACGACGATGTCGCCGGGCTGCACGCGCGACCGGAACGTTGGATCCAGCCCGGCCATCGCGTAAGTGCCAACCTCCTCCATCGGCCGGTCGAGGTACGCGCCGGGCAGGATCTGGTCGGTGCTGACGTGATCCCCGAAGACCCAGGCCCGCCCCTCGTAGACGCCGCTCACAGGAACTCCCTCGGATCAGTGATTCGCCCGGTCACAGCCGACGCCGCCGCGGTGAGGGGCGAGGCGAGGTACAGCTCCGCGCTGGGATCGCCCATCCGGCCGGGGAAGTTGCGCGTCACCGTGCCCAGGCAGCGCTCGCGCGGCCCGAGCAGCCCGGAGTGCAGGCCGGCGCAGGCGCCGCAGCCCGGCGCCTGCACAATCGCGCCGGAGGCCAGCAGGGTCTCTAGCGTACCGTCGCGGAGCGCTTCCTCCACCACGCGCCGGGTGGCCGGGGTGATCTGCAGCGGCACCCGCGCCTGCCGGCCGCGCAGGACGCGCGCCGCGGCGCGCAGGTCGGCGGCCTTGCCCCCCACGCAGGAGCCGATATAGACGCGGTCCAGCTCGAGGCCGGCGAGCGCGGTGACGGGGACGACGTTGTCCACGTTGGGCGGGACGGCCACCAGCGGAACGACAGAGGCCATCGCGATTCGGTGCTCGTCGTCGTACGCGGCGCTCTCGTCACCGGCCAACGGCCGTCCCTGCGCCCGCGCGGCCGGCCCCAGGCGCTCGAGCACGGCCCCGCTGGGCGGCACGATGCCGTTCTTCGCGCCCATTTCGATCGCCTGGTTGGCGAGCACCGCCCGCTCATCGAGCTCGAGCCCTTCCACCGCCGGCCCGGTGAACTCCACCGCCTTGTAGATCGCGAAGTCGGCGCGCAGCCGCCGCAGCACCTCCATCGCCATGTCGCGCGCCGTGAGGTAGTCGGGCAGCGGGCCCTCGAAGTGGATGCGCACCGTCGGCGGCACGCGCAGCCAGATCTGGCCGGTGACGAGCACGGTGGCCAGTTCCGTCGCGCCGACGCCGACGGCCAGCGCCCCGGCCGCGCCCGCCGTGACGGTGTGCGAGTCGGCCCCCACGACCAGCGTCCCCGGATGCGCCAGGCCTTCCTCCAGCAGCAGGTTGTGCATCACGCCGACGCTGTCGAAGAACTGCGGCAGGGCGCGCGCCCTCGCCCAGTCCCGCGTCAGCTTCACGATCTCGGCGTGCCGCTGGTTGGCGGCCGGCGCAAAGTGGTCGATGGCCAGGACGATCTTCTGCGGATCCCACAGCCGCCCGCCGAACTGCTCCAGGATGCCGGCGATGCGCCGCGGCCCCGAGGAATCGTGCATCGCGGCAAGATCGACCGCCGCCCAGACCTCGTCGCCGGGCCGCACCGCGTCGCGCCCCGCGGCGCGAGCGATGATCTTCTCGGTCAGCGTCATCGCCGTCATCAGCGTCCCCGCACCTCGCCCCGGACCGCCGCCGCGTAGCCCAAGGCGGCGGAGATCGTCTGGGCCCCCTCCCGGACGAGCGCGGCGAAGCGGCGCACGCGCTCGGGCGTGAAGCGGTAGGTGGGACCGGAGATGGTCAGCCCGGCCACGACCCGACCGGAGGCGTCGCGAACCGGCGCGCTCACCGCCGAGGCGCCCTCGACCCGCTCGTCGCTCGTCACGGCGATGCCCTGGCGCCGGATCGTGGCCAGGTGGCGGCGCAGCCGCCGCGGATCTACCACGGTGCGGTCGGTGAGCCGCTCGAGTCCGGATGCCAGCACCGCCTCGATGTCGCTGTCGGGCAGGTGGGCGAGCAGCACCTTGCCGCTGGCCCCCGCGTACAGCGGCATCGGCCGCCCCAGCTCGACGGCGTGGCGGATGTCGTGCGTACTCTCCACCTTCTCGATGCAGACGCGCTGGCGGTCGATGACGACATTGAGGTTCACCGTCTCGCCCGTCTCGCGCGCCAGGGCGTGGATCACGGGCAGCGCCGCGTCGCGGACGTGCGTCTGGGCCAGGAAGGCCATGCCGAGGCGGAAGGCGTTGAGGCCGAGGCGGTACCGCGCAGTCGCGGGATCGCGCGCCAGGAAGCCGCGCCCGGCCAGGACGGCCACGAGACGGTGCACGGTAGCCTTGGGCAGCCGCACCGTCCGGCTCAGCTCAGAGATCCCCAGCGGCCCCTCGCGCAGGCAGGCCAGGAGGATATCCAGGGTACGCTCGGCGGCCCGGGCCGATCCCCCGACGGGGGCTCGCCTGACACGCCGGCGTGCGGTAACGCCCACGGCTCGCTCCTGCGCCCGACCTGGACCCCGCCTGGCCTGCGAGCCTACTTGCGGGGACAGAGATCAGCCGCTGTCAGCACCACCGGCGGCTGGCTCGCGTAGTCACGGTCCGTGACGAGGACTTTCTTGAAGCCGCCCTCGTAGCGCGCCACCCCGGCCCGCATGTCGGCCTGCCCGCAGGGCGTGAAGCCGTAGGTGCCGTAGGGCAGCTCGAAGCGCTGGCCAGAGAGGATGGTCTGCGCCACGGCCGCCGGGGTGGTCGTCCCCGCCCGCTCGATGGCCTGACGGATGAGGTGCACCGTGCCCCACCCCCAGCCGTTGTCACGCGTCGCCCGTCGGTTGAAGGCCTTGAGAAAGGCCAGGGAGAGCGTCTTGGACTCGCGCTCCGGCTCGCTGCGCCGGAACAGCCGCTGGTCGACCCCGTCGTCATAGAACCACGGCGAGTAGAACCCCCGGTTGCGGTCACCCACCGCTTCCATGTACGGCGCGTTCTCCAGCAGGTCGCTGCCGTAGAACGCCTGGGTGAGGCCCAGCTCCCGGTATTGCAGGGTGATGCCGATCATCTCGCCGAGCAAGCCCATCGCCACCAGGGCGTCGGCGCCTGAACCCTTCGCCCGGGTGAGGATGGTGCGGAAATCGGTCGCCCCGAAGCTGAAGTACTCCGGCTCGGCGACGAACCGGCCGCCCAGCTTCTCCACCACGGCGCGGAACTCGGTGACCATCGAGCGGCCGAAATCCGTGTTCTGACCCAGGGCGAAGAACGTCTTGTGGCCGTTCGCCACGACGGCGTACTTGGCGAGCGGAGCCACCTCCGTCTTGGCCTGAGGGCCCAGCCGCACGGAGTACTTCGCGCCGGCTTTCTCTCGCGCCGCGCCGGTGAGGTCGGTGGCGTAGGCGTAGAAGATCTGCGGGACGCCGGCCTGGGCGAAGATCGGCTGCGCGGCCAGCGCCGCCGAGCTGCAGAAGCTGCCGCCGACGAAGTCGACGCGGCGGCCGAGCAGGCGGTTGGCTGCCTCCGTCGCGCCCTGCGGGCTGCAGCGGTCGTCCTCGTAGACAAGGTCGACCCGCACCCGCCGGCCGCCGACGGCGATACCGCCGGCCTCGTTGATCAACCGCGCGGCCAGATCGGCGCCCTCGCGCACGCCATTCCCCTCGGCCGCGGCGGCGCCGGTCAACGGCAGGAAGAATCCGATCGTGATGCGGTCGGCCACCGGGGCCGCCCCGCTCCCGGGCGCGGCAACCACCAGGCTGCCCAGGACGATGAGCCCGGCGAGCGCCGTGGCGCCGTAGCGCTTCCACGCGTCTGCCACCTCTGCCACCTCCGTTCCATGATATGGAACAGACGTCTCACGCTGGATGGTGCCCTGCACTTGGACGCCGGCGGCCGGGCCTCCTGCTCCGCAAGGACGCGCCCCGTCGCGCACCGAACGGAGGGAGACGCATGGACTTCGCCACGCTCGCGCAGTACCTCGTCAACGGCGCGTTCATCAGCAGCGTCTACGCCTTGATGGCCCTGGGCTTGACCCTCATCTTCGGCGTGCTGCAGATCGCCGACTTCGCCCAGGGCGCCCTGTACATGCTCGGCGCCTACGTCAGCTACTTCCTCACCAACCGCGCCCATCTCAGCTACTTCCTCTCCCTTCCCGCGGCGATGGGCGCCGTGGCCGCGGTGGCCGTGCTCAACCACCTGGCCGTCTACCGCCCCCTGGCCCGGGTCGGCGGAGCGACGAGCTTCGTCGCCGCGCTGGGCATCATGCTCATCCTGCAGAACGCGGCGCTCTGGGCGTTCGGCGCAGAGTACCGCCTGGTGCGCTCGCCGTTCGGGGACGGGCGGATCACGGTCGCCGGGGCGGTGGTCACGCACCAACAGCTGCTGATCATCGCCGTGACCGCGGTGTTGATCGGCGCGGTGTGGGGCTTCCTGCGCTGGACGCGATCCGGCAAGGCGCTGCGGGCGATGGCCCAGCAGCGCGACGCGGCGCGCCTGGTGGGCATCAACCCGGACCGCATCGCCCTGATCACCTTTGCCCTGGCCGGCGCCCTGGCCGGAACGGCGGGGGCGCTCGTCTCGCCGCTGCGCGCCTTCGATCCGCACATCGGCGCGCTGGCCATCCTCAAGTCGTTCGCCATCGTGATCTTCGGCGGGATGGGCAGCGTGCCGGGGGCGCTGCTCGGCGCGCTGATCGTCGGCCTGGCCGAGACGCTGACCGCGGCCTACCTGGCCGCGGAGTACAGCGATCTCATCGCCTTCGTGCTGATGATCGGGGTGCTCTTCCTGCGGCCGCAGGGACTGCTCGGCCGCAGCGCGTCGACATGATGCCCCGGCGGATGGCGATCCGGCTGCTGCTCCTGGCCGCGGTCGTCGTCGCGCCCTGGGTCTTCTCCACGCTGGCCCAGCGCAACCTGCTCGTGCTCATCGCGATCAACGTCATCCTCGTCGCCAGCCTCGACCTCCTGATGGGCAGCGGCGGCCTGCTCTCCCTCGGCCAGGCCGGGTTCATGGGCGTCGGCGCCTACACCTCGGCGCTGCTGGTCATCCATGCCGGCGTGCCGTTCCTCGCGGCCCTGGCCGCGGCAGCGATCAGCGCGGGCGGGGCCGGGTTCCTCATCGGCTATCCCTCGCTGCGGCTGCGCCACCACTACTTCGTGCTGGTCACTTTCATCTTCGGAATCATCCTCACGCTGTTGTTCACCAGCCTGGTGGCCCTGACCCGCGGCCCGATGGGCCTGCCCGGCATCCCCTTCGCCGCGGTCGGCCTGCCGGGAGTCGGACGCTACACCTTCAACACCTTCCAGGCCAAGGTGCCCTACTATTACCTGGTGGCGGCGTTCGCCGCCGGCGTGCTGTGGCTGCGCGGGCGGCTCCTGGCGGGGCGGCTCGGCTACGCCCTGGCGGCGATCCGGGAAGAGGAACACCTCGGCATGGCGGTGGGGATCCCCACGCACCGCTACAAGGTGCTGGCTTTTGTCATCAGCACGGCCCAGACGGGGCTGGCCGGCGCGCTGTACGCGCACTACACGACGTTCATCAGCCCCGAGGTGTTCACGTTCGTGGACTCCTTCAACCTCTTCGTGATGAACATGATCGGCGGCGCCGGCACGGCGGCCGGTCCGGTGATCGGCCCGCTCCTGCTCACCGTGGTCCGCGATGTCCTGCGCAACATCTCGCCGGTCGCGGCCGAGATCGCCTTCGGGGTCTTCCTCATCGCGGCGATCGCCCTGCTCCCCGCCGGATTGATGGGCGCCCTGGCCGCGCGCCACCGGGCGCGGGAGGGGTGAGCGATGCCGGTCCTCGAGGTGGCGGGATTGACGAAGTACTTCGGCGGCTTCCGCGCGGTTGCCGACCTCTCGTTCGCCGTGGAGGACGGCGAGATCCTCGGATTGGTCGGCCCCAACGGCGCGGGGAAGACCACGACCTTCAACCTCATCACGGGCTTCGCCACGCCCAGCGCCGGCCGCGTCCGCTTCCGCGGGGAGGACGTCACCGGCCGCCCGCCGCACGCCCTGGCGCGCCGCGGGCTGGTGCGGACCTTCCAGCACACCACCGTCTTCGCCCGGCTCTCCGTCGAAGAGAACGTGCGCATCGGCTGCTTCATGCGCCTGCCCGGCGGGCTGCGGGCCACGCTCTTTGGCCTCTCCGCCGCCGAGCGCGCCCTGCTGGCTGAGGGGGTGGATGAGCTGATCGCCTTCACCGGGCTGGACGCGCACCGCCGCACCGCGGCGCAGGACCTGGCCTACGGCGACCAGCGGACGCTGGAGATCGCTGTGGCCCTGGGCGCCTCACCCCGCCTGCTGCTCCTCGACGAGCCCTTTGCCGGGATGAACCGGGGCGAGGCCGAGCGCTGCATGGCTCTGATCCACCGCACCCGCGAGCGCGGGGTCACCATCCTGCTCGTCGACCACCACATGGATACCCTGATGCAGCACTGCGACCGCCTCGTGGTCATGCATCACGGGGAGAAGCTGGCCGAGGGCACGCCACAGGCGATCCGGCGCCATCCGGAAGTCATCCGCACCTACCTGGGCGGACCGGTCGATGCTTGAGCTGCAGGGGATCTCAACGTACTACGGCAAGATTCGCGCCCTCGATGATCTCTCGCTGCGGGTCGAGCGCGGCGAGATCGTCGCCTTGATCGGCGCCAACGGCGCGGGCAAGACGACGGCGCTGCGGACGATCTCCGGGCTGCTGCGGCCGCGCGCCGGGCGCGTCCTCTTCGCGGACCGCGACATCACGCGCTGGCCCCCCGACCGCATCGTCGCCGCGGGACTGGCCCACTGCCCGGAGGGGCGGCAGGTCTTCCCGGAGATGACCGTCCTGGAAAATCTGGAACTGGGAGCCTACACCCGGCCGGCCGTTACCGGCGCACAGCTGGAGCGCGTCTTCGCCCTCTTCCCTATCCTGCGGGAACGCCGCGGCCAGCGGGCGGGCAGTCTCTCCGGCGGCGAGCAGCAGATGCTGGCGATCGGCCGCGCGCTGATGGCCGACCCGCGCCTGATCCTCTTCGACGAACCGTCGCTCGGGCTGGCCCCGGTGATCGTCCGGGAGGTGGCGCGGGTCATCGAGACCCTGCACCGCGGCGGGACTACGGTACTGCTCGTGGAGCAGAATGCGTCCCTGGCCTTCGCCGTGGCCCAGCGCGGCTACGTCCTGGAGCACGGCCGTATCGTGCTCGAGGGACCGATCCCGGCGCTGACCGGCGACGAGCGCGTGCGCCGGGCCTATCTCGGCGGATGAGGAGGCCAGGCCGTGAGCGATGACGCCCTGGGCGTGGTGCGGCGCTACCTGCGGGCCACGGCACAGCGGCGGCTGGAGGAGGCCGAAGCGCTGCTGGCGCCCGAGGCGGTGTTGATCTTCCCCGACGGGCGATACCGGTCGGTGCGCGAGATGGTCGCCGCCGCAGCCGGCCGCTACCGCTGGGTGCGCAAGCATGAGGAGGAGTGGGACGTCGCGACGCGGCGCGACGGCACCGCGATCGTGATCACCACCGGCACGCTGTCCGGGGAAAACCTGCACGGGGTGTCCTTCGAGGGCGTGCGCTACATCGACCGCTTCCTCGTGCGCGGGGGGAAGATCGTCCGCCAGCAGGTCTGGAACGATCTCGACGCCTCGGGGGCGCTCACCCGGCGCTGAGGGCGCCGCCGTCGTTCCGCCACTCACCGCGCGGGATGCGGAGCGCGGCCACACCGAGGGCTGCGGCGGCGAGCAGCGCGGCGAAACCGAACGTCGCCGGAGGCCCCCAGCGATCCCACAGCGCGCCGGCGATCGTCGGCGCGCCGATCAGGCCCAGATCGAAGGCGATGACGTGCAGCCCCTGGGCCCGACCCTGGAGGTGAGGCGGTACGACGTCGGAGAGCAAGGCGACCATCGCCGGATCGCCCGCCCATCGGCTGAGGAACATCAGCGTCGTGGCCAGCAGCACCGGCCAGAAGCCGCGGGCCACGGCCAGCGCGGCGATGGCCAGGGCGTACGCCGCCAGCGCGCCGATCATCGTGCGGCGCCGGCCGTGGTCGGCGAAGTGCCCGGCGAACGGCAGGATGAGCAGGCTCGCCGCCGTGCCCACCCCGAAGACGGCGCCGATCCGCCCCGCCGGCAGCCCGGCTTCCGCCATCAGCAGCGGGACGAAGGAAAGCACGCTGCCGTAGGCGCCGGCGACGAGCGCGACGATCGCGCCCACGGTGAGCACCGGCGGCGTGATGATGCCCCGCGCGGCGGCCGCCGGGTCCTCCCCGCCGCCGGCCGCCGGGGGCGCCGGCGGGGCGAAGCGGAGACGCGGAATGGCCGCTACCCCGATCGCGGCGGTGACCGCGGCCAGGACCCAGAACACCGCCCCGAAGCCTCCGCGCTCGACGATCACGCCGCTCAGGAAGCCGCCGGCGCTCATCCCCGACGCGATCATCACAGCGAAAGCGGCGACGGCGAGCCCCTTGCTGCGCAGCGGCACGGCCCGCACAAAGTAGCCCCGCCCCGCCGGCCAGATCGCGGCGCCGAGCGCGGCGAGGACGAAGCGGAGGGCCAGCGCCGCGGCGATAGCCGGCAGCAGGGCGAGACCGGCGTACGCCAGCACGCTGCCCACGACGAAGACCGCCAGCGGGATGGCCACGCCGCGGTGGTCGGTCACGACGCCCCAGGAGAAGCCGCACAGCCCCTCGCCGAGACCGAGCACCGCCAGGCCAAGGCCGATCACGGCGCCGCTCGCGCCCAGATGGTCGAGGTAGAGGGGGAGCACGGGGAAGAGCATCCCGTTCCCCAGGAAGGTGGCGAAGCTGATCAGCGCGATCGCCGCGCCCTCGCGGTGCAGCAGGACGCGGAGGTCGCGCCATGGTCGCTCACCGGGCGCGGTCAAGCAGCGCGACCTCCTCGGCGGTGAGCGACCAGCCCAGCGCGCCCGCGTTCTCCCGAGCCTGCGCGCCGGTCTTCGCCCCGGGGATGGGCAGCGTGCCCTTCGCCACGCACCAGTTCAACGCGACCTGCGCCGGCGTCTTGCCACGCGCCGCGGCGATCTCCCGGAGCTGCCGCAGGAGGGGCGCGATCCGCGCGAAGACCCGGGGCGTGAAGCGCCAGCTGCGCCATCCCGGCGGACGGTGCTCGGCGGTGTACTTCCCGCTGAGCACGCCCTTGGCCAGCGGCCCCCAGGCGATGACGGTAACATCCAGAGCGCGGCAGACGTCGAGCAGGCCGCTGTCCAGCGCGCCGCGGTCGATCAGGCTCAGCTTCACCTGGTTGCTGGCCAGCGGGATGCCGTGCCGCGCCAGCGCGGCGTGGGCCCGGCGCACGTGCGCCGCCGTGTAGTTCGACACGCCCACGGCGCGGATCAGCCCCGCCCGGTAGGCTTCGGCCATCGCGTCCATCCAGGTCTCGATCGGCACCGGCGGGAACGGCCAGTGCACCTGGTAGAGGTCCACCGCCGGGAGGCCCAGCCGCCGCAGGCTGCCCTCGAGCGCGCGCAGGAGATCGGCGCGCCGCAGCCGCGTCGGATACGGCATGAACTTCGTCGCGACCACGACCGGGACGGAACTGGCGCGCACGAACTCGCCGAGGAAGCGCTCCGACCGGCCCCCGCCGTAGACCTCCGCGGTATCGAAGAAAGTAAGTCCGGCCCGCACGCTCTCCGCGAAGGCTTCGGCCACGTCGCGCGCGGAGAAGTCCTTCCCGAAGCCCCAGTAGAACCGGTCGCCCCAGGCCCAGGTGCCAACGCCGACCGCCGCCACGCGCGGGCCGCCGGGGCCCAGCATCATCGTCTGAATGTCGCTCATGCGCACCGCGCATTTCGTTCAGCGGGCGAAGCCTCCTGCAGGGCGGAGGAGGGCGGCGCCGAAAGCTGTGATACGTCCCAGCAGGAGGCGAAGCCGATGGTGGTCCAAGAGCATCCGGCGCTGGCCGCGCCGGACCGCGCCGCATCGCGCACGGAGCGGATCCTCGACCGCCTCGTCCCGCCCCCCCGTCCGTTCGCGGTGCGCCTCTGGAACGGCGCGACGCTCCCCTCGCACGGCGAGGCCGCCTTCACGCTCGTCCTCACGCACCCCGGCGCGCTGCGCCGCATGCTCCTGCCGCCCGGAGATCTCACCGTCGGCGAGGCGTTCGTGCGCGGGGACTTCGATGTGGAGGGCGATCTCGAGGCCGCCGTGGCCGTCGGCGTCG
>DATLZI010000275.1:0-8452 GCA_035574075.1 bacterium | reverse complement strand
GCTCGCCTCCCCTGAGGGCATCGCCCGCCTGCTCCGCGCGCACGGCATCCGGCTGCAGCGCCGCCTCGGCCAGCACCTCCTCGTCAGCCGCCCCGTGCTCGATCGCCTCCTCGACCTCGCCGCCCTGAGCGGGCGGGAGGGCGTGCTGGAGATCGGGGCGGGGGTGGGGACCCTGACCGCCGCCCTGGCGCCCCTCGCCGCGCGCGTCACGGCGATCGAGTTCGACCGCGCGCTGCTTCCGGCGCTGCGGGACACCACCGCCCCGCTGGCCAACGTCACGGTGATCCAGGGCGACGCGCTGGCCCTGGACCTCGCCGCCCTCGCCGCCGGGCTGCCCGCGCCCCGGCGGGTCGTCAGCAACCTGCCCTACAACATCGCCGCGCCGCTGATCCTGCGGTTGCTCGAGCGCCGGCTCGGCTTCGACCGCCTGGTCCTCACGGTGCAGCGGGAGGTGGCCGAACGCCTCGCCGCGCCGCCGGCCAGCCGGTCCTACGGCGCGCTGTCCGTCGCCGTGCAGTACCGCGCCACCGTCGCGCTGGCGATGCGCGTCCCGCCCGCGGCGTTCTACCCGAGGCCAGAGGTCGAATCGGCGATCGTCCTGCTCGAGGTGCGCGAGCGGCCGCCGGTCGCGGTGGCCGACGAGGCCTGGTTCTTCCGCGTCGTCCGCGCCGCGTTCGCCCAGCGCCGCAAGACGCTGCGCAACGCCGTGGCCGGCGCGCTCGCGGTGCCGCCGGCCACGGTCGAGGCCGCGGCGCGCACGGCCGGGATCGATCCCCGCCGGCGCGGCGAGACGCTCACCCTCGACGACTTCGCGCGCTTCGCCGACGCGCTGGCCGCGGCGAACGGAGGTAAAGCTGCAGACATCAGGGAAGAACGTAGATGATGGAGGAATGGTCGGCGTTCTACTCCGCCAGCGCCCGGGCGATGTCCCGCTCCCTGATCCGGGAACTGCTCAAGCTCACCCGCGCCAAGCACCTCATCTCCTTCGCCGGCGGCCTGCCCGACCCGGCGACCTTTCCGGTGGCGGAGCTGCAGGCCATCACCCGGCTCATCCTGGAGCGTGAGCCGCACCTCGCCCTGCAGTACGGCCCCACGGAAGGCGACCCGCGGCTGCGCGCCGAGCTGGTGAAATGGATGGCCAAAGACGGCATCCAGGCCACGGCGGACCAGGTCCTGATCACGGTCGGGTCCCAGCAGGGGCTGGATCTCGTCGGGCGGGTCTTCCTCGACCCCGGCGACGTCGTCCTCGTCGAGCGGCCGTCGTACATGGCCGCCCTGCAGGTCTTCCGCAGCTACCGGGCGGAGATGATCGGGGTCGAGCTGGACGACGACGGGCTGCGGCCGGACCGGCTGGAGGAGACGCTGGAAGGGTTGGCCCGCGCCGGCCGGCGGGCGAAGCTGCTGTACGTCGTGCCCGACTTCCAGAACCCCTCGGGGGTGACGCTGAGCGCGCCGCGCCGGGAGCAGGTCCTCGCCCTGGCCCGCGCCCACCACGTGCTCATCGTGGAAGATAACCCCTATCGCGAGCTGCGCTTCGAAGGAGCCGCCCCGCCGCCGCTGGCCGCGCTCGATCGGGACGGCCGGGTGATCTACCTGTCCACCTTCAGCAAGACCCTGTGTCCGGGGCTGCGCATCGCCTGGATGACCGCGCGCGACGAGCTGATCCGGTCGTTCGTCACGGCCAAGCAGGGCATGGACCTCTGCTGCCCGGCCTTCACGCAGGCCATCGCCGCGGAGTTCTGCGCGCAGGGGCACCTCGCCGCCCGCGTGGCGCCCATCGCCCAGCTGTACCGCCGCAAACGCGATGTGATGCTCGCCGCCCTGGCCCGGGAGATGCCCGAGGGCGTGAGCTGGACAGTTCCCGCGGGGGGACTGTTCGTGTGGCTGCGGCTCCCCGACGGGATGGATGCCGAGCAGCTGCTGCGGCCGGCGATCGAGGAAGAAGGGGTGGCCTACGTGGCGGGGGCCGGCTTCCACGCCGACGGCGGTGGGGCGGCGACGCTGCGCTTGAACTTCTCCTTCCCGTCCGAAGCGGAGCTGGAGGAAGGCGTGCGCCGTCTGGCCCGCCTGGTCCGCCGGCGCCTGCCCACCTTGACCACCACCGGCTGAGATCGCCTGCTCAGCGTTTCGCCGTGGCCGCGCCCTGCGCCGCGGCGTCCCGGCCCACGAGCACCGTGATGTCGGCGCCCTCGCCGGGCTGCTGCGTGATCGCCCGGCTGCCCAGCAGCTCGGCCAGCAGCTGCGCCACCTCCGCCCGCCCCCGACGGTCGATGATCGTCGTGCGCTCGACGGGGACCGCCGCGGTGTCCACGCGCACGACGCGAAAGCCCAGCCGTTCCAGCCGCTGCGCGGTCTGCCGGGCCAGGCCGGGCACGCCGCTGGCGTTGAGGACCTCGATCTCCGTCGCCGCGAGGACCTGCGGGGTCACGCCGTACATCATCTCCAGCAGCGCCTGACGGATCTGGGCCTGGTTGGGCTCCCAGTAGACGGGGCCGAAGTCGCCGGGCAGCGTGCGGAAGCTCAGGTCGCTGCCGTCCAGCCGGGCGGTGAACATCCCCAGCGTGATCAGCTCGGTCATCGAGAGGTTGGTCTGGGTGTTCTCGGCGAACGCCCGCAGCAGCGCCGGGGCGGAGAAGACGGTAGCCGGCGACTTCAGCTTGTTGAAGACCGCCAGGAACAGTTTCTGCTGGCGGGCAACGCGGCCGATGTCGCCCTGGCTGTCCTTGCGGAAGCGGATGTAGTGCATCGCCTGCTCGCCGTTCAGCACCTGACGGCCCTTCTTCAGGTTGATGTGCAGCCCGGCCCAGTTGTCGTCGTACTTCATGTCCTTCTCGACATCAACCTCCACGCCCCCGATGGCGTCGATGATCCGGGCGAACGAGTACGGGCCGAGCTTGACGTAGTAGTGCACGGGCACGCCGAGGAACTGCTCGACCGTCTTCACGGTGAGCGACGGCCCGCCGAAGGCGAAGGAGGCGTTGATCTTCATCTCGCCCACGCCCGGGATCATCGCCCGGGTATCGCGCGGGATGGACAGGCCGCTCATCCGGTTGCGCTGCGGGTCGAAGCTGAGCAGCATCAGCGTGTCGGACCGCGCCACGTTCACGACCTGCCGCCGGTTGTCCAGGGTGACGTCCACGCCGATGAGCAGGATGTTGACGCGGTGTTCCAGGCGCAGCGGCCAGCCGAACGGCCGGGCCTCCGGGGTCGGTCGATCCACGACCGCGCTGCCCGTGAAGACGTCGCTGTGGGTCACCACGTACAGCGCGGACCCGACCAGCAGCCCGAAGAGGAGCACGGGGAGGGCGATGACGATATACCGGGCGTACACCCACCAGCGCGCCCGCACCCGCGGCCACAGCGGGGTCGGGGCGGCGGCGCCCCCGGATCCGGCGGGCGCGTCCGGCGGCTGGGTGGGACGTTGCTCGCTCATCGCCGTGCGGATGGTTGCTGGACGTGAGCCGTGCCCGGGAAGGTCCCCGCGCGCGGCGTTTTCATCATACGGCAAGCCCACGGTCTGTCAAGGAAGCGCAAGGAGTTCGACGGCACGGCACCTAAGTGCTCCAATACCTACCTTGGGCAGGGGGTCATCCGCATCGCACGCCACGTCGGGAGTCGGCCCGGTCGCGTCCCGTCTCCGCACTTGCCCGCGTCCGACCCTCACGCCGTACGGATTCCAGGGGGAGGTGGACCGGTGATGTCTGTCGAGGTCGGCAAGCGCCCGGAGGACGGGAAGCCCGTGAAGGAGCTGCACCTCAACGCCTACGCGAAGGTGAACCTCACCCTGGATGTCGGCCAGGAACGACCGGACGGCTACCACGAGATCGAGTCGGTGATGCACACCATCGCGTTGCACGACTCGATCACGCTGCGGGAGGCCGGGGCGGGCACGGAGGTCATCGTCCGGGACGGCGAAGGCGTGCCGGCCGACCACCGCAACCTCGTTGCCCGGACGGCGGAGCTGCTGCGCGAGATGTTCGGGGTGACGCGCCCCTTGCAGATCGAGCTCACGAAGCGCATCCCCGTGGCCGCCGGCCTGGGCGGCGGCAGCTCGGATGCGGCGATGACGCTGCTCGGTCTGGCCCAGATGTGGAAGCTCCGTCTGGACGGCCGGGAGATGCTGGCCCTGGCCACGCGCCTGGGCGCCGATGTGCCCTTCTTCCTCGAGGGCGGCGGCGCCGTGGCCCGCGGCAAGGGCGAGCGCATCACCTATCTCCCGCCGCTGCCCACGACCTGGATGGTCCTGGCCCGGCCGCGCATCGAAGTCTCCACGGCGTGGGCCTACCGCCAGCTGCCGCCCGGCGGTGTCGCCACCCATCCCGACACGGCAGCGATGATCGAGGCCGTGAAGCGCGAGGAC
The DNA here is from genome assembly GCA_035574075.1 of bacterium. Taxonomy (GTDB): domain Bacteria; phylum Sysuimicrobiota; class Sysuimicrobiia; order Sysuimicrobiales; family Kaftiobacteriaceae; genus Kaftiobacterium. The sequence continues at coordinate 4,092 of DATLZI010000275.1, read as the reverse complement.
GTGCGGGCGGTGGGGCGCCTGCTGTGCAACGTCTTCGAGGAGATCATGGCCAAACACCATCCGATCATCGCCGAGCTCAAGGCCCGCATCCTCCGTGGCGAGGCCTACGGCGCGGCGATGAGCGGCACGGGACCGACCGTCTTCGGCCTGATGGCCAACGAGGCCGCGGCGCGCAAGATGGCCGACGACCTGCGCGCCCTCCCGGACGTCGACGTCTACGTCACGCGCACCTTCGCCGAGAGCCGTTGACCACGCCGCCGGCGCCGCGATGACCGACGCGATCGTCCTGGCCGGGGGTGGGGTGGAGCCCGGCCTCCCGGCGGGGCTGGCCACCAAGGCGCTGCTCGAGGTGGGCGGGCGGCCGCTGCTGGCCTATGTCCTGGCGGCGCTGTGGGGCGCCCCCTCGGTGGGGCGGATCGCGGTGGTCGGACCGGCTGCGGCCCTCGAGGCGGCGGCCGATGTCGTGGCGGTGCCAGATCGGGGCGCGATCATGGACAACGTGGTGGCCGCCCTTGAGGCGCTCCGCTCGGCCGATCCCGTCCTGGTCGTCGCCGCGGACATCCCGCTGCTCACCGCCCAGGCGGTGGAGGAGTTCCTCGCCGCCTGCGCGAAGCACAGCGCCGACTTCCACTACGCCATCGTCCCGCAGGAGGCGATCGAGCGGGCGTTCCCCGGCGCGCGCAAGACCTTCGTGCGCGTGGCCGATGGCACGTTCACCGGCGGGAGCGTGATGCGCGTCAACCCGGCGGTGATCGATCGCGTGCGGCCCTTCGTCGAGCGGATCATCGCATCGCGCAAGAAGCCCTGGCTACTGGCGCAGGTGTTCGGCTGGGCGATCGTGATGAAGTTCGCTTCCGGCCGGCTGACCATCGCGGAGATGGAGGCGAAGGTGACGGAGCTGCTCGGCATCACCGCGCGGGCGGTGATCCTCCCCCGCCCGGAGCTGGCGCTCGATGTGGACATGGGCAAGCCCGAGAACCTGGAGATCCTCGGCGCCGCGCTGGCGCGACGCTAGCCGTGGCTGAGCGGCGCCGCGAGGGTGGCCGTCTGCGCCGCGGGGAGCGGATGGTGGTCATGGCCCACTACCTGCTCAACGCGCCGCACCGGCTTTTCTCCCTGGGCACGTTCGTCGAGCTGCTCGGCGCGGCGAAGTCTACGATCAGCGAGGACCTCGGCTTCATGCGCGCCGCGTTCGAGCGCTTCCAGCTGGGCAAGGTGGAGACGCTCGCCGGCGCGGCCGGAGGCGTGCGCTACCTGCCCTCGCCGCACGGCGATCGGATCCGCGCGCTGGTCGAAGATGCCTGCCGCCGCCTGCGCGACCCCTCCCGCATCTTGCCGGGAGGGTTCCTCTACACCGCCGATCTCATCGCCACGCCGGCCTACGCCGCCCCCTTCGGCGAGGCGTTCGCCGCCTTCTTCGAGGACCGCCGCCCGGACGTTGTGCTGACGATGGAGGTCAAGGGCATCCCGCTGGCGATGATGACCGCCCGGGCCTTCGACGTTCCGCTGGTCACGATCCGGCGGGGCGCGCATCCCACCGACGGGCCCACGGTGAGCGTGAACTACGTCTCCGCCTCCTCGCGCACCGTGCAGTCGATGACCCTCCCCCTGCGGGCGGTCGCGCCGGGGGCGCGCGTGCTGTTCATCGACGACTTCCTCCGCGGCGGAGGCACGGCGCGCGGGGTGCACGACCTGATGCGCGAGTTCCGCGCCGAGGTGGTCGGGGTCGGCGTGCTGATCGAGACGGCCAGCCCCCGCGAGAAGGTGATCGATCAGTACATCTCCCTCATCCAGTTCCAGGGTGTCAGCGAGCGCGGCGAGGTCCTCATCGGTCCCAGCCGCTTCGTCCTCGACGCGGCCGGTGCCCGGTGATCCCGGGCGCACCGTGGGGCGCCACCTCGGCGCCGCGGACGGGGGATCTTCCTTCGTAGCCCCGCTCTCCTCACGGCGTGCCCGACGCGCAGGCCGGCCGGTCGTCCCGCGCCTCGTGGATGGTGCGCGCCGATTGGGGTGCAGCCCCTCCGCCCTCGGGGCGGATCCGCGTCTCCGCGGATGCCGCGCCGCATCCCGGCGTCGGCTGGCGGCGAGGGTTGCGACTGCTCAAATGCGGCTTGACCGCCTCCGCCGCCGTGTCGGACAATGGAGGCGCTCGTCGAAGCTGAGTGAGCGCTCACTCAGTGTTCACCGATCTCTCGATGACCCCGCCCAGGCTGGTGACGATGACGCGGATGATCGCGCGTGGTAGCGCGAAGTCGCAGGCGCGGCGGCGGGGCTCTCCGAAGGCAGCGTCGACAACTACTTCCGGAGCAAGGAAGAGCTCCTCACCCACCTCCCGCGGCAGCTGGCGCAGCCGGTGCTGGGGGCTCTGGTTGGTCCGCCGGTCGCCCATGATCGGGCGGAGCTGGAGCGCGCGCTGCGCAGCTTCGCCCGGGGCGCCGCGCAGCGGGTGCGCGCGGCCGGGCCGTTCCTGAAGGTGTTTCTCTCCGCGCTGCCGTACCTCAGCCTGCCGGCCCGGCGCCAGGGCCTGGCGCTGCTGCCGACCGGCGCCGGCGACGTGCTGGAGGGCTTCCTGCGCGAGGGGATGCGCCGGGGGCCGCTGCTGTTCCTGATCACCCAGGAGGTCTTGCTCGGCCGCCGGCTCATCGCCCGCGACTGCGACGCGATCGTCGACGAGGCGGTCCGCGTGTTCCTGGACGGCGTCGCGGTCGACCGCCCCGCGCGCGCCAGATCGACACAAGGAGGACGCTCGTGAAGGCCACCGCTCTGTTCCTCACACTCCTGTCCCTGGCCGCGCCCGCCGCGGCCCAGACGCCCGCGCCGCCCCCCGCGCCCCGGTTGCTGGGGCTGGCCGAGGCGATCGCCACCGCCCTGCAGCAGAACCAGCAGCTCCGCGTCGCGGCCTTCGAGGTGGCCATCGCCCGCGCCCAGCTCGCCCAGGCCCGGGCGGGGAAATCCCCGCAGCTGAGCGGACAGGCCAGCGTGACGCGGACGAAGGAATCGGAGGCGACGACGATCGCCTTTTTGGCGCACGGCGTGCTCCATACGATCGTCATCCCCCCGGCCTCCCCCAACCTGTACGACGCGCGGGTCACCCTGCAGTACCCGCTCTACACCGGCGGGCGGGTGGAGGCGCAGATCGCCCTCGCCGAGGCCAACGTCCGCGGCGCGGAAGCGACCCTGGAGCGCATCAAGCAGCAGATCGTCTTCGCCGCCCGCCAGGCGTACTTCCAGCTGCAGCTCGCCGAGTCGGGGCTGGAAGTTGCCGAGCGCAGCGTGGCCCAGGCCACCGAGAACCTGCGGGTGGCCCGGGCGCGCGTCGCGGCGGGGGCTTCGCCGCGGTTCGATGAGGTCCAGGCCGAGGTGGCCCTGGCCAACGCCCTGCAGAGCCGCGTCCGCGCGCGCAACGCCATCGCCCAAGCGATGCAGGCTCTGGCCGGTGTGTTGAACCTGCCGCTCACAGCGGCGCTGCGGCCGACCGACCCGCTGACCGTGCGTCCGGTGCGCGAGACGGCGGAGGCGCTGGTTGCCCGGGCGACGCAGGCCCGTCCCGAGTTCGCGGAACTGGCCGCGCGCCAGGCCGCGGCGCGGGCCGGCATCGAGCTGGCGCAGAGCGGGGCGCGGCCGAACGTCGTCCTGCAGGCCAACGGCGCCTACTCGAACACCGGCGGGCTCTTCGCCGGCAGCACCGGCGCGACCAGCTGGAGCGTCACGCTGGCCGCGACGCTGAGCCTGTTCGACGGCGGCCTGACCCGGGAGCGCGTGCGCGAGGCCCAGCTGCGGCTGGAGCAGCTGCGGGCCATGGAGGCGCAGCAGAAGCAGGCCGTGGAGCTCGAGGTGCGGCAGGCTGTCCTCAGCCTGCAGTCCGCGGCCGAGGAGCTGGCCGGCGCCGACGCCCTCATCGTCCAGGCGCAGGAAGCGCTGCGCATCGCCAACGTGCGCTTCCAATCCGGCGTGGGCACGAACCTCGAAGTGCTGAACGCCCAGACCGCCGCCTCGCAGGCCGAGGCCGCCAAGGCCCAGGCGCTCTTCAACTACAACCTGGCTCGCGCCACGCTGGAGCGCGCGGTCGGCGCCGACCTGCCCTAGGAACGG
>DATLZI010000274.1:0-5099 GCA_035574075.1 bacterium | reverse complement strand
CGCCTTGCGGCTGACCGTTTCCATCCGCGGCTCCTCAGGCGATCGGTTGCTGTATCGGTCGCTTTAGTGTAGCAAGACGCGGCATCCCGCGACAAGGCGAAGGCATCGACCCGGGGAAGCCGCCTGGATCGGACAGGGCTGCGCCCCGGGCCGACGAATACGACTGATGGTCCCGACGAGGTGGCGGACGTGCCGGTGCGCAGCCGTGTCAAACCCAGCGCCTACTACGACTCCGTCACCCTGATGCTCATGCAGCGCGAGGTGCGCGCCCTGCCCGGGGTGCGCGAGGCCGGCGCGGTGATGGGCACGGAGGCGAACAAGGCGCTGCTGCGGGACGCGGGTCTGGAGACGGCGGAGGCCCGGGCGGCGGGGCCCAACGATCTCGTCCTCGTCGTCGACGCGGAGAGCGAGCCGGTCGCCGTCGCGGCCCTGGATCACGCCGAAGCCCTGCTGGCCCGCCGCCGCTTGAGCACCGGCGGAAGTTACCGCCCCAAGACGATCGCCTCCGCGGTGCGCATGCTCGAGGGGGCGAACCTCGCCCTGATCTCCGTGCCCGGCCGCTTCGCCGCCGGAGCGGCGCGCGACGCCCTGGCCGCCGGACTGCACGTCATGCTCTTCAGCGACAACGTGCCGGTGGAGGCCGAGGTGGCGCTGAAGCGCGAGGCCGCCGAGCGGGACCTCCTGGTGATGGGGCCCGACTGCGGCACCGCGCTGCTCGGCGGGGCGGCGCTGGGCTTCGCCAACGGCGTGCGACGCGGGCCGATCGGCATCGTCGGCGCAGCCGGCACCGGCATCCAGGAGGTCAGCGCCCTGATCCACCGCGGCGGCGCGGGGATCTCGCACGCCGTGGGGACGGGGGGGCGCGACCTCAGCGAGGCCGTGGGCGGGGCGACCGCCCTCCGCGCCCTGGCCGCGCTGGCGGTCGATCCCGACACCGAGGTCATCGTCCTGATCAGCAAGCCCCCGGCGCCCGCCGTCGCGGCGCGCGCCCTGGGCGCGGCGCAGGCTGTCGGGAAGCCCGTCGTGGTCGCGTTCCTCGGCGCGGCGGTGGAGGGGAGAGGGCGGGTCGTCGGCGCCCGGACCCTGGAGGAGGCCGCGGAGCTGGCGGTCCGCCTGGCCACCGGCGCGCCGCCGGCCTGGCCCCGGCTGCAGGCCCTCCCAGCGCAGGAGGGGCTGCGGCTGGCCCCGGGGCAGCGCTACGTGCGCGGTCTCTACAGCGGCGGCACCCTGTGCTACGAGGCGCTCACGCTCCTCGAGGAGCACATCGGCCCGGTGTACTCCAACACTCCCCTCGAGCCGGCGCGGATGCTCGCCGCCACGGCCCGCAGCCGCGAGCACACCGTGATCGACATGGGCAGCGACGAACTGACGGTGGGCCGGCTCCACCCGATGCTCGACATGGAGCTCCGCCAGCAGCGCCTGCTGCGGGAAGCCGAGGATCCGGAGGTCGCCGTCATCCTGCTGGATGTCGTCCTGGGCTGGGGCGCTCACGCCGACCCCGCCGGCCAGCTCGCGCCGGTGATCCGCCAGGCATGCGCCCAGGCGCGCCAGGCCGGCCGCTGGCTGCCGGTCGTGGCCAGCGTCTGCGGCACGGATCTCGACCCGCAGGTCTTCGACGCCCAGGTCGCCGCCCTCATCGATGCCGGGGCGCTGGTGCAGGCCAGCAACGCCCAGGCCGTGCGCCTCGCCGCCTTGATCGCCGAGGCCGCCGGGGCGCGGGGGACGCGCCGGCCGCCGGGCGGGCCGGCCATCTCGCCGGTGCCCACCGCGCTGCCGAAGGCCGGGGGCATCGTGCGCCTGCTCGCCGAACGCCCGCGCGTGGTCAACGTCGGTTTGGAGCTGTTCGCGGACAGCCTGCGCGCCCAGGGCGTCCCCGTGATCTCCGTGGATTGGTCCCCGCCGGCGGGCGGGAAGCAGTCCCTGATCGAGATGCTGGACAGACTCGGCGCCTAGCGGAGGGAGCGATGCGCATCGAGGAGGCGAACCAGCAGGCGGTGCAGCGCATCCTGGAAAGCACCCCGGTGGTGGTGGGCATCGCGCCGGCGGCGGAGGTCATCCCGGGGATGCGTCGCGAGCTCATCCTGCACGCCGGCCCGCCGATCACCTGGGAGCGGATGTCGGGGCCGCTGCGCGGCGCGGTGATCGGCGCGCTGCTCTACGAGGGGTTGGCCAGGGACGAGCGCGCGGCCGAGGCGATGGCCGCGCGGGGCGAGGTGGCCTTCGCGCCCTGCCACGACCACCAGGCCGTCGGACCGATGGCCGGGGTGACGACGGCGTCGATGCCCGTCTACATCGTCGAGAACAAGGCGGGCGGGACGCGCGCCTACTCGAACCTCAATGAGGGCTACGGCAAGGTCCTGCGCTACGGCGCCTACAGCGAGGATGTTTTAGCCCGCCTGCGCTGGCTGCGCGACGTCTACGCGCCCATCGTCGGGGCGGCGCTGGAACGCGCCGGCGGGCTGGACATGAAGAGCCTGATCGCCCAGCAGCTGCAGATGGGTGATGAGGGCCACAACCGCAACCGCGCCGGCTCGGCGCTGATGGCCCGGCTGCTCGCCCCCCACCTGGTCCGCACCGGGGCGCGGAGCGACGATCTGGCGGCGGTGCTCGACTACCTCGCCACCAACGATCTCGCCGTGCTCAACCCGGTGATGGCGGCGTGCAAGGCGACGATGGACGCATCGCACGGCATCGCCGGCAGCACCGTCGTGACCTGCATGGCGCGCAACGGCACCGACTTCGGCATCCGGGTCAGCGGGCTGGGCCAGCGCTGGTTCACCGCCCCCGCGGAGGTGCCGGTGGGCCTCTTCTTCCCGGGCTACAGCCAGGAGGACGCCAACCCCGACATCGGCGACAGCACGATCACCGAGACGGCGGGGATCGGCGGGTTCGCCATGGCCGCCGCCCCGGCGATCGTCACGTTCGTGGGCGGCACGCCGGCCATGGCCCTCCAGGCCACGCTGGAGATGTACGAGATCACGGTCGCGGAGAACCCGGCCTTCGGTATCCCGCAGCTCGAGTTCCGCGGGACGCCGACGGGGATTGATATCCGCAAGGTGGTCAAGACCGGCATCACCCCGCGGGTCAACACCGGCATCGCCCACCGCCGGCCCGGCGTCGGGCAGATCGGCGCGGGCCTGGTGCGGCCGCCGATGGCCTGCTTCGAGCAAGCCGTGGAGGCGATGGCCGCGCTGCTTGACACGCCGCGCCCGTGACGGGCGTGCGCGTCGAGGCCGGCGCGCCACCTGGCCGAGCACCGGCGCGCCCGCGGCCGCGCCGTGGAGTGCCTGCTGTTCGAGGATCAGGGCTCCGGCGTTCTGACGTTCCCCACCGTGGGCGCTGGTACACGGCGATCGCCGATTTCTTCGAGCGCTGGCTGTAGCCTCAGGGCAGGGGAGGCTCCGGCCGCGTCGTACTTGAGAGGAACACCACGTCGCCCATCGGGGGATGGGTCCGGGGAGGGGAGAGCGATGAGGGTCTTGCGACGACTGCGCGCCGGTCGCCCCATCCTGGGGCTGGCCGCGGGGGTGGCCCTGGCAGTCGGGTTCCTGGCCGCGCCGACGCCGGCGCAGCAGCAGCCGCGGCGCGGCGGCACGCTGGTGTACATTTCGACCTCGCAGCCGCCGTCGTTCGACGGCCACCGCGAGACGACGTTCGCCATGCTGCACCCGGTCAAGCCGCATTACAGCTACCTCGTGAAGTTCGACACCCAGAACTATCCGAAGGTCGTCGGCGACCTGGCCGAGTCGTGGACGGCGTCGAAGGACGGCCTGACGTACACCTTCAAGATCCGCTCTGGGGTGAAGTTCCACGACGGCTCGGTCCTCACGTCCCGCGACATCAAGGCCACCTACGACAAGATCATCTTCCCCCAGGAGGACCGGGGGGTGATCAGCGTCCGCAAGGCGATGTACCACATGGTGCGCGCCGTCGAGGCGCCGGACCCGCAAACCGTCGTCTTCCGCCTGAAATTCGCGGCGCCCGGTTTCCTGGAGAAGCTGGCCTCGCCGTTCAACTTCGTCTACAAGGCCGACATCTTAGAGCGCGATCCCCGCTGGTACGAGCGGAATGTCATGGGCACCGGCCCGTTCCGCTTCGTGGAGTACGTGCGCGGGTCGCACTGGGTGGGCCGCCGCTTCGAGGACTACTGGGAGCGCGGCAAGCCCTACCTCGACGGCTACCGCGTCCTGTTCATCGGCAGCCGCTCGGCCATGCTCGCCGCGCTGAAGAGCGGCCAGGCGCTGATCGAGTTCCGCGGCGTCTCCCCCGCGGAGCGCGACGACGTCGTCGCCGCGGTGGGCGACCGGGTCATGGTGCAGACCTCTCCCTGGCAGTGCAACAACACCGTGGCGATCAACACGAAGAAGAAGCCCTTCGACGACGCCCGTGTGCGCCGGGCGCTCACCTTGGCCATCGACCGCTGGGGGGGCAGCGAAGCGCTCTCGCGCATCGCCTTCGTCGGGCCGGTGGGGACGATGATGCTGCCGGGCGGCAAGTACGCGATGAGCCGCGCCGACCTGCTGCGCGTCGCGGGCTACGGGCGCGACATCACCGCCGCGCGCCAGGAGGCGCGGCGCCTGCTGCGCGAGGCCGGCGTGCCCGAAGGTTTCAGCTTCACCCTGAAGAACCGCGACATCTCCATGCCCTACGAGGCGGTGGGCGTCTACCTCGTGGACCAGTGGCGCCAGATCGGCCTCAACGTGCGGCATGAGCAGCAGGAGGGCGGCCGCTACTTCGCCGACCTGCGCGCCGGGAACTACGACCTCAGCGTGGATTTCGCCTGCGACTTCATCGACGATCCCGACGTGCAGCTGCAGAAGTTCGTCTCCGCCGACGTCAGCGACCTGAACTACGGGGGCTACATCGACCGGCCGCTGGACGCCCTGTACTTCCGCATCGGCCGCACCGCCGATGTCGCGCAGCGCACCCGGCTCGTGCACCAGTTCGAACGGCGGGCCCTCGACGAGCAGGCCTACGTGATCTACGTCCTGTGGTGGCAGCGCATCATCCCGCACTGGCGGACGCTGCGCGGCTACAAGACGACGACCAACCACTACGTCGAGCCCGACCTGGCCGAATACTGGCTCGCAGAGTGAGGG
>DATLZI010000273.1:0-10271 GCA_035574075.1 bacterium | reverse complement strand
GGTGGGATCTCCACACGGCCGCACCGTCCTGCCATGAACATGCCGGTGTTACGGCGTCGCCGCCAGACCGCCGCCAGGCGTGTAGGCGATGTTGCTGTTGCCGTTGGCCTGGTAGCACTGGTAGCCAGCCGAGCCCGACGTCGTGCCCCAGCGGGTCTTCAGCTCGTAGTCGGTCGCCGGGGTCCCGATCGGGGTGTACAGATACCCCGGGGACGTGCCGAAGGCCGTGCCGGTGCACGGATCCGCCGGCAGCGCGCGGGTGTAGCCCCCCGTGACCAGGTCGTTGGCCGAACCCGGATAGACGGAGAAGTCGACCTGGTAGCTCTCGAGCGCCGTGGCGACGTTCTTCAGGTTGCCCTTGGTGGCCGCCACCTGCGACTGCGCGCGGGCGCGCAGGAAGTTCGGGATCAGGATCGCGGCCAGGATGGCGATGATCGCGACGACGATGAGCAGCTCGATCAGGGTGAAGCCCCGCTCGTTGCGCAACCGCCGTGAGAAGAACTGCAGCATGCGAGTGTCCTCCTTCACGTTCGAGATGAAACCCGCCCTCTCGCGGCCCGGCGGCTCGACGCGCGCCGGGCCGCCGCCCGGAGGTAGGCTTCTCGGTGACGCCTGTCTGCGTCCTACAACCTCACATCCCTCTCCCTGCCCGTCATTCCGCCCCCCTAGACCTCCCGCTCGCCGGGTTTGGCCGGCCCGTCAGGGCGTGGGGATCGCGGGCACGCCGATCTGGTTGCCGCCCGTGGGGGTGTAGACCACATAGCCCGTCACCCCCGCCAGGACGTACTTGTTCGGCCCGTCCCAGAGCACGTAGTTCGACTGCGCGCCGTTGGTCTGGTAGCCGTACTGGGCGCGGTCCACGGGCGAGACCGGCACGGCGCGGATGTACCCCCCGGATTCCAGCGTCGTCTGCCATCCGCTCGCCGCCGGGTAGATCTGGTTCTCGTTGAAATAGATATCCAGCGCGGCGGCGATGTTGCGCAGGTTCAGCTGGCAAGCCGCCAGCTGCGCGGTCGCGCGGGAGCGCATGAAGTTGGGGATGAGGATAGCGGCCAGCACGGCGAGGATCGCGATCACGACGAGCAGCTCGATCAGCGTGAAGCCGCCCTCACGACGTCGGCGTTCCACGGATCTGATGCATCCCCCCTGCCCGATCCCGGGCCACCCTAACGGCGTCAATCGGCGGTATGCCCTGGACCGACCCCTCTTAGGCCGGCCGGACGCTCCGAGACGTCTGCGGGCGCGCTTCCGGGGGGTATGAACCCCGGGGAAGGAAACGTCCGTTCGAGAGGGAAACAACACCCGACGCTTCACGAGGGAGCGTGTCCATGCGCACAGCCGCCGCGCTGATCGCCGCCGCTATCACCGTCGCATCGCTCGCAGCGCCCGCCACGGCGCAGGCACCGCCCCCACCGGCGCCTCCCGCGCCGGCGCAGCCCGAGCAGCCCGCGCCGGCGCAACCCCTCCGCACCCCAGGTCCGCGGCGCATCGTGCCGGGCGAATCCCTGGCCGGGATCCAGGTGGGCAGCCGGATCGCTACGGTCGTGGCGCGGTTTGGCGGGGCGTCGCAGATCATCGACACCGCCCTGGACACGGTCTATGTCTTCAGCCGGTTCGGGATCACGGTCTACGTCAAGGGCGGCGTCGTCACCGCGGCGTCGGCCACCAACAGCCTGCTCAAGATCAACGACGCCGTCGGCGTGGGCCACCGCGTCGAGGACGTCCTGGCGGTCTTCGGTCGGGGCTACCGGGAAGGTGAGGTGGAAGGCTACCCGGGCCTGATCTACGACCGTCGGGGGGTGGCTTTCGGGCTCGACGGTCGGGGGGTGGCGGTGATCATCGTCTTCGGCCCCGGCACGGCGGCCGCCATCTCCGCGCTCAATCCGGGAGGCGCTCCCGCCCCGACCGCCGCCGGCTTCCCCCGCGTCGCCGGCCTGCGGCCCTTCAGCCCCGAGACCAACTTCATGTCGCTGCCCGGCTACCTGCGCTGGATCATGTACCAGGCCACGGCCACGTGGATCACCTACCAGGAGGCCGATCGCGTGGTCCGGGAACAGCAGGGCGGCGGCTAAAGGCCCCGGAACCGCGCCCCCGCTCGAACACTACCCCCATCTCTACGACGTCATCCTCCCGATCGTACAGCGAGCTTTCCCCGCTGGGCCCTCATCGCGAGGGTCGGCCGAGGGGCTCTAACGGCCCCGCCGTCGAACATGGGGGCCATCACCCTGACGTCCACACGCATCGGAGGTGCTGGATGCGACCCGCGATGAGGTTCCCTCGAGGATTGTTCTACATGCTGCTCGCTGTCGCGGCGGCGCTCCCGTCCGCCCGCAGCGGGCAGGTCGCCCTGGCGCAGACGGTCACCCCCATCGGGCAGATCCAGGGGGCGGGCCACCTCTCCCCGGTTGCCGGCGCCACCGTTACCGCGGAGGGGATCGTCACCGCGACGCGCAGCGGGGTGAGCCCACGGGGCTTCTACATCCAGGATGCTGGGGACGGCAACGAGGATACCTCAGACGGCATCTTCGTCTTTACCAGCAGCGCACCCGCGGTGCAGGTCGGCAACCGGGTTCGGGTGACGGGCCGGGTGATCGAGTTCCGTCCCGGCGGGAGCGCAAGCGCGAACCTGACGATCACGGAGTTCGACCGGCCGACCGCCATCACCGTGTACCCGGGGAACAATCCTCTCCCCGCGCCTGCGACGATCCCGCAACCGCCCACTGCGGTGATCGACAACGACTCCACCGGCAGCGTCGAGACGAGCGGGCTGTTCGACCCCGACGAGGACGGGATCGACTTCTACGAGACCTTCGAGGGCATGCGGGTGCGGGTCGAACGGCCTCGCGCCGTCAGCTCGCGAAACGCCTTCGGCGAGATCGCTGTCGTCAGCGAGGATTGGAACTTCGGGCCGGCGAGTCCCCGCGGCCAGATCGTCATCCGTCCCGGCGACTTCAACCCGGAGCGGGTGATCGTCGACGATGAGAACTTCCGTCCCGGCAGCACCACGCCCCCGACCACGGCCGGGGACCGATTCGCCGGACCCCTCGTCGGAGTCATGGACTACAGCTTCGGCAACTACAAGCTCCAGCTGACCGCGATGCCGGCCGTGGTCCCTGGGGGATTGACCGCCGAGACCACGACCGCGCCGCGGGATCAAGAGCTGGCCGTGGCGACCTACAACGTGCTCAACCTGTCGCCGCTCCCGGCGGATGCCGCTCAGCTGGCGAGGATCGCGGACCAGATCGTGCGCCGGCTCCACGCGCCGGACCTCATCGCGCTCCAGGAGATGCAGGATGCCAGCGGCGAGACGGACGATGGCGTGACCGCCGGCGCGCCCACGTTCCAGGCGCTCAGCGAGGCCATCCTCGCCGCAGGCGGCCCGCTGTATGAGTTCCGGCAGATCGATCCCGAGAACAACGCTGACGGCGGCGTCCCGGGCGGGAACATCCGTGTGGGGTTCCTCTTCCGGACCGACCGGGGCCTGTCGTTCATCGACCGACCGGGAGGAGACGCCACGACCCCCACGGAGGTCATCGCCACGCCCAGCGGCCCACGACTCTCGATCAGTCCCGGCCGCATCGATCCCGCGAACGCTGCGTGGGCGTCGCCGGAGCCGACGCGGAAGCCTCTCGTCGGCGAGTTCCGCTTCCGGGGGAAGCACCTGTTCGTCATCACGGTCCATCTGAAATCCAAGAGCGGCGACCATCCGCTCTTCGGACGGTTCCAGCCGCCCACGCAGATCACGCTCGCGCAGCGCGTCGCCCAGGCCGTCGTGGTCCGGGAGTTCGTCAGGAGGATCCTGGCAGCCGATCCCCACGCCTACGTGATCGTCCTCGGCGACTTCAACGACTTCCACTTCTCGGACACGCTGGCGACCCTCAGCGGCCCGCCGTCCCTCCTGGTCAACCTGGCGCACGGCATCCCGGAGGCCGACCGGTACACGTTCGTCTTCGACGGCAACGGGCAGACGCTGGATCACATTCTCGTCAGCCCCCGCATCGCCGCCCGATCGCCGGTCTACGACATCGTCCACATGAATGTGGAGTTCCCGGGGCCGGCGTCCGATCACGATCCGGCGGTGGCTCGGATCAACATGATCGGGGCACCGTGAGGGCGCGCCAGGACGGAGAGCCCGGACGGTCGCGCCCGGGCTCTCCGCGGCTCTGCCGGGGTGCGGATCCTAGCGGATGCCGGTGATGATCTGGTAGAGCGGCATGTAGAACGCCAGGACGATGAAGCCCACCGTGAAGCCCAGGAAGAGGATCAGCAGCGGTTCGATGATCGAGGTCAGCTGCGCCAGGGTTGTCTCGACCTCGGCGTCGTAGAAGTCGGCCACCTTCGTGAGCATCGTATCCAGCGTCCCGGTCTCCTCGCCGACCGCGGTCATCTGCACGACCATCGGCGGGAACAGCCCGCTGGCCTGCATCGGCAGGGCGATGCTCTCGCCCTCGCGGATGCTGGACCGCACGTTCTCGATCGCCGTCGCCACGACGCGGTTGTCCACGGCCTTGGCCACGACCTCCAGGGCCTGCATGATCGGCACGCCGCTCGTGATCAGGGTGCCCAGCGTGCGGGAGAAACGCGAGACGGTGACCTTGCGCATCAGGGGACCAAAGACGGGGATGCGCAGCCTGAAGCGGTCGAAGTTCATGCGCCCGGTCGGGGTGCGCACGTACAGGCGGAAGCCGTAGCCGGCCAGGACCAGCGCCCCGAGGAAGACGTACCAGTAGCCGGTCAGCGCCTTCACCCCGGCGATGAGCAGCCGCGTCGGCAGGGGCAGGGTGAGGTCGAGGCCCTCGAAGAAGCCGATGAACTGCGGCAGGATGAAGAAGACCAGGAAGAAGATGATGCCGATGGCAAAGATGAAGATCGCCGCCGGGTAGGTCACTGCGGCGCGCACCTTCTGCCGCAGGGCGAGGTCCTTCTCGAAGAAGCCGGCGATGCGGTTCAGGACATCGTCGAGCACGCCGCCCACCTCGCCGGCTCGCACCATGTTCACCATCAGGGTGTTGAACGTCTCCGGGTGCTTGCCGAAGGCGTCGGAGAGGGTGAGGCCTTCCTCGACGTCTTTGCGCACCTCGCCGACCAGCTGGCGCAGCCGCGCGGACTCCGTCTGCTGCTCCAGGATGGAGAGGGTGCGCACCATCGTCAGACCGGCGTTGACCATCGTCGCGAACTGGCGGGTAAAGACCGTGAGCTCGCGCAAGCCCACCTTGCGCAGGCGGCGCAAGCCCTGCCGCAGGTCAACCTTGGGGGTCTCCTTCTCCAGGCTGGTGACGTAGAACCCCATCTCCTGGAGCTTGCCGATCACCATCACCTCGGTGTCGGCCTCGATCGCCCCCGCCACGACGCGGCCCGCGCTGTCCCGGGCGCTGTACCGAAAGGTCGCCATCAGCTCCTCACCTCGACGCCTACTGTCCGCCCCGCTCGATCATCTTGCGCAGCTCGTCGGGGAAGATCGCCCGGGCCAGGGCGTTCTCCAGGGTGATCAACCGCCGCGAGTACAGCGCGTACAGCGACTGATCCATCGTTTGCATCCCGTACTGCGCGCCGGTCTGGATCGCGGTGTGGATCTGGTGGGTCTTCGCCTCGCGGATCAGGTTGCGGATCGCCGGCGTGGCGATCATGATCTCCACCGCGGGCACGCGCCCGACCTCCTCGATCGAGGCCCACTGCTGCCGGCCCCCGTCCCCGCCGCTCATCGCGCTGCTGCGTACGACGGCGGCGGCCGGCCGCCGGGCCTCGCGCTGGCCGAGGTACTGCATGTTCGGCAGCAGCTGCTGGCTGATCACCGCCTCGAGCACCGCGGACAGCTGCACGCGGATCTGCTGCTGCTGGTGCGGCGGGAAGACGTCGATGATCCGGTCGATGGACTGCGCGGCGTTCGCCGTGTGCAACGTGGCGAAGACGAGGTGGCCGGTCTCGGCGATCGTCAGCGCGGCGCTGATCGTCTCCAGATCGCGCATCTCGCCGACCATGATCACGTTGGGGTCCTCGCGCAGCACGGCGCGCAGGGCGTTCGGGAAGGTCTGCGTATCGAAGCCCAGCTCCCGCTGGTTGACGATACTCTTCTTGTGCCGATGCACGTACTCGATGGGGTCCTCGATCGTGACGATGTGTGCCGCCCGCTCGCCGTTGATGAAGTCGAGCATCGAGGCCAGGGTGGTGGATTTGCCGTGCCCGGTCGGGCCGGTGACCAGGATCAGGCCGCGCGGCAGCCGGCAGAGGTCCTTGAGGACCATAGGGATGTTGAGCTCCTCCATCGCCGGGATCTTCTCCGGGATGACGCGCAGCACGGCGCCCACCGACCCGCGCTGGCGGTAGACGTTGACGCGGAAGCGCCCCAGCCCCTCCACGGCGTAGCTCAGGTCGAGCTCCCAGTTCTTCTCGAACTTCTGCTTCTGGAAGGTGTTCAGCATGCTGTAGGCGAGCTGGAAGGTGTCTTCTGGCGTCAGGGGCGGGTGGTTCAGGTGCTGCAGTTTCCCCCAGACGCGGATCGTCGGCGGGACGCCGACGGTGAGGTGCAGGTCGGATGCCTTGGCCGTGACCGTCTCGCGGAGCAGATCGTCGATGTGCATGCGGGCCCCCTTGGAATCCTCCGTGTGGTCATGCCCGGGGGCCGCGGGCCCTAGGCGTCCCCGGCGCGGTCCGCCCCCGGGCCGTTCGTCCGCTCGACGTGCACGACGCGCCAGACCTCGGCCAGCGAGGTCAGCCCCGCCGCGGCCTTGGCCAGCCCGTCGTCGAGCAGGGTGCGCATCCCCGCCGCCGTCGCCGCCTCCTTCAGGGCGTGGTGCGGCGCGCGGTTGATGATCAGATGGCGCAGGTCGTCGTCGATGCGGGCCAGCTCGAAGATCGCCACCCGACCCCGGTAGCCGGTGTAGTTGCAGAACTCGCAGCCCCTCGCCGTGTAATACGTGCCCTCCGGCGCTCCCGCCCCGTACCGCGCCAGGAGCTCCTCCCCGCTGTAGGGATCGGGCTCCCGGCACTTCGTGCACAGCACGCGCACCAGGCGCTGCGCCGCCACCCCGGCCAGGGCGCTGCTGACGAGGTAGGGTTCGATGCCCATGTCCACCAGGCGGGTGATCGCCCCCGGCGCGTCGTTCGTGTGCAGCGTGCTCAGCACGAGGTGCCCCGTGAGCGCGGCCTGCACGGCGATGCGCGCCGTCTCGTGGTCCCGTACCTCGCCGACCATGATGATGTCTGGGTCCTGGCGCAGGAAGTGCCGCAGGGCGGCGGCGAAGGTCACGCCGGCCCGGGCGTTGACCTGCACCTGCGTGATCCCGGCGATCTGGTACTCCACGGGATCCTCGATCGTCACGATGTTCACCGCCTCGCTGTTCAGTTCGTTGAGGATCGCGTACAGCGTGGTGGTCTTTCCGCTGCCGGTCGGCCCGGTGAGGAGGAAGATGCCCTGCGGCTGATGGATGACGCTGCGCAGGGCGGTGATGTTCCCGCGGGACAGGCCGAGCTTGTCCAGGTCGTAGATCGGGGCGGAGCGGTCCAGCAGCCGCAGCACCGCCTTCTCCCCGTAGAACGAGGGGACGGTGCTGACCCGCACGTCGATCGCCCGGCCGTCCACGCGCGTCTGGAAGCTGCCGTCCTGGGGCTGACGCCGCTCGGCGATGTCCATGCTGGCCATGATCTTCACCCGGGAGACGACATTGGCGTGGATGTGCTCGGGCAGGGTGTGCTGCACCTTCAGCACGCCATCGATGCGGTAGCGCACGCGCACCGCGCGGCCCTGGGGCTCGATGTGGATGTCGCTGGCCCGCTTGCGCACCGCCTCCTCGATCAGGCGGTTCACCAGGCGGATGATCGGCTGTTCTTCCGCCATCCGCCGGAGCTGCTCGAGGGAGATCTCCTGCTCCGCGATGGCCGGCCGCGGCAGGTCCTTGAGGAGCTCGGCCTGGGGATCCGGCGCGGGATACTGGTCCAGGGCGGCCTGGAAGTCGGCCACGGTCGTCACCGCGACGCGCACCTCCAGGCCGGTCAGGCGGCGGATGTCGTCCACGGCGACGACGTCCAGGGGGTCGACCATCGCCACGGTGAGCACGCCGTCCTGGCGGGCGATGGGGATCGCCTGCAGGCGGCTGGCCGTGGACGGCGGGATGAGGGCCAGGACGTCGTCGGGCAGCGCCCGGCCGGTGAGGCGGACGAAGGCCACCCCGATCTGCCGGGCCAGGGCGCGGGCGATCTGCTCGGGGTCGACCACGCCCATATCGAGCAGCACGCGTCCCAGCCGCTCCCCCGTGGCGCGGTGGATCTCCATGGCGCGGTTGAGCTGGTCGGGCGTGATCAGGCGGTCGGCGAGGAGGAGCTCGCCCAGATGACGGCGCCGGCCCGCGCCGTCTGGCGCGGGACGGCGCGGCGCTGCCGGCTCGGCCATGCCGTCTCCCGGGATCAGGTTTCCACGAAGACGACGCGCAGGAGCTCGTCGACCGTGGTGATCCCCTCCAGGACCTTAAGGATACCATCTTCCCGGAGGGTCTTCATCCCCTCCGAGATGGCCAGCTCGCGGATGTCGCTGGAGGAGGCGCCCTTCAGGATGAGATCCCGGATGCCGTCGCTCATCACCATCAGCTCGAAGATGCCCACCCGTCCCTTGTAGCCCGAGCCCTTGCAGCGGTCGCAGCCGCGGCCCCGGTAGAAGACGATCTCTTCGCCCGCCTCGGGCTTCAGGCCGAGCCGGTGCAGGGCCTCCACCGGCGGGACGTACGACTCCTTGCAGTGCGCGCAGATCGTGCGCGCCAGGCGCTGGGCGAGGACGCCGATCAGCGAGGAGGTGATCAGGAAGGGCTCGATGCCCATGTCGATCAGCCGCGTCGTCGCGCTGGGCGCGTCGTTGGTGTGCACGGTGGAGAGGACGAGGTGGCCGGTGAGCGAGGCCTGGATGGCGATCTCTGCCGTTTCCCGGTCGCGGATCTCGCCGACCATGATGATGTCCGGGTCCTGGCGCAGGAAGGCGCGCAGGCCGTTGGCGAAGGTCAGCCCGGCCTTCACGTTCACCTGCACCTGGTTCACGCGGCCAAGCTGATACTCCACCGGGTCCTCGATCGTGATGATGTTCTTGTCCGCGGTGTTGATCTTGTGCAGCGTAGAGTACAGGGTGGTCGTCTTGCCTGAGCCGGTGGGGCCGGTGACGAGGATCATGCCGTAGGGCTTGCTGGCCAGCTCCTCCCACTGCTGCAGCATCGCCGCGGCGAACCCGAGCTTGCCCAGGCCGAGGCGCGTGCTGGATTGGTCGAGGATGCGCATCACGACCTTCTCGCCGAACACCGTCGGCAGCGTGGAGACGCGCAGGTCGTACTCCTTGTTCTCGATCACGACGTGGATGCGGCCGTCCTGCGGCACCCGGCGCTCGGCGATATCCAGGTTCGCCATGATCTTGATGCGGGAGACCATCGCCTGGTGCACGGCGCGGGGCGGCGCCATCACGTCGTGCAGCACGCCGTCGATGCGGTAGCGCACCTGCAGGCTGCGCCGGTGGGGCTCGATGTGGATGTCGCTGGCCCCGTCGGCGATGGCCTGACTGATGATCAGGTTGACCAATCGGACGACGGGCGCTTCCTCGGTCAGCGTGCGCAGCTTCTCGACGCTGAGCTCCTCGGCGCGCTCCTCGGCGATCTCCAGGTCGGTGCCGACCGCGGCGCGCATCGCCTCGTCCAGGTCGACGTTGCTGGCGTAGTAGCGGCCGATCGCGGCCATGATGTCCGCCTCGGCGGCCACCACCGGCTCGATGTCCAGTCCGGTGACCAGCCGCACGTCGTCCAGGGCGACGACGTTCAGCGGGTCGGCGATCGCCATCTTCACCTTCTTGCGGGTCTTCTCGATGGCCAGCACCTTGTGCCGGTGGGCGAGGTGCTGCGGGATGACCTTCACGACGTCCTGGTCGATCTCCACCCCGCTGAGGTCCACGTAGGCCAGACCCCACTGCAGGGCCAGGGCCTTGGCCAGCTGCTGCTCGCTGACCGCTCCCAGCTCGACGAGGATGCGGCCGAGGTGACCGCCGCTGCGCTGTTGCATCTGGATGGCCTTCTCCAGCTGCTCGCGCGGCACGATGCCCTCTTCCAGCAGGATCTGCCCGAGGGACTCAGAGCGGGCGCGCGGCCGGCGTTCTTCTTTCTTGGCCGGCTCGGCGGGGGACGGTGGCGCGGGCGGCGTCGGCGCAGGACGCGGGGGGATGACGGGCTTCTGGGCCGCCGGGCGGACCGGCTCGGCCGGACCCTCCGCCTCCTTGGGCTTCTTGCGGTCCTTCGCCGTCGGCTCGTCGG
>DATLZI010000272.1:0-28721 GCA_035574075.1 bacterium | reverse complement strand
AACCCGTCCCCGCTGGCTCGGCGGCCCGAGGCGTGCAGCGGTTGCTGCCGGAAGCGCACGTCACCGCCGCCCTGCACAGCGTCTCCTCCGTCAAGCTGGCGCAGTTCGACGAGCCGCTGAACGGCGACGTCCTCTACTGCGGCGACCACGACGCATCCAAGCGCATCTGCGCCGGACTGATCGCGAGCCTGGGCGTGCGCGCCCTCGACGCCGGGGGCCTGGAAGCCGCGGCCACGCTGGAAGCGCTGGCCGCCTTGATCATCGGCCTGAACCAGCGCTACAAGAAGAAGACCATCGGCATCCGCTTCACCGGCATCTAGGAGCGGGCGAGCGCCGCTCGCTCCTGGCACCACGCATAGAGCGCGTCATACATCGGCATCTGCAGCTCGAGCTTCTCGAGGTCTTGCTCGCCGAGCAGGAGCGCGAAGCCGTGGGCGATGGCGCGCAGGCCTGCGGCTTCCGGCTCGATGCCGATCTCCTGCGGGATGTCCGCGCCGTGCACGATGCGCCCCATCAGGCGCAGCGCGGGCGCGTCCAGTCCGTACGCGAGCAGCATGGACTCGAAACTGCACCGGCCCTGCACATGCCCGAGGTCCGCCCCCGGGACGTCGAACGGCGTCGCGCCCTCGCGCCGGGCCGTGGCCGCGACCTCTTCCGGGGGCACGAAGAGGAACTCCGCCTCAGGATCGATGAACCGGCGCACGAGCCAGGGGCAGGCGATGCGGTCCACCTTGGCGTGCTTTCGGGTCACCCACTTCACCGCGCATCCCTCCCTTCTCCAGGCGACGCCGGCGAGCGTAGACCACCCTGCCGCAGGGCACGGGGGGAGGTGGGAGCGAGGTGACAGGTCCGTGAGGTCTGTGGGGTGGCTGGTCGCCGTGCTCCTCGCGGCCATCACAGGTTCGCTCAGCGCGCCGGCCGGCCCTCCTCAGGCCACCGTCCTCAGGTGGATCGACGGGGACACCGTCCGGGCCGCGGTGGGCGCTAGCGTCGTGCGCATCCGTCTGATCGGCATCGACGCGCCCGAGACGTCCGCCGGCGAGCGGGCGTGGCGGCAGGGCGCGGAGCTCAAACACGATGTGGCCACCGTCGTCGCGCTGGGCCAGCTGGCGAAGGCGGCGGCGGAGCGGCTGGCACCGGCGGGCGCGGCGGTGCAGGTGGAGCTCGACGTGCAGACGCACGACCGGTACGGCCGCCTGCTGGCCTACCTGTGGCGGCGGGACGGCCGCATGGTGAACGAGGAGCTGGTGCGCGCAGGCTACGCCATGGTCCTGACCATCCCGCCCAACGTGAAGTACGCCGACCGCTTCCTGCGGGCGCAGCGAGAGGCCCGGACGGCGGGGCGCGGCCTGTGGAAGCCGTCGGAGGGCCATCCGTAGGCAGGAGTCCGCCGCGCGGGCCCCCTAAACCATAGAACGCGTACAGACTGCACGCGGCGAGGAGGAGGATGTACGTGTCTACGCGCCAGATCGCGTCGGTCGCCGTCTTCATCGCCCT
The DNA here is from genome assembly GCA_035574075.1 of bacterium. GTDB lineage: Bacteria > Sysuimicrobiota > Sysuimicrobiia > Sysuimicrobiales > Kaftiobacteriaceae > Kaftiobacterium. The sequence continues at coordinate 27,224 of DATLZI010000272.1, read as the reverse complement.
CTATGCGGTCATCGGCCAGGTCATCCGGTTCATCCCCAACCCGATGGTGCCGGGAGCGATCATCGCTCTCAACATGACGGTGGTCGTCATCGCCGGGATCCTGCTGGGCCCGGTGGCGGGCCTGCTGGTCGGAGCCCTGGGCAGCCTGCTGGATGGAGTGATCCGCGGGAGCGCCTTTCAGCTCTGGGCGATCGGACCGCACGCGGTGATGGGACTGGCGGCGGGGCTCCTGGCCCGCCTCAATCCGACCGTGGCCGCGCTGGCGATCATCGTCGGCCACGCCCTGAACATCGTTGTCTACCTGCTCGTGGGCCTGCTGCCGGCCAGCCAGGTGGCGGTGGCCATCTTCTGGACGGGGCTGCTGGTCGAAACGATCATCGACCTCGTCGTGATCTGGCTGGCGGTCGCGCTCCTCCGGCCGCTCATGCGGACCGCGTCCACAGCGTAGGGGCGCACACCTGCAGGCCGACGGCTACCACTGAGGAGAAGGTCCGGAGGTGACCCCACGGCCCTCGGCTTGGAAAGCCGACGACCTGCCTGCCCGAGCTTGGGGGACGGTGCACTAGCCCAGTATCGGGCGAGGATCCGATCTGGCGTCGGCGCCCCCTCCTCCATTCCTCACCGCCGCATCCACGATCGCCACCTCGCGGATCCATGGTTGCAGAACCATAACCGTCGCCTGCGGCCCGCTGTAGTCTGCCCGCGCACCGTGGGGCGTGGAGAACAGGACCAGGGTCCGCACTTCCCGCGCGCCGATGTGCAGCAGCGCCTCGGCGGCACGCTGCAGCGTCTGGCCACCGGGAGCCACTTCATCGACGAGCAACACACGGCGTCCCTCGATCACCTCCGGGCTTGGAAGATGGGATGGCAACGTCGCCGGCAGGTGCGGCACGGGAACCCGCAGCGAGTGCACGTCTCGCCGCAGCAGCAGCGCGATCAGCGTCGCCGGCAGGATGCCGACGCGGGCGATCCCCACGACGACATCGGGGTCATACGTGCTCCGCACGCGGAGTGCCAGGTGCCGGCACAGCGCCATCAGCCCGTCCCAGGAGAGCGAGATCGCCCGGTCTGCCTGCGCAGGCATGGTCATCACCTTCCCCACGCGACACGGTGAACGACTGCACAAACGGCGGCAGCGATCTCACGTGTTCCGCCCCGTTGATGCCGATGATCTCCAGCGTCACCCGCTCGCCCTGTCTTGCTACGCCAAACCCCGGCTGCCACTGCTAGGTGGACACCTCCCACCGTCCGGCGGAAGCGCCGCCCAGGGCGGCCAACCCGGCCAGCGCCGTCCTCCCCACGGTCTTTGAACATGGTGTTCCTTCCCCCGAGTGAGATCAACGTCGCCTCCAGATTAGGGAAGACACCGCGGGGCGGACAGAGACCACAGACCCGCCCGGGAGGACCATCAGGCCCAGGACTTTCCGTTGCAGAGCGGTGAGCGTCTTAGACGCCCGGCGCCGACGGTGGGGACGGCGGTCCGTTCCGCACGGGGGTGGCAAGCAACCACGAACTGCTTGTCCGCGCGCCCTCCCAGACGAGGCGAGCCAGCAGGCGCGGATCGATGAGGCGATAGAAGATGCCGCGGTAGGGCGCACTGCCGGTAAACATGTCCCACAGGGCCACACTCAAGCGGCGGGGCCTCCCGGTCGGGCTCTCTTGCTCCCGGATGACAGTGCGGGCGACCGCAGCCCGGAGCAGCCGCGACCCCCGAATAGGCCCGGCGCCGGCGAAGATCATCCTGCCGAACCAGTTGTCCCGGGCGATGGCGCGGTAGACGGGCCAGTAGTGCCGGCGAAAGTCCGTCGCCGAGACGCCATGGAACACCGCCGTAGCGGCAGCCGCCTTGGCCGTCCGGTAGGCGGCGCCGATGCCGTCCTTGTAGAGCCGGGTCACGCCGGCGTCACCCACCAGCACGACCCGGTCGGCAAACGGGGAGACAGCCTCGCGGACGTTGATGTGGGGCCGGCAGTGGCAAAAGCCCTCACGCAGGTACGGCGGCGGCAGGCAGCGCCGGACGGCTGGGCTCTCGAAAAACGTCCGGATGAGATCCTGGTCGACGTGGCGGCCGAGCAGACAGACGGTGACGAAGTCCCCCTTGGGAATGATCGCCGCAAACTCCAGCCGCGGGATGCTGAGGAAGAACACGTGCATGGCGCTCCCAAAGCGCTGGGTCACGGCATCGTACCCCAGCTTCAGCTCGGTGATGTACGCTCGCGTCGTGCGCGCGGGCCGCCTGGGCAGGCCGAGTTGCGCGTAAAGGCGGCCTTCGGGCATGTTCACCCCTGTGGCCACAACCAGGAGATCGTAGGTGGCCGCCCCTCCATTGAATCGGACCCGCGGTCGCCCGGCGTCCCAGCTCACGTCGCTAATCCGGTGTGGGATGAGGCGGGTCCCCAGCTCCTGGGCCCGGCTCAGCAGATGGCCATCCAGGCCTCCCCACCGCAGCACGCCGAGATCCCGCGGACCGCCACCTCGATGCACCGCGGCGATCCGTTTCTCCCGCATGGGAGTGGCGATCGTAACGGCCTCTTCGTCGGTGTTGAGGACGTAGGAGTCAATCCCACGCTGCACGACGGACGGCGGAAGCGTGATGCCATCGACAGCCAGGGATTGGACCAGGAGCTCGGAGACGATCCCCCCACACATGTTGCAGCCCCGCGGGCCCGGCGCCGTGAAGTCGCGCGGCTCGTAGATGTCGCACTCAAGAGCGATGCCCTGCACCCGGCTGAAGCGAAGCAGGAAGAAGGCGCACAGCGAGCCCGCGGGGCCGCCGCCGATGATGCCGACCCGCGATCCGTCCTGCAGTGTTAGCCGGCCGGCCCCCCTGGCCATCCCTGCCCCCGCGCGCGATGTCGGGTGACGATCACGGCGGCATCGGTCCGCCGCCGCACCTGCAACTTGGCCAGGATGTTGCTCACGTAGTTCTTGACGGTCTTCTCAGCCAGATTCAGCGCCTGGGCGATCTCCCTGTTCGTCTTGCCATCCGCGATGAGATCCAGGACCCGGCGCTCCTGCTCGGTCAGGCGCTCGTGCTCCTGCTGTCCCTGCGCCAGTGCGCGGAAGTGCCGAAGCAGGCGGTCTGCGGCCTCCGGGTCCAGCAGGGAATAGCCCGCCGCCGTGGCCTCAATCGCCTGCACCACCTGCAGACCCCCGGTCTGCTTGAGCAGGTAGCCGGACGCGCCCGCGAGCACCGCGCCGATGACGGCATCGTCGTCGGCGAACGCCGTCAGCATCACCACACGGGTCGACGGCTGCGCCGCTCGAATCGCACGGCATGCCTCGACGCCAGTGCCGTCGGGGAGCCGGACGTCCATCAGGATTACGTCCGGGGTCAGGCGGGCCGCCTCGGCGATCGCCTCCCGGACGGATCCGGCCTCTCCCACCACCCGGATCCCGCGGTGCTCCTCCAATAGCGCCCGCAGACCCCTGCGGACCACCTCGTGATCGTCGACGAGCATCACGCCGATCGATGCGGTCACGCTGGCACACCCCTCTCCTGCCGCACGGGGACGGTGACCTCCACAGTTGTCCCCTGCCCGGGTGCGCTGTGAATGACCAGGCTACCACCCAGGCGGCGCGCCCGCTCCGCCATGGTCCGCAGTCCCAACCCTGAGCTGGGCGCTGCCGGGTCAAATCCGCACCCGTTGTCGGTCACCGCAATCCGTACGGTGCCGTCGTCGGCGCTGAGCACGACCTCCGCGCGCGCCGGTCCGGCATGCCGGACGACGTTGGCCAGCGCCTCCCGAACCAGCAGTTCGAGGTGCAGCCGATCGTCAGGGCTCAGATCCGGCACCTCACCCTGTGTGCGCACCTCGACCGGCAGGAGGTTGTTCACCCGGAACTCTCGGGCAGCACGTTCGAGGACCTGCGGCAACGTGTCGTCCTCACGCACTTCGTGCAGACCCATGACATAGGCGCGGATGTCCTTGATCACCTGCGCCAGCCCCTCCATCGCCTGCTGCAGGCGCGAGGCCGCCTGCGACGGACGAGAGGCAAGCAGGTGCTGGGCGTGCTCCAGCGTGAGGGTGATGCCATACAGAGACTGGATCGTGCTGTCGTGCAGGTCTCTTCCGATGCGTTCGCGTTCTTCCAGGACCGCCAGGTCCTGCACCCGGGCGCGCAGGCGGGCGCTCTCGATGGCCAGGGCCGCCAGACCCGCCAGGGAGGTGAGCAGTGTCGTGTCCTTCTCGCCGAATGATCTGTCCCGCGTCGACCCCGCGCACATGAACCCGATCAGCCGGCTTCCGGCCCACACCTGCGCGGCGATGTGCGCCCGCCGGAACTCAGTTCGGACAAATGGGCAATCTGTGGCCGGACGCCACATACCATCCAGCGCAATGTCGGCGCAGCCCACGCCGCCGTTTGGACTCTCGAACGCGCGCGCCGGACCGTCGAAGGCACCCGGGATCAGCCGGGAGGCGGCTTGATCCCACAGGCACACGGCCGCCGCTTCCGCGCCCAGCAGCGTCCGCGTCGCCGTGGCAATCGTACTCAGCACCTCCGTCAGGTGAGCCTCGCTCAGGATGGCGCGGCTGACCTCATAGAGCGCGCGGGTCTGCGCCGTCTGCTGCTCCATCGCTGCCGTGCGCGCTTCTAGTTCTGCTCGCGCGCGGGCCAGATTCGCCCGCATCGATTCGAGTGTGTCGGCCAGCAGCCCGACTTCGTACCCCTGCTCGGGCGGAATCGGGCTGGCCAGGTCTCCCCCGGCGATGCGCCCCGCAGACTCAGTCAGCCGGCGCAGCGGCCGGGTCATGGTCCCGGTATCCCACCACGCCGCCAGCAGACCCGCCCCGATGAGGAACACCCCGAGCAGCAGAATGCGGTGGCGCAGCGCTCGTTCGTGGAAGAAGACCTCCGCCTCGGTCTGCCCGAACCCGATGCCCCACCGCCCGGTGCCCAGCGGAGCAAACGCCATGATGTGCTGGTCCTTGATCACCCCGTCCTCGATCTCCGGCGTACGGGCCACGTCGGCGCGCTGGCTGCGGATCAACCCGATGAAGAAGTCGGGGTGCTCGCCTCTCGTGAACCGCTCGTGCTTCTCGGTGCCGGCCAGGACGATGCCGTCCGCATCGAGGATGACGGCGTGACCGGTCCGGCCGAAGACGAGCGGACGGATCAGTTCGAGCAGGGTCTCGCGCTGCAGATCGATGATGCCCCCCAGCGCTCCACTCACCTCACCGTCCGCACCGCGGAGTGGCACCCACATGATGGCCAGCGGAACCTGGGAACGCGGCAGATGGGTGAGACCGGATACGCTCGGCTCCCCGGCCAGGACGCGACCTAGGGCTGCGGGATCTACGGAGCCCCCTGATTGCTGCGGAGGCCAGACGATGTGGCGACTGCGATCGACGACCAGGAATCCGCCCGAGAAGAAACCCGGCCGGGCTGCATTGGCGGCGAGCAGATCGAGGGCCTGGCGCGGGAGGCCAGCCCGAATATCCCAGCGATACGTGGCGGCAACGGCCTCCAGGCGGGAGAGGGCCGCTCCCAGGCGCTCGTCCAGGTTCGCGGCCGTCACTCGGGCCATGACCCGCCGCTCCTGGAGGATCCGTGCGGTGACCTGGGAGGTCGCCTGCAGTCCCAGGATGGCCATGAGGGCCACGGACAGTCCTGCGCCCACGGTGACAAGCACCATGATCCGCCGCCGCAACGGCAGGCGGGTGAGGAGCCCCATCAGGTGTCTCCTCCGCGGCCGGCGCAGAAGCCTCCGGGCACGCTTTGGGCCGCCGAAAGCGTGTTTAGGCCACTCTACCTCTTACACGCTACCTCCACCATCCGTCCCCCGCCGGACGGGCCATCAGGTCTCCACAGGATTCTCGGCAAGCGAAGAAGGCGACCTGCACCCCCTACTTCACGACGATCTTCCCGACCATCCCGGCTTCCTTGTGACCTTCGATCTCGCACGCCATCTCGAACTCGCCGGTGCGGATGGGCACGAAGAACCAGTCGGCCTTCGCCCCAGGCTGCAGCTCAATCTCGTTGATGACGCCCTTCACCTCGACCCCCCCGACCTCGACCTTGCGGGTCCAGATGTTGAGCGTGAACTCGGAGGCCACCCATTCGTGCTTCACCTTGCCCTCGTTGACCAGGGTGATCTTGTAGAGCTTCCCCGTCTCCAGGGTCCAGGTCTTGGGGCTGATGGTAAACTCGTTGCTCTTCGCTCCGAGGAGGACTTTGAGTTCCACGGGCGTCTGGCGGCTGAGATCGCCCCCGGCCCATACCAGGCTGGTGCTCAGCAGCACCGCTAACAGGACCACCACGATCTTTGTCATTCCGGACCCACCCCCAGTGCTGGAATAGTCGCCGCGTTCAGCATATGTGAGCGAGCAGATAGGGGGCAGGGACCAGGGACCCGGCGGGCCGGACCATCAGGCCCGGGACCCCAGGGAGGGCCAGGCCACCGCGCAGTCGCTCGTGGAAAACCGCAGGCCACTATGGGCCAGCAAGGCCACAAGCGCGCGGTTCCTGCGGCCCTCGAAGGTGTCCGGGCAGGCCGCCATCAGTGCGCGCACCACATCGTCTTCCGGCCCCGAGGGCGAAGGCTTGGGGGCCTTCATCGTCGGGCCCCGCATGGGGTTGTCTTGGAGCAGGCCAGCCTCTGCGCACCAAGCGAAGAACGTCCGGTGGTTCCGGAAGTGCTGGGCCTCTGGCTTGGAGAGGGTGAGACTGCTAGAACCCGCTCTGGATGCGGCTGGAGCGGGCGATGGGATTTGAACCCACGGCCCTCGGCTTGGGAAGCCGATGCTCTACCCCTGAGCTACGCCCGCTCGACTCTCCCTGATTATACACCACCGGCCGGGGCCGGCGGCCAGAGGGGCGCTAGGGGAGGTGAGCGTCCAGATAGTCCACGACGGCCCGGGCGATGGCGTCCTTCCCGACCACGGTGGCGGCGAGGCGGCCGTCAGGGGTGATGAAGTAGCCGGTGTGCTGGCCGCCCTCGATCTCGCGCAGGTCGTTGGCGACGACGAGGTCGGCGCGAGTCTTCTGCAGGAACTGCCAGGCGATCTCCCGCAGCTCGTCGGGCGACTTCCCCACCTCCAGCTTGAAGCCGACGAGGAAGGTCCTGGGGGCCAGCTCCTTGACGAGGCCAATGACCTTGGGCGTGGGCACCAGGCGGACCAGCCACTCCTCGACGCCGCTGGCGGTCTTTTCCTGGCGGACGACGTCGGGCTGGAAGTCCAGGACGGCCATGGGGTGGACCACGGCGTCGTAGCCCTTGGGGATCTCGCTGCGGAAGACGCGGATCAGGTCGTCGATCGTCTCCACGGCGATCAGCGTCAGGTGGTCGTGGGCGTGGCCTCGCGCCACCGGCAGCTGGCTGGGCCGGCCATAGACGTAGGTGACGTGCGCGCCGCGGGCGATGGCCTCTTCGGCGATCAGCGCGCCGAGGCGACCGGTGGATTTGTTCGTGATGTAGCGCACGGCGTCCAGCGGCGCCCGGGTCGGTCCCGAGGTGATGAGCAGGTTCTTGCTCCGCAGCGCCATCCCGCTCTCCGCTGAAACGCCCGTCTCCGCGCGGTTATGCCGTCCCCGGCACGGGGAAGCGCAGGCAGAAGGCGCGCACCTCCTGGCGGAGGGCGGCCAGAGGGGCGCTCTCCTGGATCGCCCGCCGGAACCGGCGGAGCTCCGCGGCGCGCTCTTCGCGGCCCTCCGGCAGCCGGAACGGCGCGATCTCCTCGGCGACCAGGGCGATCCACCGCGCGATCTGCTCCATCTCGGGTTCGCGCATCCCCCGCGTGGTGGCGGCCGGCGTGCCCAGGCGGACCCCGGACGGATAGAAGGCCGACGAGGGCTCGCCGGGGATGGTGTTCTTGTTCACCGTGATGCCCACGCGGTCGAGCGCCTCCTGCAGGAAGATGCCGCGGCCCGGCCCGCTGGGGGTGAGGTCCACCAGCACCATGTGGTTGTCGGTGCCGCCGGTGACCAGGCGGAAGCCGGCCTGCCGCAGGGCCTGGGCCAGCGCCCGGGCGTTGGCCACGACCTGCCGGCCGTAGGCCTTGAACTCCGGCGTCGCCGCCTCGCCGAGGGCCACGGCGATCGCCGCCGTGGTGTGGTCGTGCGGCCCGCCCTGCAGCCCCGGGAAGACGGCGCGGTCGATGCGCTCCGCCAGCTCGGGGTCTTTGTCGAGCCCGCGCTGCGTGACCAGGATCATCGCCCCGCGCGGCCCGCGCAGCGTCTTGTGCGTGGTGGTGGTGACGATGTGCGCGAAGGGCACGGGGCTGGCGTGCACGCCGGCTACGACCAGCCCGGCGACGTGCGCGATGTCGGCGGCGAAGAACGCGCCGACCTCGTCGGCCACCGCGGCGAACGCCTCGAAGGGGAACTCCCGCACGTACGCGGTGGCCCCGCACCAGATCAGTTTCGGGCGGTGCTCGCGCGCCAGGCGCCAGACGGCATCGATGTCGATGTAGCCTTCGGGCGTGACGTGGTAGGGGATGCTGCGGTAGTAGGTCCCCGTAACGCTGACCTTCCAGCCGTGCGTGAGGTGCCCGCCGTCGGGGAGGTTCTGCCCCATGATCGGATCGCCGGGCCGGCAGGTGGCGAGGTAGACGGCCAGGTTGGCGGGGCTGCCGGAGTACGGCTGAACGTTGGCGTGCGGAACGCCGAAGAGGGCCCGGGCCCGCTCCTGCGCCAGCCGTTCGATCTCGTCCACGTACTCGTTCCCGCCGTAGTAGCGGCGGCCGGGATACCCTTCGGAGTACTTGTTGGTGAAGATCGTGCCCATCGCCTCGAGCACAGCCTCGGAGACGTAGTTCTCGGAGGGGATGAGCTCGACGCCTTCGCGCTGCCGGCGGCGCTCGGCCTCGAGGATGCGGAAGACGTCGGGATCGCGGTCGCGGAGCACCATGGGGATCACCGATCTGACCCCTTCTGCGCGGCGCGACGGACGCCCTGTCGGCGGCTCAGCGCGGGACGGGCGCCCAGACGGCGACGCGATCCCCGACGCGGATGGTCCCGCGGCCTTCCACACGCACGACCCGCGCCAGCTGGCCGCGGCGGCCGCGCAGCGCGTCCCGGAACGCCTCGCGGTCGGCGACGCCGTTGAGGGCGCCGATGTGGGTGCAGGGCTCGCACGGCCCGGTGAGCTCGAGGACGGCCTGGCCCACCTGCAGCAGCGTGCCGGGGGCCAGGGTCTCGAGCGGCGGGAAGTCGACGGTGATCTGCTCGCGGAGGTCGCCGGGGCGCAGACCCGCCGCCTCCAGCGCGCCGCGGTCCAGGAGGAGGACCTGCCGGCTCCCCCCGGCGCGGCCCCGGCTGTGGAGATCGCCCTCGAGCCCGTGCTCCGGCAGGGCGCGCGCCTCCGCGACCGCCCGCGGAGGTTCCCCGTGACGGTCGAGGAGCTGCACGCTCAGGACCACGCCCGCGGGCTCAGTCATGTTCTCGCCGCCGCATCTCTGGTGGGATCGGATCGACCGCATCCATAGTTTCGGGCTGACCGTCCATCTCCTCCAGGTGCTCCAGCGGATCCCAGGCCGTGCCGGTGTCGGCGTGCTCGAGCGCCCGCTCCAGCGCGAAGCGCTGCTCGGCGGCGCCGCTGCCGACGGCGAGCAGGCCACCGTAGCGCATCGCCAGCACCTTGCTGGCGTCCCGACCGAAGAACCACCACAGCACCGGCGACAGGATGATCCAGCCCGACGGCCCCGCCTCCCCGAACGTGCGCACCAGCTCCAGGATGCGCGCCGGGGCGAAGATCATGCCGCCGACGATGAGCGTCGAGATCGCCGGCCGGATCAGGGCGATGAGGCTGTTCGTCCAGATGTAGACCCGGCTGGGATCGGGACTGGTCGCCTTCACGAACTCCACCCAGACCTGCGCCTTGGCCTTCTCCAGGTCGGCCACCGCCTTGCGGAAGTCCACTTCCTGGTCGGCGTCGCGCAACAGCCCGACGCCGCGCAGCAGGTCGACGAGCGCTTCCATCAACGCTCCCGAGATCTTCATCGTCCCCCCTCCTTTACCGGATCGCCGACCTCGATGAGCTTGCGGCGGTGATCGACGGCCAGCCGCCAGCCCAAGATCTGCGCCAGGGTGCGCAGGCGCACGTAGACCCGCTGGCGCCGGACGAGCAGCGCGCCCGGCGGCACCGGCTGACCCAGCAGGCGCAGGCGGAAGGGACGGGGCGGCAGCAGGTCGGGACAGAGGCGTTCCATCAGCGCGATCACCCGGCGGGCATAGTCGGGCGCGGTGGCGTAGCCGGCGGCGGCGACGTCGACGACGAAGCGCCGCGGATCGCGGGTGCGCTGGTAACGCCACAGCGCCGGATGGTAGCGGGGAACGGCATGGAAGAGGCGCAGGTAGTCGCGGACGTTGGCGCCGACGTCGGCGTAGGCGCGAAACAGCGCCCGCGGATCGCAGCCCGCGTCGAGCGCCTGACGCCGCGAGGGATAGACCGCGTGGCGGCCCGGGATGAGGAGCCAGCGCTCTCCGCTCCACTCCCGCGTCGTCCCGCAGTAGACCGCCCCGGACCAGTGGGGCCCCGCCTTGATCCCGAACCACGCCCGGCCGAGCCGGGCCAGGCCCGACCGTCCCCAGCCGCTCTCCAGCACAGCCTGGGCGATCAGCGCCGCCCCCGGCACACCCATCGCCTCGGCCTGCGGGACGAACGCGCGGACGCGGGCGAGGAACGCCTCGGCCATAGCGCAGGGATACCGCGCGGTCTGCCCTCGCACCAGTCGCTGATGGCGGCGACCCTCAGCGAAGCGTCGCCGGGATGTGCGACGGGGCGGCGCGGGCGGATCGGATGAAGCGCCGTGCCGCGGTCCGTCTCAGCTCAGCCAGACCGTCTTCTCCCGGGCTGGCGTGCGCCGCTTCTCGGGCACCACGGCGGGGTAGCCCAGGTACAGCACGCCGATCACCCGGCGGTCGGCGGGGAGGCCGAGGAGCTCGCGCAGCTGCGGAGCGTTGACGAGACCTCGCCCGGTGCGGAAGTAGGAACCGATCCCGCGGCTCCAGGCGCCCAGCATCACCGCATAGGCCGCCCCGAAGGTGGCCCACTCGTTCTCCTCCTTGAGTTCGGGATCGGGATGGCCGGCAGCGGTGACGACGATGATCACCGGCGTGCGCAGCGTGTCGTCCACGACCTTCTGCAGCGCCGCCTGCACCTCCGGCGCGTCAGGGTTGGGCAGCGCCGCGCGCCGGCTGTCGCGCCGGATCTCGGCGAAGCGCCGCTTGCTCTCGCCCTCCAGGACGAAGAACTGCCAGGGCTCGGTGAGCCGGTGGTTGGGGGTCCACACCGCCGCCTCGAGCAGCTCCTCGATCGTCTGGCGGGGGATCGGATCGGGCTTGAACTGGGCGATGCTGCGCCGCGTGCGGATGACCTCCAGCACGTCCATGCCTGCACCTCCGGGGTCGCCACTTGATGGTAGATTCATCCGTCGCCCGCCCGATTCTCCTGCGCCCGCGCGGTGCTGTCGTGATCGGCTGGACGCGCGATGATCTTCCTGCGCCTGGCCTGGCGGAACATCTGGCGGCACCGGCGGCGGACCGTCCTGCGGCGATGGGCGTCGAACGCCGCCCCCCTGCTGCGCGCGCTCTCGACCGCCGGCGCCAGCCCGACGGTCGGCGCCGGCGCGAGCGGCCTGGCCGGCAGATCGTCCACCGCCTCACCGCCGACGCCCTGTTCGGCTGCGACCGTCCCGGGGGCGTCAGCGCCGCCGGCGTCAGCGTCACCTTCTAATCTCGTCCCGCTCCAACCTCGTCGAGCACCGCGGGCACCCGCGCGAGATCAGCGTCACCCCGCACGCGGTGGAACGGCACGCCGTGCGCCCGCGCCACCGCTTCGTCGTGCGGCGTGTCGCCGACGAAGAGCAGAACGGTGCGGCCCTGCTCTCGCAGCCGCCGCAGCGCGCGGTCTTTGTCGCCGCCGTCGATGAGCGTGAAGTACGCCGCCAGCGCGCGATCGGCCGCCTCCGCGGCGAGCAGCTCCTGCGGCAGGCCGCTGATCAGGGCGAGGTCGCACCGCTGGCACAGGGCCTCCAGCACCGCCCGCGCCGAGGGAAACTCAACGATGCGTTCCTTCGCCGCCTCGTTGTAGGCGGAGTAGCGGCGGGAGAACATCTCTGCCTGCGCCGGCGTCACCTCCACGCCGAGCGCCTGCGCGGTGTCGGCGAGCTGCCGCAGGCGGTGCGCGCCGCTGGTCCGGGCGTAGGAGGCGTCAACGACGGGGCGCGCGGTCTCGTCGAGGCCCAGCGTCTCCGCGACCGCGCGCCAGTACGACTCGCGCTTGACCTCGTAGGCATCCACGAGGGTGCCGTCGTAGTCGAAGGCGACGATCGGGCGGGCCACCGCTAGAGCGACACCTTCACCGCCGCGTCGAACCGCTCGTAGTAGCGGGCCACGTCCTCGCGCCCGTACTTCGCCCGGAACTTGTCTGCGACGTGCCGGGCGAGCGCCGCGCCGCGCCGGGGCTCGGCCCGAACGGTGGTCCGGCTCACTCCGGCCCGCAGGGTGAGGACGGGATGGGCTTCCAGGTTCCGGAACCACGCCGAACGGGATCCGGCCACGGGGAGGAGCCACAGCGTGCGGTCCTCGAGGACGAACCACACCGGCAGGGTGATTGTCCGCCCGCTGCGCCGGCCGCGCACGGCGATCGAGATCTCCTTCCGCCGGCGGAGGGCGCGGAGGAAGGCGTCGGAAGCCATGGCGCCTCTACTGTAGCACGTTCTGCATCAGCATCATCGCCAGGAAGCCGACGATCACCGCGGCGGCCCCGTTGCCGTGCCCGCTGTGCTCCTCGGCCTCCGGGATCATCTCGCTGAAGACGAGGAAGCCCATCGCCCCCGCGGCGAAGCCCAACCCGATCGGCACCAGCGGCTCGAAGAAGGCCACGGCCAGCGCGGCCGGCACGGCCATCACCGGCTGGGGCAGGCTGGTGAAGATCGACCACCAGATGCACGCCCAGCCGCTGAACCCCTCCGCGCGCAGCGGCAGCGACACGGCCAGACCTTCCGGAACATTGTGGATGGCGATCGCCACGGTGACGAGCACGGCCAGTGTCGCCTCGCCTGAACCGAAGGCCACCCCGACGGCGACGCCCTCGGAGAAGCTGTGGATCGTCAGCGTCCCGATGAAGAGCATGATCCGCCGGGCGGTGACGCCGTCCGTGTGGAAGAAGTGGAACGAGGTGTGCCCGAACCGCCGCTCGGTGAGCCAGAACAGCGCCGCCCCCAGGGCGATGCCGAGGGCCACCGAATTGTATCCCGCCCGGCTGATCCCCTCGAAGACGAGGTTGAAGACAGAGGCGGAGAGCATCATCCCGGCGCTGAATCCCCAGGCCAGACCGACCAGGCGCGGCGGCAGGTGCTGCGTGAAGAGGAAGGGCACTCCGCCCAGACCCGTCGCCACGGCGGTGGCGAGCGCGGAGAAGAAGGTGACGACGGCGAGGTCGAACACGGCTCCAGCCTAGCGGGGACGCCGCGCGGGGACTATCCGGCGGCAGCCCGATCGACCCCGCGCCACGTCATCGCCGGCCGGGCGGCGGTCCAGGCGAGACTGGCGGAGCATCGCCCCGGGAGGCCCCTGCCCGCCGGCTGTGCGCGAACGCGCGCTCTGCAGCGTTGACCAGGCGGCGACGCGCGCTATACTCTGCTCCGTGAGCCCCGCCTCCTCGCTGCGTCTCCGCGACGGCCGCACGCTCGGCTACGCGGAGTACGGTGATCCCGCCGGCTTCCCCGTCGTCTTCTTCCACGGCATCCCCGGCTCGCGGCTGCAACGCCATCCCGACGACACGATCGCCGCCCGGCTGGGGATCCGGCTAATCACGATGGACCGCCCGGGCATCGGCCTCTCCACCTTCCACCACGGTCGGCGGCTCCTCGACTGCGCCGCGGACGTCCGGGAGCTCGCCGCCGCGCTCGGGTTGCGGCGGTTCGCCGTCCTGGGGTGGTCCGGCGGAGGTCCGTATGCGGCGGCCTGCGCGTACGGCCTGGCCGAGCGCGTGACGACCGCGGGGCTCCTCGGCACCCTGGGGCCGATGGACACGCCGGGGGCGCTGGCGGCGATGACGCCGCGCAACCGTCTTGGATTCGGCGCGGCGCGCCGCCTGCCCTGGCCCCTGCTGCGGTGGATCTGGGGGCGAGAGCTCGGCGCGGCGGGACGCGATCCGCAGGGGTGGTATGAGCGTTGGCTGGCCACGATCCCGGACGCGGATCGCACGGTGGCCCGGCAGCACCCCGAGATCGTGCGGCTGCTCGCCGACGCCGTGCCGGTGATCATCTGGCACGGCGACGCCGACACCCTCGCGCCGCCGGCGATGGCCGAAGCGTTGGCCCGCCGCATCCCGCGCGCGCGGCTGACCGTCTATCGCGGCGAAGGGCACTGGCTCCTCTTCCCCCGATGGGCCGAGGTCCTCGGCGCGCTCGCGCCTGCACCACGCCGGGGCACGGTATAATGACAGGGAACCGCGGAGGGGTGCCGGGAACCTGGCTATCCGCGCGGTCTTGAAAACCGCTGGGCCGCAAGGCCCGTGTGGGTTCGAATCCCACCCCCTCCGCCACAGCTCTTCCTGCGATCCGCTGGCCGAGGGACGACCGCGTCGATGAGCGAGCCGCTGCTGGCCCCGCGCTGGGACGAACGCCTCCGGGATGAGGTCGCCCGCGCCGAGCCCATCCGAACGCTGGCCGCGGGCAGCCGCCTGGCCGTGATCTCGGACGCCCACGGCAACCTCACGGCGCTCCAGGCCGCTTCGGCCGACATCGCCCGGCAGAACGTCGATCTCGTCGTGGCCGCCGGGGACCTGGCACAGGGCGGCTGCCGGCCCGACGGCGTGATGGATTTTCTCGGTGCGCGCGGTTGGCCCGCGGTGCTCGGCAACAGCGACGCCCTGCTGCTCGACCTGCACGACGGGCTGATCGCCGTGCCGCCAGAGGTTGCCTGGTTGGAGGCGAGCGGCCGCTGGTCGCTGCAGCGTCTGGGCCCCCAGCGGGTGGCCGCGCTCCGCTCGCTGCCGCTGGCACTGCGCGTCGGCCTGCCCGGCGGCCGGTCGGCTGTGATCGTGCATGCCACGACCTGGAGCCTCGAAGCGCTCGTCCCGCCCGACGCCCCGGACGTCCTGCGGGCGCGGATGCTGCGGGAGGCCCGCGCCGATCTGCTCGTGCACGGCCACATCCACTCCGCCTACCACCGCGCGGTCGATGGCGGCCTGCTGGTCAGCGTTGGCGCCCTCTCCGGCTCCAACGACGCCGACGGCCGGACGGCGTATACCCTCTTTACGTTCGACGCGCAGACGGTGACGATCGAGGTCCGCCGCGTGACGCCGGACCTCGAGGCGGAGCGCGCGGCCATCCGGGCCTCGGGCATGCCCCAGGCCGACCGCGTCCTGCGCCTGGTCAGCCGGGCCGGGGGGCCCTGGCCCGTCCGCGTCGCAGAGGGGGCGATCGCCCGACTCCCGTATGGCGTGACGTAACCGCCCCGATATAATGAGAGCAGTTTCCCTCAATCCCGGCTCGACCGCCGCGGAGGTGTAAGCCATGGCGCTCCCTGAGTTTCGCAACGAGCCCTTCACCGATTTCGCGACCGATCCCGGGCGATCCGCGATGCTCGCCGCCATCGCCCAGGTCGAGCGCGAGCTGGGCAGGGAGTTCCCCCTGGTCATCGGCGGGCGGCGGATCACGACCAAGGACAAGTTCACCTCCACGAATCCGTCCCAGAAGGATCAGGTCGTGGCGGTGTGCCAGAAGGCCACCGCGGATCACGTGCAGCAGGCGGTGGAGGCGGCGGACGAAGCGTTCCTGCGCTGGTCGCGGGTGCCCGCCGAGGAGCGGGCGGCGATCCTCCTGCGCGCCGCCGACCGGCTGCGCCGGCGCAAGTTCTGGGCCGAAGCCTGGCAGGTCTTCGAAGTGGCCAAGAACTGGGGCGAGGCGGACGGCGATGTCGCCGAGACGATCGATCACCTGGAGTGGTTCGCCCGCGAGGCGCTGCGTTACGCGCGGGGCCAGCCCACGGTCGCGCATCCGCAGGAACTGAGCGAGTACTTCTACGTGCCGCTGGGGGTCGTCGCCGTCATCCCGCCCTGGAACTTCCCCCTGGCGATCCCGGTAGGGATGGCCGCGGGGGCGATCGCCGCCGGCAACACCGTCGTCCTGAAGCCGTCCAGCGACTCGCCGGCGAACGCCTACGTCTTCCTCGAGATCATGGAGGAGGCGGGCCTGCCCCCCGGCGTGCTGAACATCGTCACCGGCTCTGGCGCCACCGTCGGCGATCCGCTGGTCCTGCATCCGCGCGTGCGGATGATCGCTTTCACGGGCAGCAAGGAGGTGGGCCTGCGGATCTACGAGCAGGCGGCGCGGGTCTCGCCGGGCCAGCGCTGGCTGAAGCGCTGCATCGCGGAGATGGGCGGCAAGAACGCCGTGATCGTGGACGACGAGGCCGACCTCGAGGAGGCGGTCGCCGCGGCGGTGACCTCGGGCTACGGCTTCCAGGGCCAGAAGTGCTCCGCCGGCTCGCGGCTCGTCGCCACCGCCGGCGTGTACAACGACGTCGTCGAGGCGTTCGTGGAGAAGGTGCGCGCGCTGGAGGTGGGCCCGGCTCGGGACAACTACCCGGTCGGCCCGGTGATCAACGCCCGGGCGAAGGAGAGCATCCTGGAGTACATCCGCATCGGCCGCAGCGAGGGGCGGCTGGCCGCCGGCGGCGAGCCCGGGGATCCTTCGGGCCACTACATCCAGCCCACGGTGTACGTCGACGTGGACCGCCTCGCCCGGATCGCCCAGGAGGAGATCTTTGGGCCGGTCGTGGCGGTGATCAAGGCGAAGGATTTCGACGACGCCCTGGCCATCGCCAACGGCACGGAGTACGGCCTCACCGGCGCGGTCTTCTCCCGCAACCCGGCGAAGCTGGCGCGGGCCCGCGACGAATTCTTCGCCGGGAACCTCTACCTGAACCGCAAGTGCACCGGCGCGCTGGTCGGCGTGCATCCGTTCGGCGGCTTCAACATGAGCGGCACGGATGCCAAAGTGGGAGGCCCGGACTACCTGCTGTACTTCCTGCAGCCCAAGGTCGTTTCGATCAAGTATCGCTGAGCGGCCTACGAGGCGGGCCTACGAGGGGGCAGAGCGGCCATGACCGGGATGGAGGGGATCGAGGTCCGGGGCGGCACGGTGGAAGGCGCGGAGCGCATCCTGACACCTGAGGCGCTGCGCTTCGTCGCCGATCTGCACCGCGCCTTCAACCCGACGCGCGAGCGCCTGCTGCAGCGGCGGCGGGAACGGCAGGCCGAGCTGGACGCCGGCGCGCTGCCCGGCTTCCTGGCCTCGACGCGGCACATCCGGGAGGGCGACTGGCGCATCGCCCCCACCCCGCCCGACCTGCAGCAGCGGTGGGTGGAGATCACCGGGCCCACCGACCGCAAGATGCTGATCAACGCCCTGAACTCAGGCGCCTCCACCTACATGGCCGACTTCGAGGACGCCAACGCGCCGACCTGGGCGAACATGGTCGGCGGCCAGGCGAACCTCATCGACGCCGTGGAGCGCACGATCACCCTGCAGACGCCGGAGAAGACCTACCGGCTCAACGACCAGACCGCCGTGCTCCTCGTGCGGCCGCGGGGCTGGCACCTGCCCGAGAAGCACCTCCTCGTCGACGGCGCCCCGGTCGCCGGCGCCCTCTTCGACTTCGGGCTGTTCCTCTTCCACTGCGGCCACCGGCTGCTGCGCCGCGGCACCGGGCCGTACCTCTACCTGCCGAAGCTGGAGAACCACCTCGAAGCGCGCCTGTGGAACGACGTCTTCACCTACGCCGAGGACCGGCTCGGCCTGGGGCGGGGCGTGATCAAGGCCACGGTCCTCATCGAGCACATCCTCGCCGCCTTCGAGATGGACGAGATCCTCTACGAACTGCGCGACCACGCCGCGGGGCTGAACGCCGGCCGCTGGGACTACATCTACAGCATCATCAAGTGCTTCGGGGCGCGGGAGGGGTTCGTCTTCCCCGACCGGGCGCAGGTCACGATGACCGTGCCCTTCATGCGCGCCTACGCGCTGCTGCTCGTCCGCACCTGCCACCGCCGGGGCGCCCACGCCCTGGGCGGCATGGCCGCCTTCATCCCCAGCCGGCGCGATCCGGCGGTGAACGCGACGGCCCTGGCGAAGGTCCGCGAGGACAAGGTGCGGGAGTCCACGGACGGCTTCGACGGCACCTGGGTGGCCCACCCCGACCTCGTGCCGGTGGCGCGGGAAGTCTTCGCCGAGCAGCTGGCCGGCCGGCCCCACCAGCTGGACCGGCGCCGCGACGACGTGCAGATCCGGGGGCCGGAGCTGATCGACGTCGCCGTCCCGGGCGGCACGGTGACCGACGAGGGCCTGCGCAACAACGTCAGCGTCGGGCTGCAGTACCTGGAGTCCTGGCTCCGGGGCGTCGGTGCGGCGGCGATCTACAACCTGATGGAGGACGTGGCCACCGCCGAGATCGCGCGCTCCCAGGTCTGGCAGTGGGTCCACCACCGCCGGTTCTCGCCCGCCCAGGTGCGGACGGTCGCCGACCAGGAGCTCGGCCAGCTCCGCGACGCCTACGGCCAGCGCTTCGACCGGATGCGTTTCGCCGACGCGCGGGCGGTGTTCGAGCAGGTCGCCCTCAGCGAGCGGTTCGTCGAGTTCCTGACGCTGGCGGCCTACGACCGGCTGGAGTGAGGAGCGGCGCGGCGGCGGACTAGCTCTCGGGGTGCGGCCGCCAGCGGCGGCGGGCGGGCTCGACCGCGCGCAGCACCACCCGCATCACCGGGACGCCGCCGACGATGAGGATCATCTCGCTCGCCAGCAGCGCGGGGAACAGGACCCCGTACGGCGTCCGCGTCAGCACCGCCAGCATCAGGGCTACCGCCGCGGCCACGACCACAGCGTAGAGCGCCGCGCCGGCGTAGGGCGCCCGCCGGCCCAGGGCATGGCAGCCCCATGCGCCGAGCAGGTTCACCAAGGGCATGAACGCCAGCTCCCACGGACCGGCGTAGGGACTGGCCAGGTTGCCCAGCAGGTTGCCGAGGACGAAGGCGGCGATGAGGTGGGGCTCCCAGATGACGAGGGGCTTCAACACCTCCGCCACGCGGAACTGCAGGGGACCGTAACTCGCGGGCTGCAGGAGGACGGTGAGGGCGGCGTACAGCGCGGCGACGACGCCGACCTCGGCTATGGTCGCGCTGGGCCGGAGTCGCCCCATGACACCCTGCACACGGTGTGGATGCCGCCGCGCACCTTGTAGTCGAGCGCGATCTCCATCCAGCGCGGCTCCACGACCCGGACGAGATCCTCCAGGATGCGGTTCACGGCATGCTCCTGGTAGATGCCCACGTTGCGGAAGGAGAGCAGGTAGTACTTCAGCGAGCGCAGCTCGAGAATCTTCGCTCCGGGCAGGTAGCGGATGATCACGGTGCCGAAGTCCGGCAGACCGGACCAGGGGCACACCGCCGTGAACTCGTCGGTGGTGATCTCCACCGTGGTGGCCTGCCCCGGATACTCGTTGGGGAAGGTCTCCAGCACCGCGGCGTCGATCGCCTCGTAACCCTGCACGGTCAGCGAACGGGGGGCGGTCCCCGCCGGCGCGTCGATCATCCGGTAGCCCCCTCCTGCGGTGTCGCCCCTCAGTATAGCATCCGCTCCCGGCCCTCCGGCGGCAGGGCGGCCAGCTCGTCGTACGCCGCGGCGATGTCTGCGCCCAGGCTGGCCAGGTGCTCGCGCATCGCCGTCTCAGCCCGGCCCGGATCGCGCGAGCGCAGCGCGGCGACAAGCTTCGCCATCTCCCGGAAGGTCTTCCCGGCGCGGCCGCGCAGCCGGAAGGCCTTCATCTGGAAGACCCGCGCGCGCAGGCGGTGCAGGCGGATCGCTTCCGCGAGCCGCCGGTGCTGCGCCATCTCCGCCACCGCCTCGTGCAGCGCCTCGTCGGCGGCGATGACCTCGGCCAGCGCGTCCTGCTTGAGCGCGGCGCCGTACCGCTTGATCAGCGTGTTGACCTGCGCCAGGAAACCCGCCCCGGCGCGCTCGGCGGCCCGCCGCGCGGCCAGCCCCTCCAGGACCTCCAGCAGGCTGTAGAGCTCCTCGAGGTCGGCGCGCTGGAGCACCGGCACGACCATCCCGCGGCCGGGCTCGGCCTGCAGCAGCCCCTCCGCGCTCAGCCGGCGCAGCGCGTCCCGGATGGGGGTGCGGCTCACCCGCCAGGCGCGCGCCAGCTCCAGCTCGTTGATGCGCGCGCCCATCGGGACGCGGCCGGCCAGCACGGCCTCGCGCAGCCGGCGATAGACTGTCTCCCCGATCGTCTCGCGCACCGGTGGCGGACCGAACAGCGCCTCGGCCTGGTCTTCCATGCCGTCCTCCATGCGGACAGTTGCTGTTGCAAGTATACCGACTCCAATATACTGTATTTGTCCTACAATCCATAGCACCTCCAACGGCGCCCACCCCGTCGGCCGGAGCCCTTGTTCCGTGAAAACTCCCGATGGTACGCTGAATCCGGCCCAGCGGGCCCAATCAGCGAGGCAGGAGGTGGATGGTGACCTACATCATCGCAGAGCCATGCATCGGGGTGAAAGACCGGGCCTGCGTCGAGGTCTGCCCCGTGGACTGCATCTACGAGTACGTGGAAGACATCGGCGCCTTCGTCGTCCCGGATCCGTCCACCGGGGCCGGACCCGACAAGCAGGTCATCCCCCGGGGCGAAGCGACGCACGTCCCGCCGGAGACCGGCATCACCAAGGAGCAGCTGAAGGCGCAGCTGTTCATCCACCCTGAGGAGTGCATCGACTGCGGGGCCTGCGAGTCGGTCTGCCCCGTCACAGCCATCTTCCCCGAGGGCAGCGTCCCCGATCAGTGGCAGTCGTACATCGCCCTGAACTACGCCGCCTTCGGCCTCAAGAAGTAGCCCGTCGCCCGCACCCCTCGCGAGCCAGCCGCACCCTCGGCTGGCTCGCGATTTTCTTGTCGCTGGAGGATCGCGGAGCAGGACCCGGGAAGCGGGGTCTTGAACAACTGGCGTGAGCGGAGGAGTCATCTATTCGATCAAGGGGGGACTGAGCGTGGCGAGAAAGGCGGCGAAGAAGCGCAAGGCACCGGCCCGGAAGAAGGCGACGCGGGCAAAGGCGACCCGGAGCAAGAGCGCCCGGAAGAAGCCCGCCGCCCGCAGGAGCGCGGCGAAGCGCGCCCCCAGGAAGGTCCCTGCGGCGACGCCCGAGATGCCGGGACAGGCTCCAACGCAGCCCTGGACTCCCTCCGGGGAGGGCTGGTTCCCCACCCAGTAGATCGGCGCCCAAGCTCTCGCAGAAGTCCGTCCGCGGAAGACCCCGGCCTGTCCGGGGTCTTCCCGTCTCGAGGCGCCGGGAGAACTTACATACGTTCGTTACATTCCCCCTGGATGATGGCGGCATCTCTCACCAGGAGGGAACAGCCGTGAGGACGCTCATCGTGATCGCCGCCGTGCTCGCGCTCGCGACGCTCGTCGTCGCACCCGCCGCGCCGGCCCAAGGGGCGCTGGAAAACGCCCGACGGCAGCTGCAGACCGCCATCTTCCACTCCGGGGAACTGGCCCAGCGCGGCTCGGCCGTCGCTGCGTCGAAGACCCACCTGCAGCACACCCTGAACTGCCTGGAAGGCCCGCGCGGCCAGAACTTCAACGCCGCGCCGGGGAACCCATGTCAGGGACAGGGCAACGGCATCATCCCCGACCTGCGGGCCGCCGAGGCCGCCGGCGCGGGGGGCGCCGGCAGCGCCCTGCGCTTTGCCACCGCGGCGCACACCCTGATCCTGACGGCACTGCAGAGCAACGACGTCGACCTCGTCCAGCCTTACGCCAAGGTCGTCTCCGACCAGCTGCGCCAGGCGCTCGCCGCGACGCAGTAAGCGCGACTCCCATCGCTAGCGGGCGGCAGGGCCCTGCCGGGAAGGCGGGGAACTCCCTCCCGGGCGAGAAGTGCATAGCACTCCCACGCCCAGGAGGGAAGGTATGCGAAGCGCGCTGCGCGTCTTGTTGCCCGTCGCCCTGGTCACGGTGGTGGCCGCGGCGGGCGGGGCCGGCCCGGTGTTTCCGGACCGGCCGGTCGAGATCATCGCCCCGGCCGGGGTGGGCGGCGGATGGGACACGTTGTCCCGCCTGACCGCGCGCACCCTCGCCGAGGAAAAGCTCGTCACCCAGCCGATCACCGTGACCAACATGTCGGGCGGCTCCGGGGCGGTGGCCATCGCCCACGTCGTCACCCGGCGCAAGGGCGATCCCTACACCCTGGTCGCTTTCTCGCCCGCGCTCACCCTGACCATCGTGAACAAGAACACGCCCTACTCCTACAAAGACGTTGTGCCGATCACCGCGCTGAGCGCCGACTACGGCGTGCTGGTCGTGCGCCGGGATTCGACGATCAACAACCTGCGCACGCTGATGGAAGTCCTGCGCCGCGATCCGAACGCCGGCGTCGTTGCCGGCGGCAGCGCCCCGGGCAGCATGGATCACATCATCTTCGCCAAGGCGGCCCGGGCCGGCGGGGTCGATCCCCTGAAGGTGCGCTACATCCCCTTCCAGGGAGGCGGCGAGGCGATGGCCGCGCTGCTCGGCGGCAGCGCCAGCGTGCTGTCCACCGGGGCGTCGGAGGTCATCGGCCAGCTGCAGGCCGGCGCGGTGCGCGTGCTGGCGATCTTCGCCGAGCAGCGGCTGGGGGGCGCCTTCCGCAACGTGCCGACCGCCATCGAGCAGGGCTACAACGTGACCTTCCCGATCTGGCGCGGCTTCTACGGACCGCCGGAGATGCCCGCGGCCGCCGTGCGGTTCTGGGAAGAGACCCTCACCAAGATGACGAAGACGAAGGGCTGGGAGAAGGTGCTCAACGACACGCAGTGGTTCCCCTTCGTCGTGGCGGGCGACCGCTTCCGGTCCTTCCTGGACCAGGATACGAAGAACTTCGAGGCGCTGCTGCGCGAGCTCGGATTCGTGAAGTAGCCCGCCGGCGGCAGCGATGAGGTCACCGCGCGAGCCGGCCGCCCCCGCCGCCCCCCGCCGGGGCGGCAGCGACCGGCTCGCCGCCGTCGTCATCTTCATCGTCGCCGGTCTGTACGTCCGCTACGCCCTGTCTTTCCAGCCTCCGCGCTTCCGCAGCGAGGCGCTCGGACCGGCCACCTTTCCCCTGCTCATCGGCACGCTGATGCTGATCTGCAGCACGCTGCTGTTCGTGCAGGCGTCCCGCGCCCCCGCCCGCCGGCGCGCGGGCTGGCGCCTCTACCTCCAGCCGTTCGCCCTGTGGACGGCGCTGGCGCTGTACGTCCTGATCTTCGCCGGCGCTGGCTTCCTGCCGTCCACCGCTGCCTTCCTCCTCGCCGCCCTGGCCGTGCTGGGCGTGCGCCCCTGGTGGAAGACGGCGCTCTACGCGGCGCTCTTCACCGCAGCGCTGTACGTCGCGTTCACCGCCCTCGAGGTCCGGCTGCCCGCCGGCGAGTGGTTCCGGCGGTGAGCGAGGTCTGGCAGCACCTGCTCTTCGGCTTCCAGGTCGCCCTGCGGCCGGAGAACCTGGCCCTGGCGTTCGCCGGCGCGCTGCTCGGCACCGTCGTGGGCGTGCTGCCGGGGATCGGGCCGGTGGGCGGCATCGCCATCCTGCTGCCGCTGACCTTCAAGCTCCCCCCGGCCTCGGCGATGATCATGCTCACCGCGGTGTACTACGGGACGATGTACGGCGGCTCGACGACGTCCATCCTGATGAACGTCCCGGGGGAAGCCTCCTCGGTCGTCACCGCCTTCGACGGCTACGCGATGGCCCAACAGGGCCGCGCCGGACCGGCGCTGGCGATCGCCGCGGTAGGCTCGTTCATCGCCGGAACGCTGGCCATCATCGCCCTGACCTTCTTCTCGCCGTTGCTCGCCGCCTGGGGGCTGACCTTCGGCCCCCCGGAGTACTTCGGCCTGATGCTGTTCGGCCTGTCCGCGGTGAGCAGCCTGGCCGGCGACTCGCTGGTCAAGGCGCTGCTCTCCATGGGATTCGGCCTGATGCTGGCCACCGTGGGCACCGATCTGGTCACCGGCGTGCCGCGCTTCACCTTCGGCATCCCCTACCTGCTGGACGGGATCGACTTCGTCGTCGCGGTCATCGGCCTGTTCGCGATCTCCGAGGTCCTGGTCTCGATCGAGGGCGCGGACGGCCGGCCGCGCGCGCCGGCCCGCCTGGAGCGGATCTGGCTCAGCCTCAAGGACCTGGCGGAGTCGTTCTGGGCGATCATCCGGGGCAGCGTGATCGGCTTCTACATCGGCATCCTCCCCGCGGCGGGAGCGACCATCGCCTCGTTCCTCTCCTACAGCGTGGAGAAGCAGCTGGCCCGCGATCCCTCCACCTTCGGCCGCGGCGACATCCGCGGCGTGGCCGCGCCGGAGTCGGCGAACAACGCCGCCGCGGTGGGCAACATGATCCCCATGCTCACCCTGGGCATCCCCGGCTCCTCCACGACGGCGCTGATGCTCGGCGCGCTGCTCGTCCTGAACGTCGTCCCCGGCCCGTTGCTGTTCCGCGATCACCCCGACGTGGTCTGGGGGCTGGTCGCCAGCATGTACGTCAGCAATCTCATCCTGCTCATCCTCAACCTGCCGCTGGTCGGGATCTTCGTGCACATCCTGCGCGTGCCGGAGCGGCTGCTCCTGCCGCTGATCGTGGCGATCTGCGTGATCGGGACCTACGCCGTGAACTCCAGCGCCTTCGACCTGCAGGTCATGGCGGCTCTCGGGCTGCTGGCCTACTACATGCGGAAGAACGACTACCCGCTGGGGCCGGCGATCCTCGGCCTCGTGTTGGGAGACCTCATGGAGCAGAACCTGCGGCGCTCCCTGATCATGAGCCAGCACGGCGCGTTGATCTTCGTCACTCGCCCGATCACGGCCGCCCTGATCGCGCTGTCCGTACTCTCGATCCTCGCCCCCGCGATCCTGCGGGCCCTGCGCCCCCGACCCGCCGGCGCCCGGGCGCCCTAAGCGAACGCGGCGCGGGCGCGCCGCACCACGGCCTCCACGAACCGCGCCGTGGCCTCGAAGTCCGCGAGGCGCATCAGGCTGGCCGGGGTGTGGATGTAGCGGCAGGGCACAGCGACCACGCCGGCGAGCACCCCTTCGCGGGTGACGTGGATCGCGCCCGCGTCGGTGGCCCCGTAGAGCGGCCGCTTGTACTGGAACGGGATCCCCGCCTCGGCGGCGATCCGCTCGAGCGCCTGCACCACCCGCGGGTGGACGATGATCGAGGTGTCGGCCAGGGTGAGGGCCGGGCCCCGGCCGACCGCCGCCGGCTGCCGGGGCGCGGGCACGCCGGGGAGATCCGCGGCCACCGTGCCCTCCACCGCCAGCGCCAGATCGGGATTTACGGCGTAGGCGGCGGTGCGCGCGCCGCGCAGCCCGGTCTCTTCTCCCACCGCGAAGCAGCACACCAGCGTCAGGTCGAGGTCCGCCCCGCGCAACGCTTCCAGGACGCGGACGAGCACCGCGCAGCCGACCCGGTCGTCGAGGGCTTTGCCGAGCAGCCAGTCGTCAGCCAGCCGCTCGAACCCCACCGCAGGCACCGCCGGATCGCCGACGCGCAGGCCCCAGGCGGCGGCCTCTTCCGCCGAACGCGCCCCGACGTCGATGAACAGGTCCTCCAGGGGGATCGGCTTCTCGCGCTCCGCGGGCCTGGTGACGTGCGTCGGCAGCGTGCCGATCACGCCGCGCAGGCGGCGTCCCTCGCGCGTGCGCACGGTGACGGGCAGGGCGGGCAGGATCCGCGCGTCCCACCCCCCCACGGCCGCGAAGCGGAGGAATCCCTCCGGCTCGATGTGGTTGACGATCAGCCCGATCTCGTCGAGGTGCGCGTCGAGCATCAGCGTGAAGCCCCCCCGCCCGCGTCG
Source organism: bacterium (assembly GCA_035574075.1). Classification (GTDB taxonomy): domain Bacteria; phylum Sysuimicrobiota; class Sysuimicrobiia; order Sysuimicrobiales; family Kaftiobacteriaceae; genus Kaftiobacterium. Next base: position 1,407 of record DATLZI010000272.1, on the reverse strand, counting down.
GGTGACGAGGAGGTTGCCCAGGCGGTCCACGCGCACCTCATCGGCCAGGGGCTCGACGAGCGCGCGCACCCGCTCGCGCACCTCCTCCTCGAAGCCCGCCACGCCGAAGGCCTCGCACAGCATCTGCAGCAGCGCTACGGTTTCCACGCCCGGAGATGTTCGCTGGACGGCGGGGGAGTTCATCTTCGATCGGCAGGGACGGCGCAGCGGGCCGCGTTGTAGACTAAGAATGCCATGGCCCCGCCCGCCTCGTTCCGCTGCCTGCAGTGCGGCCAGGAGAATCCTCCGGAGGCGCGTTTCTGCATGCGCTGCGGGTCGCCGCTGAGCCGGCGCTGCCCGTCCTGCGGGACGGCCAACCCGCTCGGGGCGCAGTTCTGCATCCGCTGCGGCGCCCCCATCGCCGGCGGAGCGGCCACCGAGCGCCGCGTGCTGAGCGTGCTGTTCGCCGACCTGGTGGGCTCGACGCAGCTCGTGGCGCGGATCGATCCGGAGCCGATGCGCGCGCTGACCAGCCAGTACTTCGCGGCGATGCGCGAGGAGATCGGCCGGGTGGGCGGGGTGGTCGAGAAGTACGTCGGAGACGCGGTGATGGCCGTCTTCGGACTCCCCACGGCCCACGAGGACGACGCCGACCGGGCCGTGCGCGCGGCTGTGGCGATGCAGCGGCGGATGGCCGACCTGAACAAAGATCTGGGGCACGACCTGCAGCTGCGCGTGGGCATCGCCACCGGCGAGGTCGTGGCCGAACCGGCCGCGGTCGGCGCCGGGCAGTTCATGGTCACCGGCGAGGCTGTCAACCTCGCCTTCCGGCTGCAGGCCCAGGCCCCGCCGGACGGCATCGTCATCGACGAGCGCACCTTCCGCGCCCTGCGGCTGCGGGGCGAGTTCCACCCGTTGCCGGCCGCGCCCGACGACGACTTCGCCGCGCTGCCGCGATGGCAAGTGCTGACGGTCGCCGAGGGCCCGCCGGCTCGTCGGCTGCGCGCTCCGCTCGTGGGGCGCGACGACGAGCTGCAGTTCCTCCTCGCCCTCTACCGCCGGGTGGCGGACAGCCGACGGCAGCATCTCGTCACCGTGCTCGGCCCCGCCGGCGTCGGCAAGAGCCGGCTGGTCGAGGAGTTCGTGCAGCTGCTCCGCGCCGACCCGCAGCGGGCCCGCGTCCTGCGCGGTCGGTGTCCCTCCTACGGCGAAGGCCTGACCTACTGGCCGCTCACCGAGATGGTGAAGCAGGAATGCGGGATCAAGGACAACGACCCGCCGGCGGCGGTGCTCGACAAGCTGCGGGAGTCCTCCGCCCGCATCTGCGCACCGATGATGAGCGCAAAAGAGGCGGCCGTCGTGACCGCCGATCTCGCCGCGCTGCTCGGCGTCGCGGCGGCGCGCACGCCTGAGACCCCGTGGCGGGAG
>DATLZI010000271.1:0-6342 GCA_035574075.1 bacterium | reverse complement strand
GTTCGACGCCGTGGTCAGTCGCGTCTACCTCAATCCGGGCGCGGCGGTGGCCCCAAGCGTCCCCGTCGTCACCCTGGTCGCGCCGGGTGGCTGGATCACCGCGGAGGTGGACGAGGCCGACATCGATGCGGTGCGGATCGGCCAGGCGGCGCGGATCACCGCCGACGCCTATCCGGCGATGGCCCTCACCGGGCGGGTGACGCGGATCGGCGGCGCCGTCGAGCTGCGCGGCGGGAACCGCGTGGTGCGGGTGCGCATCGATCCCCTCGCGCCGATCGTGATGCGGGCGGGGACGAGCGTCGACGTGGCTATCGTTCAGCGCACCGTCGCCGACGCGCTGCTCGTGCCCCTCGATGCCGTGCAGCCGGCGGAAGACGGCGCGGCCGAGGTCTTCGTCATCGAGCGCGGGGCGCTGCGGCGCCGCGCGGTCCGCCTCGGCGAGCGGAACGACGAGCTGGCGCAGGTCGCCGACGGCCTGCGCGAGGGCGAGTACGTGGCGCTCGGCGATGCCGCGGTGCTGCGCGAGGGGGCACGGATCCGCCTGCGCGCCAGGCTATGACGCCCACCGTCCGCCTCGACGGCGTCGTGAAGACCTACCGCCTCGGCCGCGTCGAGGTGCCGGCCCTCCGCGGGGTGACCCTGGCCATCGCCCCGGGAGAGTTCGTGGCGATCATGGGGCCTTCCGGCTCCGGCAAGTCCACGCTGATGAACCTCATCGGCTGCCTCGACCGGCCGACGGCGGGGCGCTACGTGCTCGACGGCCAGGACGTCGGCGACATGGACGACGACGCCCTCGCCGGGCTGCGGAATCGCCGCATCGGTTTCGTCTTCCAGACCTTCAACCTGCTGCCGCGCCTCTCCGCCCTGAAGAACGTGGAGATGCCGATGGTCTACGCCGGCGTGCCCCGGGCGGAGCGGCGGGAGCGGGCCATCGCCGCCCTCGAGCAGGTTGGGTTGGGCCAGCGGCTGCAGCATGCCCCGCCGGAGCTGAGCGGCGGCGAGCAGCAGCGCGTGGCGATCGCCCGCGCCCTGGTCAACCGGCCGGCGCTGCTCCTGGCCGATGAGCCCACGGGGAACCTCGACAGCCAGGCCGGGGCGGAGATCCTGGCCATCTTCCAGGCGCTGAACCGCGCCGGCAAGACGATCGTCATGGTCACGCACGATCGAGAGGTCGCCGAGCACGGCACGCGCATCGTCACGCTGCGCGACGGGCAGCTCGTGCGGGACGAGCCCGTCCGCCAGCCCCGCCGCGCCGCCGAGGGGCTCGGCGCGCCACGGTGATGGCTCTCTGGCGCGGTCTGCTCGGGCTGACGGAGGCGCTCGGCGTCGCCGCGGACGCGCTGCGGGCCAATCCCCTGCGCACCGTGCTCACGACGCTGGGGGTGATCATCGGCGTGGCCGCCGTGATCGCGCTCGTCTCGGTCGGCCAGACCGCGCGGGCCAGCGTGGTCGGAGAGTTCGCCAGCCTCGGGCCGGAACTGCTCTGGGTTCTGCCGGGGAAGGCGAAGGAAGGACAGGTCGGCGCCGCGGAGGAGGGGCGCCTGACCCTGACCTACGACGACGCGCTGGCCCTGGCCGACGCGGGCGGCGCGATCACCGCGGTGGCCCCGGTGCTGCAAACCCAGATCCCGATCACCGCCTCCGCCCGCCGCCACACCACGACCGTCGTCGGCACGACACCGGCGATGCTCCAGGCGCGTGGCCTCGCCGTCGCCCAGGGCCGCTTCCTCTCCGCCGCCGATCTTGCCCGCCGCAAGCGCGTCGCGGTGCTCGGCGCCACGCTGGCCCGCGCCGCCTTCGGCTCGCCCCAGGCCGCGGTCGGTCGACGCTTCACCCTCAGCGGCCGGGCGTTCGAGGTCGTCGGGGTGCTCCGTCCGGAGGGGTCGATCCTCGGCCTGGACCTCGACGACCGGGCCTACATCCCGTTCACGACCGGGCAGCAGATCTTCAACCTGGACTACGCGACCTTCTTCTTCGTCAAGGCCGCCGACCCCGCGGCCGTGCCCCGCGCCAAGCGTGAGATCGAGCGCCTCCTCCTCCGCCGGCACCGCGGCGAGGAGGACTTCACCGTGCTGACCCAGAGCCAGCTGCTCGGCTCGCTGGACGCCATCCTGCGCGTCCTCACCGTGGCCCTCTCCAGCATCGCCGGGATCTCGCTCGTCGTCGGCGGCATCGGCATCATGAACATCATGCTCGTCTCGGTGACAGAGCGGACCCGCGAGATCGGCATCCGCAAGGCGATCGGCGCGCGCCGCGTCACGATCCTCACGCAGTTCCTCGTCGAGGCCGTCGCAATCAGTCTCGTCGGCGGCTTGCTGGGGATGCTCGTGGGTCTCGCTGGCTCCTGGCTGATCTCGGCGCGCCTGTTCCACAGCGCGCCCACGGCCAGCACGATCGTCCCCGTCGTCGCCCTGGCCTTCGGCTTCTCCGTCGCCGTCGGCGTGATCTTCGGCGTCTATCCCGCCGCGCGCGCCGCCCGGCTCCACCCCGTCGAGGCTCTGCGCTACGAGTAGCGCCCAGTTTGGTAAGATAAGACATCTTCCTCATCCCTGGTGAGCGCCGCTCCATGGAGTCTTCTCAGCCACGATCGGGCACGAGCGAGAGCAAGCGACGCGGTCGCGCCGCGATCGGCAGCGATGTCCGCGGCCGGAGAGCCTCGCGGCGCACCCTCGCTCGCTGGCCGCACGTCCTGATCGGCCGCCACGACGATCTGGAAGAGGTCGTGGTCCTCCTGCTGCGCAGCGACGTCCGCCTGGTGACCGTCACCGGTCCGCCGGGCGTCGGCAAGACGCGGTTCGCCATCGAGGTGGCCTCCAGAGCTGCCCCGGAGTTCGAGGACGGCGCGGTCTTCGTTGATCTCGCGCCGCTCCGTGATCGTGCGCTGGTCCTGGACGCCGTCGCCCGGACGCTGGACCTTCCGGACTACCCCGGCCGGCCATCGCTGGAGCGCCTGCGCCGGCACCTCGCAGGCCGGAACACCCTGCTCGTGCTCGACAACTTCGAGCACCTCATCTCCGCCGCCCCGGACATCGGAGACCTTCTGGCCGCGTGCCCGGCCGTCAGGGTGCTGGCCACGAGCCGCCAGCCGCTGCACCTCCGCTGGGAGCATCAGTACCAGCTGCCTCCCCTCGGCCTCCCGGCGCCGGGCGCGGCACTGGATGCGACGACACGGCTCCGGTCCCCGGCCACGGCGCTCTTCATCGAGCGGGCGCGCGCGGCCCGGGCGACGTTCACAGTCGACGACCGGAATGCCGCCGCGATTGTCGAGATCTGCCGCCGGCTGGACGGCCTGCCCCTGGCGATTGAACTGGCGGCGACCTGGGTCGGCCCGCTGGGGCTGGAGGCGATTCGCTCCAGGCTCTCGGCCCACCAGGGACTCCCGCTGGAGGGGCCTTCCGACGTCCCCGAGCGACAGCGCACCCTTATCGATGCGATCGCCTGGAGCTACGACCTCCTGAGCGACACCGAGCGCACCGTGTTCCGCGCGCTCGGGGCTTTTGCCGGTGAGACTCCGCTTGAGGCGATCGAGGCGGTGTGCGAAGGCCTCCGGGCCGATGTGCTGACCCCGGTCGCGCGGCTCGTCGACAAGAACCTCCTGGTTCGCGTCGCAGACGGCGCGCCGCGCTTCCGCCTGCTGGAAACCATCCGCGAGTTCGCGGAGGAACGTCTCGAACTGACGGGCGAGGCGGACGCCGTGCGCCGGCGCCACGCGGCGTGGTTCCTCGACCTGGCCCGGCAGGCGGAGCGCTACCTCTGGAGCGAGCACCAGGCGGTATGGTTCGAACGGATCGAGCATGCGCATGACAACATCCGCGCCGCCCTGCGGTGGTCCCTCGACGGAGCGGATGTGGAGACGGGGGTGCTGCTCGCGGCGTCGATGCACCGCTTCTGGTTTTCACGCGGCCACATCCGCGAGGGCCGCCGGTGGGGTGAGATCGCGGCATCGAAGCACACCGTCTCCGACCGGGCGCGCGCGCTGGCGCTCCGGAACCTGGGGTTCTTCCTCATTCAGCTGGGTGAGGCCGAGCGGGCCCTGGCCCTGGTGGAGCAGGCCGCGGCCCTGGCCAGATCGGTCGGCGAACCGTCGCTGCTCGCGTGGGTTTTGCACGGATTGGCCCTGGCCACAGGAGCGGCCGGGGACGCGGAGCGGTCCGAGCGCGTCAATCGTGAGATGCTGGAGACGGCGCGGCGCGCCGGCGACGAGACTCTCGCGATCCGGGCTCTCTGCGGCATCGGGAGCGCGCTGCAGAGACGCGGCGATACCGCGCGTGCCCGGGCGGTCCTGGAAGAAGCCCTCCAGGCGGCCCGTCCGCGCCGTGACAAGTGGCTCACGAGCCTCGTGACGCGCGATCTCGGCCACGTCCTCATACGAGACGATCCCGCGGAGGCGGTGAGGCTGTTTGAGGAGAGTCTGACGCTGGCCCATGAGATCGGCCACCGCTGGTTGACGGCGCTCGCTCTGGGGGACCTGGCCGGTGTCCTGGCCCACTCTGACCGCGCCGAGCTGGCTGCCGCGCTGCAGGGCGCCTCCGAGGCGTTGCGCGAAGCCTTCGGTCTGATCGCAGGTCCGGGCATCCAGGCCGCCGCGCGCGCCACCGGCGCCGCTACGCGTGAGCGGCTCGGGGACGGCGCCTACGAGGCCGCGGTGGCGAGAGGTCGAGCCATGACCGCTGACGAGGCCGTCGCCCTGGCGCTCGGGCGGACGATACCGCCGCGAAGAGAGCGGCCCCAGCGCCCCGGCGGACTCACCGGTCGCGAAGTGCAGATCGTTCTGGAGGTGGCCCAGGGCCTGACCAACCGGCAGATCGCCAAGAAGCTGCAGATCTCCGAGCGCACCGTAGACGCCCACGTCCAGAACATCCGCAACAAGCTCGGCATGGAGCGGCGCGCCCAGATCGCCGCCTGGGCGGTCGCGCATCTTCCGAGCGGTGCGCCCGCCTGACTTCCTCCTGTACCTAGGTCCTTTCTGTACCTAGGTCCTTTCTCCGATGGCAGCGACTCCGCCCACGCCGCAAGATAGGGCAACAGCGCACGAACGCGATCGGGCTGAGTCGTCCTTCTGGATAATGGCCCGGCGCTGCGCGGGGAGGGAGTTCATATGAGAAGGTATCTGGTTTTGGCGTTGGCGGTTCTGCTCGCGGGGACATTCCTCGCGTCGACGACGGCCGTCGCGCAGCAGACCATCGTGCCTGGATCCCTTGTCGTCAAAGCGCTCACGGAAAGCAAGGTGACGTCGCTGCCGGTGGGGCGGCCACGGTTGTACTGGCGGATCGAAACCTTCCCCACGCTGCCTCAAGCGCAGGCGGCCGCCAGCGGCCCCTGGGCGCTGGCCGCTGAAGCCTTCGGGAGTGCCTGGCTCTTCAGGCTGGGGCCCAAGGGCATGGCTTCTTCGGGCGGTACCCACGTGGCCGAGGTCGGCCCCCTGCCGCCGGTACGGGCGACGGAGTATCTCCTTCGGATCAATCAAGCCACCGGCGCGCCCGGCAGCATCACCGTCGTGCACACTCATCCGGGAACTGAAGCCTTCTACGTGCTTGGGGGAGAGGGGTGCCTGCGCCTGCCCAGTGGTGGGATCCGAATCCCGGCCGGTCAGGCCACGGCAGGCGCGGAGGCGGAGGTCCCCGTCCAGGTCTCCAGCTGCGGCTCGACGGAGCTGCGCCAGTTGATCATGTTTGTGGTGGACGCGCACAGGCCGTTCTCCTCCCCGGCCGTGTTCCACTGAGAGGGCTCTCGAACGGAGGGTGACCGACCGCGCAGACAGTCCCAGCGTCCTGCCGCGATGCTTGCCGTATGATTCTGCGCGCGAGCTGGCGGCAGGCGCTGGCCCGCCGGATGCGGCGCTTCTGGACGCCGCCCTGGATATCAGGTTCTTCATCACGAGCCGGGAACCGTGGCATGTCACCTGGGAGCGCGAGTACCGACTGTCTCCGAGGGCTGGCCGCCGGGCATCGATCTGCGTATAATACGGGTGTCCGTGGGGACGTAGCTCAGCTGGGAGAGCGCCGCACTCGCATTGCGGAGGTCGCCGGTTCGAATCCGGTCGTCTCCACCACGGTTCTGTAGCGTTGTGCGCGGCTCCCGCCGGGGAGCCGCTCGCCTTCCCTGACAGACCATCCTCCACCGTCCGGCCGAGGCTGGCTAGACCCACGCTCCTCATCAGGACTCCGGGCAGGCCGGCGAGGGAACGGATACGAGGGCAATGGCTCGTCGCGACCCACGGCTCAATCGACGGCAGGCGCTGGCCGCGCTGGCCGCTGGCGGTCTGGCGGCGCTGGGCGGCCCGCTGTGGGGCCTGGCGCGTCTCCTGGCGGCGCCGGCGGGCCCGGCCCGCTGGCGGCGTCT
>DATLZI010000270.1:0-2665 GCA_035574075.1 bacterium | reverse complement strand
CGACCACTGCAGGACCTCCCGGAGGATCAGCACGGCCCGCTGCCGCGCGGGGAGGCGCTGCAGCGCGGCGATGAGGGCCAGGCGCACCGTCTCCCTCGACTCGGCCAGCGCGGCCGGATCGCCGTGCTCGGGCACGACGCGCCCGTCGGGGATGGGCTGGATCCAGGTGACTTCCGGCAGCGGCTCGCCGAGCGGCCCGTCGGCCGTCCCGGCGGGGCCGAGATCCATGGGCCGCGCGCGGCGCTCGCGCCCCTGCAGCATGGTCAGGCAGACGTTGGTCGCGATGCGGTAGAGCCAGGACCGCAGGGAGGCGCGGCCCTCGAAGCGGTCCAGACCGCGCCAGGCGCGCAGCATCGTCTCCTGCACCGCATCCTCGGCCTCGAACGGTGAGCCCAGCATCCGGTAGCAGTAGCCCGTCAGCTCCAGGCGGTATCGCTCGAGCTCCCGCGCCCGGTCATCCGCTCCGGGCGCGGACGGGCGGAGCGCCTCGCCCATCACCGCGGCGTGCTCGGGCGACACCGGCTGCGGCCTCGCGGATGATTCCATGACGACATCCTCCTCTGATCCGACGGCATCGAGATGAGATCGCGTCACCCTTCAGGCGCCGAGCCGGCGACCCCGCCGTCCCCCGACCAGGGCCTGCGCCCGCTTCCAGGCAGGCAGCGCCGCCTCGAGCGTGCGCCACCCCGCGGGGGTGAGGCGCAGGCGATGCTCGCGCGCGTCGTCGGCTTCCGCCGGCCCCAGCCAGCCACGGGCCTCGAGCAGCGCGGCGCTGCGCGTGAGCGTGGTGCGCTCGAGCCCGAGGACGTCTGCCAGCGCGCTCACCCGGGTGGGCCCCTTGAGGGCCAGCGCGGCGAGGATCGAGAACTGGGTTGCGCGCAGGCCGTGCGGGCGCAGATGCCGGTCGTAGAGCCGCGTGATCGCCCGCGCCTTCCGGCGCGCGGCGAGGCAGTAGCAGCCTTTGGTCTCGACCAGCGCAGGGGGGACGGCGGGCATGGATAAAGTGTATATACACTCATAGCGCCCGTCAAGCCCCCCAGGGATCCCTCATGGCGGGAGCCAACCGCTGCCGGACGAGGCCGGACGCGCCCGACGAGGGCGGAGGCGCCGGAGGCGGAGACGGCGCCGCTACCGCGTGCGGATGACCACCAGCTTGTTGGTGCCCGACTCGGCGCCCCACACCTCGCCGGGCCGCCCCAGCAGCTGCCGCACCTGCGCCTGCGGCGTGAGCGTGAACGTCTGGAACCGCTCCGTGGCCGGGTCGAACCGCACGATGCGGTTGGCCTCGCCCTGGAAGTCGGTCACCCACACGACGTCCTGCTCGTCCACGTAGACCGCGTACGGCCGCGGCCCCTGCCCCGGCAGCCTCCAGGCCTGCCAGCGGTCCGCCGCCGGATCGTAGACCGAGAGGTTCCCGGAGTTCCACTCCGCCACCCACACGCGGCTCTGCGAGTCCGCCCAGACGCGGCGCGCGCCCTGGCGCGGCGTAGGCGGCTCGACCACCGCGGCCTGGCCCGTCTGCGGGTTGATGCGGGCGATGTACGACTGGCCGAGGTTGGCGAACCAGACATCGCCGTTGGGCGCGGTGGCGATCCCGTACGGTCCCCCGCCCCGCGGCGCCTCGAACAGGTCGATCCGGCCGGTGACCGGGTCCAGGCGGCCGTAGGAGCCCCGCTGTCCCGTGAACCACAGCCGGCCCTGCCGGTCGAACGTCGGCGTATGAGGCAGCACGGTGCGCTCCCCGACGCGGAACACCCGGACCGCGTGCGTGCGGCCGTCCACCCGGACGATGGCGTTCAGGCCCATGTCGGTCACCCACGCCGCGCCGTCCGGTCCGGTCACCACCCCGTGGGGGCCGGAGCCCTCACCGAGCTTGATCAGACGCGCCTGACCGGTGCGCGGATCCAGGTGGCCCAGCTCCCCGCTGCGCTGCGAGGTGTACCAGACCCCGCCGTCCGCGGCCGGAGCGACGTCGTGGGGACGGCTCCCCGGCACGGCGTACTCCTGCACGACGGGCTGGCCGGGCGCCGGCGCCGCCGGGACCGGCCTCAGCAGGACGAGCGCCGCCGTGACCAGCGCGCCCGCGGCGGCGCGCCGAGAGCCGACCCGCATCAACGCGGCCATGGCTCCACCTCGATGGGCGTCTTCGATGGGCATCAGCGTGATCCGGCCGAAGCCGGACCCAGTATACCAGGACGGTGCGCCCAGCCGCCGCGCGGTTCAAGAGACCGTCCGGATGGGGATCGGAACCGGCGCGCTAGCTCACGCCGGATGGGCCGCGCGCACCACGGCCGGCTCGGCCCATCCTGAGGGGACGGACGGTCCCCCCTGCCGGCCGGGCCGCGGGAACAGCGGCGCCAGCAGGATGCTGTTCACCTGGCGCTGGGCGATCATCCCGGTCTCCGAGACGACGTACACCGCGAGCGTGCCCTTCGGCACGCCGTAGCTGCGGGCCGCCGCCTCGCCGCCGACCAGCACCGGCACGCGCAGGGCCTTGCCGGTCACGTACCGCCGCACCGCGGCGGGATCGCCGCCGCCGAGCACGACCAGCGCGGGGTGATCGACGCCGGCCAGCCGGGCGTGGCCGTCCAGCTCCTCGATCAGCGCCCGGGACCTCGCGTCCAGGTCCCACGCGAAGAGCACGACGACCTGCCGGCCGCGCAGC
>DATLZI010000269.1:0-4329 GCA_035574075.1 bacterium | reverse complement strand
CTGAGCGCGCCCGCCCGGGCGGTCATCGCGCGCGCCCTCGCCCTGCCACGCGGCCCCGACCTCATCCTCTACTGCGCCTGACCGGGGGAGGCCCTGGCCGCCCGGGTGGCGGTCACGCTGCGGCGGCAGGGGTACCCCGCGGCGGCGCTGCGCGGAGGGCTGGCGCGCTGGATCGCCCGCGGCTATCCTCTGGAGTACGGCGTGGAGCACGGCGATCCGCAGGAACGCGGAGGGGAGAGGTCGATGACCGCGGCGGTGGATTACGGGCGCGCCCTGCGCGAGATCGCGTCGCTGGCGTCATCCGGCGCAGGAGCGGCGCAGGCCATCGTGGACTACCTCCACGGGCACTTCCCCGATTACTCCTGGGTGGGCATCTACTGGGTGGAGGGGTCCGACCTCGTCCTCGGCCCCTGGCGGGGGCCCGAGGCCACGCAGCACACCCGCATCCCCATCGGCACCGGGATCTGCGGCGCGGCGGCGGCTTCCGGCCGGACCGAGGTCGTCGCCGACGTCTCGACGGATCCGCGCTATCTCGCCTGCTTCCCCTACACGAAGTCTGAGATCGTCGTGCCCATCGTGCGCCACGGCCAGGTCATCGGCGAGATCGACATCGACAGCCGCCGTCCGGCCGCCTTCGGCCCGGAGGACCAGCGCTTCCTGGAGCAGGTCGCCGCCCTCCTCGCCCCGCTCGGGCCTCTCCGCAAGCGCTGACCCGGCCCCACCCGCCCCGGCGGGCCCCCTGCGCGAAGGAATAGCCCCCCCGCGGGCCAAATCTATGCGGGCAAAGGTCGCGCGACCGCGACCACTTCCCGTACGTCCCAACGAGGTGCCCTGTTGAGCACCCCCGCCGGGGTCATCGCAGCGCGGGACGTTTCCAAGGTGTTCGTCGCCCGCTCGGAGCGACGGCAGAGGCGCGCCTTCCTCGCCCTGCACAACGTCAGCCTGACCATCGCTCCCGGCCGCTTCGTGAGCTTCGTCGGTCCGTCCGGTTGCGGCAAGTCCACGTTGCTGAACATGGTCGCCGGGCTGCTCCACCCGACCGCGGGAGTGGTCGAGTACAAGGGGCGCCCCGTGGACGGGGTGAACACCGACGTCGGCTACATCACGCAGGACGACAACCTGCTACCCTGGCGCACGCTGCTCGAGAACGTGCAGGTGGCCCTGGAGTTCCGCGGCGTGCCCCGCGCCGAGCGCCTGACCCGCGCCCGCCGCTACATCGAGCGCGTCGGTCTGGTCGGCTTCGAGCATCACTATCCGCACGAGCTGAGCGGCGGGATGCGCAAGCGCGTGGCGCTGATCCGCACGTTGATCTACGAACCCGACGTCATCCTCATGGACGAGCCGTTCGGCCCCCTGGACGCGCAGACCCGGGTCATCCTGCAGGACGAGCTGCTGCGCCTGTGGGAGGGCACCGGGAAGACGATCGTCTTCGTCACCCACGACCTCGTGGAGGCGATCGCCCTCTCGGACGAGATCGTCCTCTTCAGCCGGGCGCCCGGGACGATCAAGCAGCGCTACACCGTCCCCCTGGCCCGGCCGCGCGACGTCTTCCGCATCCACGCCGATCCGCAGTTCCCTGCTTTCTACGAGCGGTTGTGGCAGGACCTCAAAGAGGAGATCACGATCACCAGCCGGGAGGCCAGCCGCGATGGCGACGCGTGACGCCGTGATCCGCCCCGCTCCCGCCGGGGCGGGAGGTCGGAGCCAGCTCCTCGAGCAGGTTGTGCAGGCGGAGGGGGCGCGGGCCCGCCGCGCCCGCTTGACCACCCTGGGCGGCCGCCTGGCGTTCGGGGCGCTGTTCTTCCTCGGCTGGGAACTGGGCAGCGGGCGGATCGTCGACCAGTTTTTCGTGAGCCGCCCGTCAGCGATCGTCGCCTCGCTGTGGGCGATGATCACGCGGGAGGCGCTCTTCTACCACCTGCAGTTCACGATCGTCGAGGCGGCGGTGGGTTACCTGATCGGCGCGGGGGCGGGCCTCATCCTGGGGTTCGGCCTCGCCCGCCTGGAGGCGGTGTACCGCGTCGTGGAGCCGTTCGTCATCGCCTTCTACGGCATCCCGCGCATCGCCCTGGCCCCGCTGTTCATCCTCTGGTTCGGCATCGGCATCACCTCCAAGATCGCCGTCGCCGCGGTGATGGTCTTCTTCATCGTCTTGATCAACACCGTGGTCGGGGTGCGCGCCACCCCCCCGCAGCTGCTCGCCGTGGCGCGGGTGATGGGCGCCTCGGAGTGGGATCTCGTGCGCAAGGTGGTCTTCCCCGCGGCCACCCCCTTCATCATCGCCGCGCTGCAGATCACGGTGCCGCAGGCGATGATCGGCGCGATCGTCGGCGAGTTCATCTCCAGCAACCGCGGCGTCGGCCACCTGATCAGCCGCGCGGCGGGGTGGCTGGACACGCCGGGGCTGTTCGCCGGCATCGGCGCCCTGCTCGTCGTGGTCCTGGTGATGAACTTCGGCATCAACCTGCTCGGCGCGCACCTCATGCGCTGGAATCCGCAGGCCGGCAAGGCGCGGGACGTTCCGTAACGCGGGGAGGTGGGGGAAGATGAGGGTTCGAGCATGGAGGGCGCTGCACGTTCTGGCCGCGGCGCTGATCGTCGCCGGGATGACGGCGGCGGCGTCGGCGCAGGCGCCGCGGGTGAAGGTCCGGGAGGCGCACACCGGTACGCTGTTCATGGCGCCGGTGTACATCGCCGAGGCCGCGGGGTACATGGCGGAGGAGGGGATCGACCTCGAGCTGACCGAGGTGGACAGCGGCGCCCTGGGGATCGCCGCTCTGGTGTCCGGTCAGGTGCAGCTGTTCGACGCGGACCCCTTCCAGGCCGTGACGCTGCGGCGGCAGGGCAAGCAGATCATCTTCATCTACAACCTGACCAAGCGGGTCACGCTGGACATGGTGATGCATCCCGAGGTGGCCCGGCAGCGCAACATCAGCCGCGCCATGCCGATCGCCCAGCGCTTCGCCGCCCTGCGCGGGCTGAAGTTCGGCATCACCCGGCCGGGGGCGGCGACCGACGTCTACCTGCGCTATTACCTGCGGCGCGCCGGGCTGAACCCCGACCGCGACGTGCAGATCATCGCCGTCGGCGGCGGCGGCGCGCTGCTCGCCGCGCTGCGCACGCGGCAGATCGACGCCTTCCACCTCTCCGCGCCCACCCCCTACATCGCGGAGAGGGACGGCTTCGGCACGGTGGTCATCAAGGCCTCGGCGGGGGACGTGCCGGAGCTGGACGACTTCATGTACACCGGGATCGCCGTGTACAACGTCTACGCCAGCCAGAACGCCGACCTGCTGCGGCGCTGGGTGCGCGCCGTGAACCGTGCCAACCGGCTGATGCGCACCGACCTCGCCGCCGCGGTGGCCCACCTGCGCAAGCACTTCCCGCGCACCGATCCGGAGGTGCTCACCCTGGCGATGCGGGAGATCATCCCGGCCCTCTCCGCGGACGGCCGGATGAGCGAGGCGATGGTGGAGAAGCACCTGCAGTTCATGCTCGATGACGGTCAGATCCCCTTCAAGCCCTCGGCGAAGGAAGGGGTGCTCTGGACGAACCGCTTCATCGAGCGCTAGGCGCGCCCGGCGTTCGACCCGCGGTCTAGCGCGGGGCTACCACCCGGTTGCGGAGGACCCCGATGCCTTCCACCTCCGCTTCCATCACGTCGCCGGGCTGCAGCCACCGCGGGGGCTGCATGCCCATCGCCACGCCCTCCGGCGTGCCGGTAGCGAGCAGGTCTCCCGCCTCGAGGGTCATCCCGGCGGAGAGGACGGCGATCAGCTGCGCCACGCTGAAGATCATGTTCGCCGTCGTCGAGGACTGGCGAACCTCACCGTTCACGCGCATCGCCAGGCGCAGCCGCTGGGGGTCGGGGATCGCAGAGCGGTGCACGATCCAGGGGCCCATCGGCGCGAACGTGTCGAGGGATTTGCCCTTGAACCACTGCAGGTGCCGGCGCTGCAGGTCGCGCGCCGTGATGTCGTTCATGATCGTGTAGCCGAAGACGTAGTCCAGGGCCCGCTCCGGCGGGATGTCGCGGCCGCGCCGGCCGATCACCGCGACCAGCTCCACCTCGTAGTCCAGCTGCAAAGTGACGGCGTGGTGGATCACCGGCGCCTCCGGCCCCACCACCGCCGTCGGTGCCTTGGTGAAGAAGACGGGCACCTCCGGCGGCGCGTTGCCGGACTCCCGGGCGTGTTCGATGTAGTTCCGGCCCATGCACATGATGTTCTTGGGGGGGCGAGGGAGGGGGGCGAGCAGTTTGGCCCGCGCCAGCGGCACCGCGGCCCGGCCGGCCGCGGCCAGGGCCTCGGCCTCGCGGGCCAGCGCCCG
>DATLZI010000268.1:0-16323 GCA_035574075.1 bacterium | reverse complement strand
GGAGGGCGTGGAGATGGTCATGCCGGGGGACGACATCACGATGGAGATCGCGCTGATCACGCCGGTGGCGCTGGAGGAGGGGCTGCGGTTCGCGATCCGGGAAGGCGGGCGCACCGTGGGCGCCGGCGTCGTGACGAAGGTGATGGAGTAAGCCCATGGCGCAGAAGATCCGGATCAAGCTCAGGGCGTTCGACCACAAGGTGCTCGATCAGTCCGCGGAGCGCATCGTGGACACGGTGCGCCGCACGGGAGCGCGGGTCAGCGGTCCGGTGCCGCTGCCCACGGCGCGCAACCTCTTCTGCGTGATCCGCTCGCCGCACATCGACAAGGAGTCGATGGAGCACTTCGAGCTGCGCACGCACAAGCGGTTGATCGACATCCTGGAGCCGACGCAGAAGACGGTGGACGCCCTCAGCCACCTGGATCTGCCGGCCGGCGTGGATATCGAGATCAAGCTCTAGGAGCGGGCGATGACGGCGATCGTGGGGCGCAAGGTGGGGATGACGCAGGTCTTCGACGAGCAGGGCAACGTCGTGCCCGTGACGGTCCTCGAGGCGGGGCCCTGCGTGGTCACCCAGATCCGCACGCTGCAGACCGACGGCTACACCGCGGTGCAGCTGGGCTACGAGCCGCTTGCGGAGCGCAAGGTGACGAAGGCGATGCGCGGTCACTTCGCCCGGGCGAAGACCGCGCCGCGGCGGATCCTGCGCGAGTTCCGCACCGCACAGCCGGAGGTCTTCACCATCGGGCAGGAGCTGACCGTCGCGCAGTTCGCGGGCGGGGATCTGGTCGACGTCGTGGGCACGAGCAAGGGGCGCGGGTTCAGCGGGGCGATGAAGCGCCATAACTTCGCCGGCCAGCGCGACACGCACGGCGTGTCGTTGATGCACCGCGCCGTGGGGTCGCTCGGCATCTCCGACGTGGCCCGCGTCTGGCCCGGGAAGCGGATGCCCGGTCGCTACGGCGGGGAGCGCGTCACCGTGCGGGGCCTGCGCGTCGTGAAGGTGGACGCGGCCCGGAACCTCCTCCTGCTGAAGGGCGCGGTGCCGGGACCCCGGGGCAGCCTGGTCCTGGTCCGCAAGCGCGCCGCGTCCGCGGCGAAGGCGGCGAGGTGAGCGGGATGAAGGCGCAGGTCTTCGATGCCACGGGCAAGGAGACGGGCAGCGTGGAGCTGCCGGCGGCGGTGTTCGGCGTGCGCCCCCATCGCGCGGTGATGCACGAGGTGCTGGTGGCGCAGCTCGCCGGGCGGCGCCTGGGCACGCACGCCACGCGCACCCGCGGCGAGGTGGCCGGCAGCACGCGCAAGATCTACCGGCAGAAGGGCACGGGGCGGGCCCGCCACGGCAGCCGCAAGGCGCCGATCTTCAAGGGCGGCGGGATCATCTTCGGTCCCAAGCCGCGCAGCTACGTCCAGGACACGCCGAAGAAGGTGCGCCGGCTGGCGGTGCGCTCCGCCCTGTCGGCGAAAGCCGCGGAGGGCCGGATCCTCGTTATCGAGCCGCCGATGCTGGAGCGGCCGCGGACCGCCGCGGTGGCCGAGTTGCTCGACCGCCTGCCTGTCGCGGGCCGGACGTTGATCGTCACCCCGCAGACCGATGGCCTGCTCGTCCGGTCGGCAGCGAACGTGCCGGGCGTGACGGTCGTGGCCGCGAGCAGCCTCAACCTGCACGACATCCTCGCCGCGGACTACGTCCTGCTGACGCGGCCGGCGGTGGATGCCGTAACGGAGGTGCTGGGGCGATGACGGATCAGCGCGCGGTGATCCGGCGGCCGATCCTCACCGAGAAGAGCATGCGCGGCGCGGAGCGGGCGAAGTACACCTTCGAGGTGGCTCCCGAGGCGACGAAGGTGACGATTCGTCAGGCTGTGCAGGATCTCTTCAACGTGACCGTGACCAAGGTGAACACGGTGCGCATCCCCGGCCGCCTGAAGCGCCGGGGGGCGCGCACCTACCGCACGGCCGGCTACAAGAAGGCCGTCGTCACCCTGGCCCCGGGCCAGAAGATCGACCTGGAGACCCTGACCTAGCGCGGGGCGGAGCTCCGACGCGGGAGGCCGAGGAACCGTGGGACTGAAAAAGTTCAAGCCGTATACGCCTGGGCGGCGCTTCATGACCGTGCAGACGTTCGATCATCTGACCAAGGGCGAGCCGGAGGAGCGGCTGGTGGTGGCGTTGCGCAGGACCGGCGGCCGCAACGCCCAGGGTCGTGTCACCGCCCCGCATCGCGGCGGAGGCAGCCGGCGGATCTACCGCCTCGTCGACTTCAAGCGGGACAAGGACGGGGTGCCGGCGCGCGTCGCAGCGATCGAGTACGATCCGAACCGCTCCGCGAACCTGGCGCTGCTGCACTACGCCGACGGCGAGAAGCGCTACATCCTGGCCCCGGTGGGGCTGAACGTTGGGGACATCGTGCGCTCGGGCCCGGAGGCGGAGATCCGGCCGGGTAGCGCGCTGCCCCTGCGAGCGATTCCTGTGGGGACGCTGGTCCACAACGTCGAGCTCGCCCCGCGGCGGGGTGGGCAGCTGGTGCGGGCGGCCGGCGCGGCGGCGCAGATCATGGCCAAGGAGGGCGACTACGCCCACCTGCGGCTGCCCTCCGGCGAGGTGCGCCTGATCCGGCTGGATTGTCGGGCCACGGTGGGCCAGGTGGCCAACCTGGACTGGGACGCGATCAGCGGGGGCAAGGCCGGGCGGACCCGCTGGCGCGGTCGCCGGCCCACGGTGCGCGGGGTGGCGATGGACCCGGCCAGCCACCCCCACGGCGGCGGCGAGGGCCGGTCGCCGGTGGGTATGCCGGGGCCGGTCACGCCCTGGGGCAAGCCGACGCTGGGATTCAAGACGCGCAAGCCCAAGCCCAGCGACAAGTTCATCGTAAAGCGGAGGAAGTGAGCCGATGGGCCGCTCGACCAAGAAGGGGCCGTTCGTCGACGAGCATCTCTTGAAGAAGGTCCGGGAGCTGAACCGGACGCGGGAGCGGCGCGTGATCAAGACCTGGTCGCGGCGCAGCACGATCCTGCCGGAGATGGTCGGTCATACCATCGCGGTGTACGACGGCCGCAAGCACATCCCGATCTACATCACGGAGCAGATGGTCGGTCATAAGCTGGGCGAGTTCGCGCCGACGCGGACCTTCAAAGGGCACGGCACCGGCGCATCCGCCGAGCGGACCACGGGCGTGGCCCCCGCCGTGCCGGCCGGCGCGCCCGCGACCCCGGCGGCGCAGGGCTAGGACGGAGCGGAGACGATGGAAGCGAAGGCGATCGCCAAGTACGTGCGCATCTCCCCGTTCAAGGTGCAGCGGGTTGTCTCGATGATCCGCGGCCGACCGGTGCGCGAGGCGCAGGCGATGCTGGCCTACATGTCCAGCCCCACCGCGCAGGCCGTGGCCAAGGTGCTGAACTCGGCGGTGGCCAACGCCGAGAACAACCTCGAGCTCGACCGCGACGCCCTCGTCGTCGCGCGGGCCTTCGTCGACAAGGGTCCCTCGGTCAAGCGGGTGCACGCCCGGGCGCGGGGACGGGCCGACGTGATCACCAAGCGGAGCAGCCACGTCACCGTGGTCGTGGCCGAGAAAGGACGATAGCCGTGGGCCAGAAGATCCATCCGATCGGACTGCGCGTGGGGATCATCCGGGATTGGGAGTCCCGCTGGTACAGTCGCGACATGGCGGGTCTGATCCAGGAAGACCTGAAGATCCGCACCCACATCAAGAAGAAGCTCTTCCGCGCGGGCATCTCCCGGGTGGAGATCGAGCGGGCGGCGAACCGCGTGCGGGTGGTCATCCATGCTGCGCGGCCCGGCATCATCATCGGTCGCGGGGGCACGGGGATCGATGCCCTGAAGAAAGAGCTCGAAGAGATGACCGGCAAGCAGGTCCAGCTCAACGTGCAGGAGATCCGCCGGCCGGAGCTCGAGGCCCTCCTGGTCGCGGAGAACGTCGCCCAGCAGCTGGAGCGGCGCATCGCTTACCGGCGGGCGATGAAACAGGCCGTGCAGCGGTCGCTGCGCGCAGGGGCGAAGGGCATCCGCATCGCGGCGAAGGGGCGCCTGGGCGGCTCAGAGATCGCCCGCTACGAGTGGTACCGGGAGGGGCGGGTGCCCCTGCACACCCTGCGCGCCGACATCGACTTCGGCATCGCCGAGGCCAAGACGACCTACGGCCGGATTGGCGTGAAGGTCTGGATCTACCGCGGCGAGATCCTTCCCGATCGCCGCCCTGAAGCCGAGGTGCGCCGGCCGCGCCCGCTCGACCGCGCCGTCCCGGAGGTCGCGGGGGCCGCAGGCGCCCCGGCCGTGCTGCCTAGCCGGGAGGTCCGGCCGGCGGTGCGCAGGAGGGACAACCATGCTGAGCCCTAAGCGGACCAAGTTCCGCAAGGCGCACCGCGGGCGGATGACCGGCCGGCGGGTCGCCGGGACGTCGATCGCCTTCGGGGAGTACGGTCTGCAGGCGCTCGAGCCGCACTGGTTGACCAGCCAGCAGATCGAGGCCGCCCGGCGGGCGATCATGCACTTCATCAAGCGCGGCGGCAAGCTGTGGATCCGCATCTTCCCGGACAAGCCGGTGACGAAGAAGCCGGCCGAAACGCGGATGGGCAGCGGCAAGGGCAACCCCGAGCTGTGGGTGGCGGTCGTGCGGCCCGGGCGGATCCTCTTCGAGCTGGGCGGCGTGCCGCGCGAGGTGGCCCGCGAGGCGTTCACGCTCGCCGCGCACAAGCTGCCGATCAAGACGAAGTTCATCCAGCGCGAGGAGGCGGTGGTGTAGGATGAAGGCCTCCGCACTGCGGGAGCTCGGGGCCGACGAGCTGGTGAAGAAGCTCGACGCGGCGCGCAAGGAGTTGTTCAACCTGCGCATGCGGGTCGCCGGCCAACAGCCGAATACGACGCGGATCCGAGAGCTGCGGCGCGAGGTCGCCCGCCTGCTCACCGTGCTGGCAGAGAAGGGCGTGAGGGGATGACGATGGAGCAGGTGCAGCAGCGCGGCCGGCGCAAGACGCGGGTGGGCGTGGTAGTCAGCGACAAGATGGACAAGACCGTGGTCGTGCAGGTTGAGACCCTGCGTCGCCATCCGATGTACGGCAAGACGATGCGCCACGTGCGGCGGTTCAAGGCGCACAACGAGGGCAACGTCGCTCGGGCCGGCGACCGGGTGCTGATCATGGAGACGCGGCCGCTGTCGAAAGAGAAGCGCTGGCGCGTCGTCCAGGTGTTGGAGAAGGCGAAATGATCCAGAACTACACTCGTCTGCGGGTGGCGGACAACACCGGCGCCCGCGAGATCATGTGCATCCGCGTGCTCGGCGGCAGCAACCGCCGCTACGCCGGGGTGGGCGACGTCATTGTCGCCGCCGTGAAGCAGGCCACGCCGAACAGTCCGGTGAAGCAGGGTGAGGTCGTGCGGGCCGTCGTGGTGCGCCAGACCCGCCCGCTGCGGCGGCCGGACGGCAGCTATATCCGGTTCGATGACAACGCGGCGGTGATCCTCACCGACGCTCAGAACCCGCGCGGCACCCGGATCTTCGGGCCCGTGGCGCGCGAGCTGCGCGAGAAGCAGTTCATGAAGATCATCTCCCTCGCGCCGGAGGTGCTCTAGGGCCATGGCAGTGGCGGCGGGCCGGCAGCCGGTCCATGTGAAGAAGGGCGACACCGTGGAGGTGATCGCCGGCAAGCACCGGGGCAAGCGCGGCAAGGTGCTGAAGGTCGATCTGAAAGGCGGCAAGGTGATCGTCGAGGGCGTCAACCTGGTGAAGCGCCACACCAAGCCCACGCAGAAGCTGCCCCAGGGCGGCATCGTGGAGAAGGAGGCGCCGCTGTTCAGCAGCCGGGTGATGCTCGTCTGTCCGAAGTGCGGCAAGGCAGCGCGGGTGGCCCACGGCTACCTGGCCGACGGCACGAAGGTGCGCGTCTGTAAGAACTGCGGGGAGCAGATCGAGAAGTAGCCTCGGGGTTCCGCGCCCCGGGGGCGGAGGAGATCATGGCGAAGGACGAGGGAAAGCCCGCTTCGAGCGAGACGCCGAAGCCCAGCCGCCAGAAGCGAGCGGAGGCTCCGGCCAAGGAGGCCCGGGCGGAGAAGGGGGCGGCGAAGGAGAGCGCCCCGGCCCGCGCGGCGGCCGCGGGGAAGGCGCGCCAGGAGGCGCCGCGGCGGGAGGGCGCGCCCGGTGGCTCCTCTGGCGGGACGGTCGCGCGCACGCAGCCCGTGCGGCTGCGCGAGCGCTACCGCACCGAGGTCGTGCCCCGGCTGCGCGAGCGGTTCCGCTACCGGAACATCATGGAGGTGCCCCGCCTGGAGAAGGTCGTGATCAACATGCGCGTCGGCGACGCCACGACGGACACCCGCTTCGTGGACAAGGCGGTGGAGGAGCTGACCCTGATCGCCGGGCAGCGTCCGGCCGTGGCCCGGGCCCGCGTCAGCATCGCGGCGTTCAAACTGCGGCGCGGCATGCCGATCGCGGCACGGGTCACCCTGCGCGGCGACCGGATGTACGAGTTTGTGGACAAACTGTTCAATATCGCCCTGCCGCGGATCAAGGACTTCAAGGGCATCAGCGAGCGGTCGTTCGATGGCCGGGGCAATTTGAACATCGGCGTGCGGGAACAGCTCATCTTCCCGGAGATCGAGTACGATCGGGTAGAGAAGATCCGGGGCATGGATATCACGCTCGTCACGACGGCGAAGACGGACGAGGAAGGCCGCGAGCTGTTGCGGTTGCTCGGCCTGCCGCTGCGCGAGGCGGGGACGCCGGCCGAGACTGCGGCGGCGCGCTGACCAGGAGGCGACCGTGGCAAAGAAGGCGTTGATCAACAAGTGGAAGCGCACCCCGAAGTTCAAGGTGCGTGCCTACACCCGCTGCCAGCGGTGCGGGCGGCCGCGGGCGGTCTTCCGCAAGTTCGGCCTGTGCCGCATCTGCCTGCGGCAGCTGGCTCATCGCGGGGAGATCCCCGGCGTCGTGAAGGCCAGCTGGTGACGAGGGAGGGAGCCAAACCGTGGGCACGATCACCGATCCGATCGCGGACATGCTGACGCAGATCCGCAACGCGAACGCCGCCCGGCACGATCACGTGGACGTGCCGGCGAGCAAGCTGAAGATGGAGATCGCCCGCATCCTGAAGGATGAAGGCTTCATCGCGGACTGGCGTTTCATCGAGCGCGGCCCGCAGGGGGTGCTGCGCATCATGCTCAAGTACGGCCCGCGCAAGGAGCAGATCCTCTCCGGGCTGCGCCGGGCGAGCCGGCCGGGGCTGCGCCTGTACGCCACGCGCGCCGCGCTGCCGCGCATCCGCGGCGGCATGGGGGTGGCGATCATCACCACCTCCCGCGGCGTGATGACCGACCGCCAGGCCCGCCGGCTGGGCGTCGGCGGCGAAGTGCTCTGCTATGTCTGGTAGGTGGATGACGGAGGACGACCGATGTCGCGCGTAGGCAACGCTCCGATCCCGCTCCCGAAGGACGTGCAGGTCGCCGTCCGGGGCCGCACCGTCGAGGTGAAGGGGCCGCGGGGCACGCTCACCCGGGACCTCCACCCGGACATCTCGGTCGCCATCCAGGACCGCACGCTGCTCGTCCGGCGGCCGACGGATGAAGAGCGCCATCGCGCGCTGCACGGCCTGAGTCGCGCCCTGCTGGCGAACATGGTGCGGGGGGTGACCGAAGGGTTCAAGGTCGAGCTGGAGATCCACGGCGTGGGTTTCCGCGCCGCGAAGCAGGGCAGCGCGCTGTCCCTGCAGGTTGGCTACTCCCATCCCGTCGAGGTCGTCCCGCCGCCAGGGGTCAGCTTCGACGTGCCGCAGCCGACCCGTATCGTCGTCAGCGGCATCGACAAGGAGCTCGTCGGGCAGACCGCGGCGCGCATCCGCGAGATCCGCAAGCCCGATCCGTACAAGGGGAAGGGCATCCGCTACGTGGGCGAGCTCATCAAGTTGAAGCCCGGCAAGGCCGGCCGGACCGTCGGCGGGAAGGCGTAGGAGGCGAGGCATGCTCAAGAAGCAGGATCGCAACGAGCTGCGCCAGCGGCGGCACCTGCGCATCCGCCGGGTGGTGGCCGGGGCGGCGGATCGGCCGCGCCTCTCAGTGTTCCGCAGCCTCAAGCACATCTACGCCCAGATCATCGACGACACGCGGGGCGTGACCCTGGCCGCCGCCTCGACGCGCGATCCCGACCTCCGCGAGGCGATCAAAGGCAAGAAGAAGACCGAAGCCGGGGCGCTGGTCGGCGAGGCGATCGCTCAGCGGGCCCAGGCCAAGGGGATCACCCGGGTGGTGTTCGATCGGGGCGGTTACCTCTACCACGGGCGCGTCAAGGCGCTCGCCGACGGTGCCCGCAAGGGCGGGCTCCAGTTCTGAGCTGAGTCGAGGAGGCATCATGCCGGTCAAGCGCGTGGATCCCGCAACGGTCAACCTCACCGTGGAGAAGGCGGTGTGGATCAACCGCGTCGCCAAGGTGACGAAAGGCGCGAAACGGTTCAACTTCGCCGCGCTGGTCATCGTCGGCGACGAGCAGGGGCACGTCGGGGCGGGACTGGGCAAGGCCTCGGAGGTGCCGGACGCGATCCGCAAAGCGGTGGAGGACGCGAAGAAGGGCCTCATCGAGGTGCCCCTGCGCGGGACGACGATTCCGCACGAGGCGATCGGCGTCTATGGTGCCTCGAAGGTCCTGCTGCGGCCGGCCACGGAGGGCACCGGCGTCATCGCCGGCGGCTCGATCCGCGCCGTGCTCGAGGCGGCGGGAATCAAGGACATCCTCACCAAATCGCTCGGCTCGCGGAATCCGATCAACCAGGCCCGCGCCGCGCTCGCCGCGCTGCAGACGCTGCGCCAGCCTGAAGAGGTGGCGCGGATCCGCAACCGGCCGATGGAAGACGTGATGGCGTTCCGGAGGTAGGAAGGATGAAGCTCGCCGATCTCAAACCAGCACGGGGCAGCCGTCGGCCGACCCGCCGGGTCGGCCGCGGCCTGGGGTCCGGCCGGGGATCGTACAGCGGCCGCGGCCGCAAGGGTGCCAAGGCCCGATCGGGAGCCGGTCCGCGCCCAGGGTTCGAGGGCGGACAGACCCCGCTCAGCAAGCGCCTGCCCTTCCGCCGCGGTGTGCGCGCCGGCGGCGCCGTACACACCGGCGGGGGTGAGCGGCGGCGCTTCGAGCCCGTCAACCTGCAGGCGCTGAATCGGTTCCCGGCCAACGCCGAGGTCACGCCGCAGACGCTGCGGGAGGCCGGTCTGGTGCGGGGCCGCGGGCCGGTGAAGATCCTGGGCATGGGCGCGCTGGATCGGGCTCTGGTGGTCAAGGCGCAGGCCTTCAGCCGCGCCGCTGCGGCGGCGATCGAGCGCGCGGGTGGTCGGGCGGAGGTCGTCCCGTAATGGCGATGCTCGGCGGCCTGGTCAACGCCTTCCACGCCGGCGACCTCCGTCGGCGCGTGCTGTTCACGGCGCTGATGCTGGCGCTGTTCCGCCTGGGGGCGCATCTGCCCGTGCCGGGCGTGGATGTCACGGCCCTGGAACGGTTCTTCCGCCAGCAAGGCACGGTGTTCAACTTCCTGGACCTCTTCGTCGGCGGCGCGTTCAGCAACTTCGCCCTCTTCGCTCTGGGCGTTTTCCCCTACATCACCGCGTCCATCATCATGAGCCTGCTGCAGGTGGTCTTCCCCGCCCTGAAGGAGATGGCGCAGGAGGAAGGCGAGGCGGGGCGGCGGCGCCTCGCCATGTACACCCGTTACCTGACCGTCGTTCTGGCCGTGGTGCAGGCCATCGCCCAGGTCACGCTGATCCGCAGCCTGGGCGCGCTGCCAGACACCCGTCCCCTGACCCTGGGCATGATCGTCGTCACCCTGATGGCCGGCACGATGCTGCTGACCTGGATGGGCGAGATCATGACCGAGTACGGCGTGGGCAACGGTGTCTCCCTGATCATCTTCGGCGGCATCGTCGCGCGGCTGCCCAACCAGATCTACCGCACGCTGCGCCTGGTCAGCGTCGGCGAGGTGAGCATCCTGGCCTTTCTCTTCGACGTGCTGCTGATGCTGGGCAGCATCGTGGCCGTGGTGATCGTGACGCAGGCCGTGCGAAAGATCCCTGTGCAGTATGCCAAGCGCGTCGTCGGGCGGCGGGTCTACGGCGGACAGGCCACGCACCTGCCGCTGCGGCTCATCCAGGCCGGCGTGATCCCGATCATCTTCGCCGTCTCGGTGCTGCAGTTCCCCGGGACGATCGCGCAGTTCGTGGCCTACGAGCCGATCCAGCGCCTGGGCCAGGCGATCCTGCCCGGACGGCCGCTGGGGAACGTGCTGTACTTCGTGCTGATCCTGCTCTTTACGTTCTTCTACACCGCGGTCTCCTTCGATCCGAACGACATCGCGGAGAACATCAAGAAGTACGGCGGCTTCGTCCCCGGTATCCGTCCCGGGAAGCCGACCACGGAGTTCCTGGCGCGGGTGGTGGACCGCCTGACCCTGGTGGGGGCGGTCCTCCTCGGCATCATCGCCGTGGGGCCGCTCTACCTGGGCGGCGGCAACACCGGCGCCCTGACCTTCTACCTCGCCGGGACGTCGCTGCTCATCGTCGTCGGCGTGGCCCTGGAGACGATGAAGCAGATCGAAGCCTATGTCCTGATGCGGCACTACGAAGGGTTCATGCGGTGAACCTGATCTTCCTCGGCGCCCCCGGGGCCGGCAAGGGCACGCAGGCGCGCCTGCTCCAGGAGCGGCAGGGCATCCCCCAGGTGTCCACCGGCGACATGCTGCGGGCGGCGATGGCCGAGGGCAGCCCGCTGGGAATCCAGGCCAGGGCCTACGTCGAGCGGGGCGCGCTCGTCCCGGACGAGGTGATGATCGCGCTGATCGAGGAGCGGCTGCGGCAGCCGGACGCCCGACGGGGCTTCGTCCTGGACGGGTTCCCGCGGACCCTGCCCCAGGCCGAGGCCCTGGACCGTATGCTGGAGAGCACCGGCCGGGTCCTGGACGCCGTGCTCTATTTCGACATCTCGGACGAGACGATCGTCCGCCGTCTGACCGGCCGCTGGGTCTGCCGCAAGGCCGGCCATATCTACCATCTGGCGTACAACCCGCCGCAGATCCCGGGGCGCTGCGACGTGGACGGCAGCGAGCTGTACCAGCGCGTGGACGACCGCCCGGAGACGGTGCGGCACCGCCTCGAGGTGTACCACCGCGAGACGCAGCCGGTGGTCGAGTTCTATCGGCAGCGCGGCATCTTCGCTACGATCAACGCGGAGGGCGATATCGAGGAGGTCTACGGCAAGGTCCTGGAGACGATCCGCGCGCGCATGCAGTTGCGGGCGTAGCGATGCGCACGGCGATGGTCATCCTGAAGACGGCGGAGGAGCTCGAGCGGATGTGGCGGGCGGGGCGCCTGGCTGCCGAGGCGCTGCGCGCCGTGGTGGCGGCGGTGCGGCCGGGCGTCACCGGCACGGCCCTGGACCGGCTGGCCGAGGCGTTCATCAGGGATCACGGCGGCGCGCCCTCCTTCAAGGGATACCGCGGGTTCCCGGCCAGCATCTGCCTGTCGGTGGACGATGAGGTGGTTCACGGCATCCCGTCCGATCGGCCGCTGCGCGAGGGCACGATCGTGTCGATCGACCTCGGGGCGATGCTGGAAGGGTTCCACGGCGACACCGCGGTGACGGTGCCGGTCGGCGCGGTCAGCCGGTCGCTGCGCCGCCTGTTGACCGTGGCCCGGGAGGCGCTGTACCAGGGCATCGCTGCGGCGCGCCCGGGAGGCACCCTCGGCGACATCGGGGCCGCGGTGCAGCGGCAGGCGGAGGGGGCGGGATTCACGGTGGTGCGGGACTTCGCCGGCCACGGCATCGGCCGGCATCTGCACGAGGAGCCGCAGGTGCCGAATTTCGGCGAACCCGGCGCCGGGCTCGTCCTCCGGGCGGGGATGACGCTGGCCATCGAGCCGATGGTGAACCTGGGCGGCTGGGAGGTCGTCATGGACGGCGACGGCTGGACGGTGCGCACGCGGGACGGCCGGCCCTCCGCCCATTTCGAGCACACCGTGGCCGTGACCGAGGAAGGGGTGGAGGTGCTCACGGCGATCCCGGACGGGGTGGTCTAGCTCCGTGGACGGCAAGGGATCGACCGGGTATAATGAGAGTTCGTGCTGCGGCCAGGGCCGGCCGCGGCGGGAGGTCTGATGCCGAAGAAGGACGCGATCGAGGTCGAAGGGCAGGTCGTCGAGGTGATGCCCAACGCCATGTTCCGCGTGGAGCTGCCCAGCGGGCACAAGGTGCTGGCGCACATCTCGGGCAAGATGCGCATCAACTTCATCCGCATCCTGCCGGGGGATCGGGTCAAGGTCGAGCTCTCCCCCTACGATCCCACGCGCGGCCGGATCACGTACCGCTACCGGTAGACGAGAGGGCGCAGCGATGAAGGTGCGGGCGTCGGTACGCAGGATGTGCGAGAAGTGCAAGGTCATCAAGCTGGGGCGGCGGGTGTACATCATCTGCGACAACCCCAAGCACAAGCAGAAGCAGGGCTAGGAGGCGTCGCATGGCGCGCATTGCCGGTGTGGATCTGCCCAGGGACAAGCGCATCGAGGCTGCGCTGCCCTACATCTTCGGGATCGGCCTCAGCCGCTCCCGGCAGATCCTCAGCGCAACGAACGTCAATCCGGACACGCGGGTGCGGGATCTCACCGAGGAGGAGATCACGCGGCTGCGCGACTACATCGACCGCCACTTCAAGGTGGAGGGCGACCTGCGGCGGGACATCGCCATGGACATCCGCCGGCTGCAGGAGATCAACTGCTACCGCGGGCTGCGCCACCGGCGCGGTCTGCCGGTGCGTGGCCAGCGGACACGGACGAACGCCCGGACCCGGAAGGGCAAGAAGAAGACGGTGAGCTCCGGGCGCCGGAAGCTCGAGAAGAAGTAGAGGGGACGGAGAGCGGCGATGGTCAAGAAGGCGCGGGGACGCAAGCGCGAGCGCAAGAACGTGTCGGTGGGCGTGGCTCACATCCAGTCCACGTTCAACAACACGATCGTCACGATCAGCGACCCGCAGGGCAACGTCCTGGCCTGGTCGAGCGCCGGGCAGGCGGGCTTCAAGGGCTCGCGCAAGGGCACGCCCTTCGCCGCGGGACTGGCTGCGGAAGCCGCCGCGCGCAAGGCGATGGAGCACGGCGTCCGCCAGGTGGAGGTCTTCGTCAAGGGGCCGGGGTCGGGCCGCGAGGCGGCGATCCGCGCCCTGCAGTCGGCGGGACTCGAGGTCAACCTCATCCGCGACGTCACGCCGATCCCGCACAACGGTTGCCGGCCGCCCAAGCGCCGGCGCGTGTAGGGCGCAGAGGAGGCACGGATGGGACGGTACCACGACGCAGTCTGCCGGCTCTGCCGGCGCGAGGGGATGAAGCTCTACCTCAAGGGCGAGAAGTGCTACACCGAGAAGTGCCCGGTCCACAAGCGGCCGGTGCCGCCGGGGATGCACGGCCAGGGGCGGCGCAAGCTCAGCGAATTCGGTGTGCGGCTGCGCGAGAAGCAGAAGCTGCGCCGGATCTACGGCATCTACGAGACGCAGTTCAAGACCTACTTCCAGCGGGCCGCGCGGGCCAAGGGGGTCACCGGCGTGCGGCTGCTGCAGCTGCTGGAGACGCGGCTGGACAACGTCGTCTACCGCCTGGGCTACGCGACCTCCCGGAAGGAAGCCCGCCAGATGGTGCTGCACGGCCACGTGGCGGTGAACGGCCGGAAGGTCACCATCCCGTCCTTCGCCGTGAAGCCCGGCGACGTGATCACGCCCACCGCCCGCGGCAAGGAGCACCCCCGCCTGAAGGAGCTGGCCGCGACGGGGCTGCGCACCCTGCCGTCCTGGCTGTCCTTTACACCGGAGCGGCTGGAAGGTCGGGTCCTGGCCCTGCCGGCGCGCGAGGAGATCGACGTGCCGGTCCAGGAACAGCTCATTGTGGAGTACTACTCACGCTAGACCGCCCGGGCGCCGCCCGGGGCGGGAGGAGTTAGCAGGGTTCAGGAGGTTCTGATGAGCATCGCCACAATCTGGGAAGCCCCGAAGACCAAGATCGAGTACGCCGAGCTCTCCGAGACGTATGGGAAGTTCATCGTCGAGCCGCTGGAGCGCGGATTCGGCGTCACGCTGGGGAACGCGCTGCGGCGCACGCTGCTGTCCGCCATCCCGGGGGCCGCGGTGACCTCGGTGAAGATCGAGAATGTCCTGCACGAGTTCTCGACGATCCCCGGCGTTGTCGAGGATGTCACGCAGGTCATCCTCAACCTCAAGGAACTCACCCTGCGGTTGCACACCGACAAGCCGAAGCTCCTGCGGCTGGAGGCCAAGGGCAAGAAGATCGTCACCGCGGCGGACATCCAGGAGGATGCCGAGGTGGACATCCTCAACCCCGACCTGCACATCGCCACGATCGACAAGAAGGATGCGAAGCTGGTGATGGAGCTGGTTGTTGAACGCGGCAAGGGCTACGTGCCCGCGGAGAAGCATCGCAAGAGCGAGCATGTCATCGGGGTCATCCCCGTGGATTCCATCTTCTCGCCGATCCAGAAGGTGAACTACGTCGTCGAGGACACGCGCGGCGGCACGGTGGACATGGATCGCCTCGTCCTGGAGGTTTGGACCGACGGCTCGATCCGGCCGGAGGAAGCGGTGCAGGAGGCGGCGCGAACGCTGATCGAGTCGTTCAAGCTCTTCGCCGGCATGGGCCAGGAGGCCGAGGGCTTCGGCGCCCTGGAGCCGGGAGCCGAGGCGCAGATGAGCAAGCTGTACGCCATGCCGATCGAGGAGCTCGACCTCTCCGTCCGGCCCTACAACTGCCTGAAGCGCGCGGGCATCAACACCGTGGGCGATCTGATGCAGCGCACGGAAGAGGAGATCGTCAGCGTGAAGAACTTCGGTCGCAAGTCGCTGGACGAGGTGCGGGAGAAGCTCACCGCCCTCGGCCTGTCACTGAAGCGGCGGGAGTAGCGGCGGGCGTCGCCCGACCGATCCGTTCATCGTCGTTCGAGGAGTCCAACGCGATGCTTGGAGCTGCCACACGGAAGCTGAACCGTGACACCGGCGAGCGGAAGGCGCTGTTCCGCGATCTGGTCAGCGCGCTGATCAGGCACGGGCGCATCGAGACCACCGTGGCCAAGGCCAAGGAGACGAAGAAGATCGCCGATCGGATGATCGCCCTGGCCCGGCGCAACGATGTTCACGCCCGCCGGCAGACGATGCGATTGCTGACCGACCCGGCGGTGGTGAAGCGGCTGTTCACCGAGGTGGCCCCCAAGTACGCGGCCAACCGGGGCGGCTACACGCGGATCGTGCGCACGCGCACCCGGCGGGGCGATGCCGCCGAGATGGCGATCGTGGAGCTGGTGTCGTAGCCGGCCAACCGTCCCGGGCTGTTCGGGCGCCAGACCCTGCAGGCCAGAGAACGACGCTCTGGCCTGCATCCCTATGCCGCTCATCGAGATCACCGACCTGCGCCACGTCTACAACGCGGGCACGCCGCATGCCGTGACGGCCCTCGACGGGATCTCCCTGCGCATCGAGCGGGGAGAGTTCGTGGCCGTGGTCGGCGGCAACGGCTCCGGCAAATCCACGCTCGCCAAGCACCTCAACGCTCTGCTCCTGCCCACCGCCGGCGTCGTGCGGGTGGACGGGCTGGACACCCGCGACCGCGCCGCGGTCTGGGAGATCCGGCAGCGCGTCGGGATGGTGTTCCAGAACCCGGATAACCAGCTCGTGGCTACCGTCGTAGAGGAAGACGTCGCCTTCGGACCGGAGAACCTGGGGGTGCCGCCGGCTGAGATCCGGGCGCGCGTGGACGCGGCCCTGGAAGCGGTGGACATGCTGCCCTATCGGCGCCACGCCCCCCACCTCCTCAGCGGCGGACAGAAGCAGCGTGTGGCGATCGCTGGCATCCTGGCTATGCGGCCCGCCTGTCTGGTCCTCGACGAGGCGACGACGATGCTCGACCCCGCTGGGCGGAAGGAGGTCCTGGAGACGGTGCAGCGCCTGCACGCCGGGGGCGTGACGGTGATCTACATCACCCACGCCATGGACGAGGCGGCGCGAGCGCAGCGCGTTGTCGCGCTGCAGGCCGGGCGGGTCGCCGCAGACGGGCCGCCGCGCGCGGTCTTCGCCCGCGCCGAGGAGCTCGAGGCTCTCGGGCTCACGCTGCCCCTCGTCCCGCGGCTGGCCCGCGCGCTGCGCGCGGACGGGGTGCCCGTGCCCGACGACGTGCTCTTCCCGGAGGAGTTCGTGGACGCTGTCGTCGCGCTGGCCCGGGACCCGGCCTGGAGGCGTGGCCGTGGCCTTCATTGAGTGCGACCGGCTCGGGCACATCTACCTCCGGGGCACGCC
>DATLZI010000267.1:0-5322 GCA_035574075.1 bacterium | reverse complement strand
GCGCGGCGTCGGGCTCGCCGCGCGCGAGCAGAGCCCGCAGCACCGCCCCGTGGAGCGCCGCCCGCCGCTGCGCGGGCAGGGAGTCGAGCACGGCCTGCCGGGCGAGTTCATGGCGGAAGGTCAGGATCTGGCCCTCCGCCCGCAGCATCCCCGAGGTCACGCACTCTTCGAATCCCGCCGGATCCGCGGCGAGGTCGCGCACCAACGCCATCTCCGCCCGCGGGCCGATCACCGCGATGATCTCCAAAGCGGCGCGCGCCCCCGCGGAGAGCCGTGAGGCTCGGGCCAGCACCGCATCGCGGACCGTCAGAGGGATCCCGGCCGGGAGCGGGGCTGGCCAGGATCTCGGTGACGTAGAACGGGTTCCCTCCGGTCCGGCGGTGGAGGGCTGCGGCGTCGAGGCCGCTGCCCCGGGCCAGGACCGCCACGGCCGATGGCGTGAGCGGAGGCAGTGTCATCCGCCTGGTTCCTGTGCCGGTGGCCAGGTCCCCCAGAAGGCGGGTGAGCGGGTGCTGCGCCCCGACCTCGTCGTCGCGAAAGGTGGCGACCAGGAGCGTCCTCGTCCGCTCGATCCGCCGACCGACGAACCGCAGCAAGTCGAGCGTCGCCTCATCCCGTCCCCCGGGTGGACTCCGTGAGCCACCCTTTGAGGTCCCTCAGGAAGGGGTCGCGCTCGAGGATGGGCAAGATCAGGTCCCCGTCCGCCCAACATAGGGAGTTCTCCCCATGCGCGCCGGCGGCAGGGATTGCTATGGTGTTGGCGACCTTCGAAGGCAATCCTGCTCTGCGAGGAGGGAGACGATGCCACGCTACGTGATCGAGCGGAACCTGCCGCCCGGCCTGACCGAGGCCGACATCGACGCCGCGTCCCGGCGCGCCGTCGCCGTGAACAGCACGCTGGAGGGCGTGCGCTGGATCCACAGCAACCTGGCCATCGACCGCAGCAAGTTCTTCTGCGAGTACGAGGCCCCCAGCGCCGAGGTGGTCCGCGAGGCGGCGCGGCTTGCCGAGATCCCCGCCGACGTCATCACCGAAGTGCGCGAGGTCCATCCCGACGCCTACACCAGGCGATCCTGGTAAGGAGGTGGTGCCATGCGTAGAGTTGTCTGGATCTTGACCGCCCTCGTCCTGGGGTCTACCCTGGTCGCGGCTCCGTCCGCCCGGACTGCGGAAGCGACGCTCGCCCCCGAGGTCGTGGCGCAGATCGCCAGGGCCCGCCAGGCCACGTTGAAGTACGCGGCCAACCTCGCCCAGGCGAAGGCCGACGGGTACATGATCATCACGCCCATGATCCCGAACATGGGCTATCACTTCCTCAACCCGAAGATCGAGGGCTTTGACGTGACGAAGCCGCCGATCCTGGTCTACGTCCGCCAGGGAGGGCGCTGGCAGCTGGTGGCGGTCGAGTGGGTTTTCCCCAGCCGCCCGGCCGCCGCGCCGCTGAAGGGGGCGCGCTACGGCTCCTTCGGCGCGGCCTGCCACTACGCGGACGGCTCGTTCGTCATGGCCGACGCCGAGGCCAAGTGCGCGAAGACCAACGCCAGGACCGGCTCGGCCTTCACCTTCTGGCATCCGCCGCTGGTCACGCTGCACTTCTGGATCTGGTACCCGAACCCCAACGGCGTCTTTGGCGAGTTCAATCCGCTGCTTTCGCCGTTCAACAACGAGTAGTCACCAGGGGAAGGCCTCAGCCTTCCCCTGGCGGACCCTCCTCGCCGTGATGGGAGTCCTCGGCGGCCTCTCCGCGCAGACAGCGCCCGAGACGGCCGCCGCCCCGGCGCCGATCGTCGTCGAGATGACCGAGTTCCGTTTCCGTCCGGCGGTCATCCCGCTCCGCGCCGGCCAGCTGGCGGTCATCCGCCTGGTCAACCGGGGACAGATCGCCCACCAGTTCCAGGCCGCCGCGTTGCGCCACCTGCCCGTGACCGTCGTCGACACGCAGACGCACCTCGAGGCGCCGGGAGTGGAGATCCTCCGCCTGCAGCCGGGGGCGACCGCCACGCTGTCCTTCGTCCCCCGCGCCGCGGGGCGGCTGCCCTTCGCCTGCACGATCGAGGGGCACCAGGAAGCGGGGATGACGGGCGTGCTCCTCATCCGGCCCGTCCGGCCCTAGGTCAAGCAGAGCAGGAGTTCCCTCCCGCACCTGGAACAGACAGCATCGTCTCCCTGGCCGTGACCCGGGGCGAGCGGGGGCTTGCTGTTCCCCGTGAGGGTGTCGGCCGGCGCCTGACCCTCGAGCCGGGCCCCGACTTCCGACCGCGCTCTCCGTCGCCCGTCTTTGCCGCGCGAAAGGGAGGGTTTCGCCGTGGGGTCGCGGGCGTCTCCCCCGCCACCGCCGCCAGGCCGCGGACCGGACGATCGGTCCCTCGCTGAAGGCATCGTCGCCACGATCCGGGAACCGCTGCTGGTGCTCGCTCCCGACCTCACCGTCATCGCCGCCAACCGCGCCTTCTACCGGGTCTTCCAGGTCAGTCCCGCCGAAACGGAGGGACATCCGCTGTACGCGCTGGGCGACGGCCAGTGGGACATCCCGGCGCTGCGCCGCCTGCTGGAGGAGATCCTCCCGCTCAACACGGCGTTCGACGACTTCGAGGTGACGCACGACTTCCCCCGGATCGGCCGGCGCACGATGCTCCTCAACGCCCGCCGGCTGTACCAGGATCCGGCGCGGCCTCAGCTGATCCTCCTGGCGATGGAAGACGTCACCGCGCGCCTGGAGGCGGAGCGCGCCCGGCGGGAGCGGGAGGAGTGGTTCCGGCGCCTCGCCGACACCACCTCCACGGCGATTGTCATCTACCAGGACGAGCGCTTCGTCTACGTCAACCGGGCGGCGGAGGCGCTGTCCGGCTACGACCGCGAGGCGCTGCTGCGGATGCGCTTCTGGGATCTCGTCCATCCCGAGTTCCGGGACCTCGTGCGGGAGCGCGGCCTGGCCCGGCAGCGCGGCGAGGCGGTGCCCGCGCGCTACGAGTTCAAGATCGTGACGCGCGAGGGGGCCGAGCGCTGGGTGGACTTCACCGCTGGCCGGATCGAGTGGAACGGCCGCCCGGCCGCGGTCGGCACGGCGTTCGACATCACCGACCGCCACGAGGCCGAAGACGCGCTGCGCCGGCGCGTGCGCGAGCTGGAAGCGCTGCATCGCGTCTCGGCGGCGCTGCGCTCGGCCGCCACCTTGGAGGAGGCGCTGCCCCTATTGCTCGACGAGACGCTGGAGGTGTTCGGTACCGACGCCGGCTCGATTCTGCTGTTCGAGCCGGCCGAAGGCGCCCTGCGGGTGCAGGTGGCGCGGGGGTGGCTGACCGCGCTGCGCGACGTGCCGCTGCGGCCCGGCCAGGGCATCGCCGGCACCGTGATGGCCTCGGGTCAGCCGCGGCGGTCGGTCGCGTTCCTCGACGACCCGTCGCTCTCCCCGCAGGCCCGGGCGCAGGTGCCCCAGGGCTGGGGCGGCGCGGCGGTGCCCATCCGCACGGCGCTGGAGACGGTGGGCGTCCTGCTGATCGCGGTGCGTCAGCCGCGCGTGGTCACCGATCAGGAGATGGCGATCCTGTCGTCGCTGGCCGAGATCGCCGGCACGGCGCTCCACCGCATGCGCCTGCACGAGGAAACGGCGCGGCGGGTGAGCCACCTCCAGGCGCTGCAGACCGTGGATCGAGCGATCGCCGGCAGCCTGGACCTGCACCTCACGCTGGGGATCCTGCTCGACCAGGTCATGGCGCTGCTGGGGTTCGACGCCGTCGGCGTGCTGTTGATGGACACGCGGGTCGGCCACCTCGTCCCGGCGGCCGGCCGGGGGTTCCGCGGTCGGGGCTACTTCGGGGGCCAGCTGCGCCTGGGGGAGGGCGTCGCCGGCCAGGCCGCCCTCGAGCGGCGGACGGTGCTGGTGGCCTGTCCGGAGGACGCGCCCCTGTTCACCCGCTCCGCGCTGTACGAGATGGAGGGGTTCCACGCGCACGTCGCCGTGCCGCTGGTCGCCAAAGCCCAGATCAAGGGGGTGCTGGAGGGGTTCTATCGGCGGCCGTTCCGGCCGACCCCGGAGTGGTCCGATCTCCTCCAGGCGCTGGCCGGCCAGGGCGCGCTGGCCATCGACAACGCCCAGCTGTTCGAGGAGACGCAGCGCACCAGCCTCGAGCTGACCGTGGCCTACGATGAGACGATCGAGGGTTGGGCCCGCGCGCTCGACCTGCGCGATCGGGAGACCGAGGATCACACCCGCCGCGTCGCGGAGATGACGGTGCAGCTGGCGCGCGTCCTGGAGGTGCCGGAGGAGCAGATTGTGCACCTGCGCCGCGGAGCGCTGCTCCACGATATCGGCAAGATGGGCGTCCCCGATCAGATCCTGCTCAAGCCCGGCCCGCTGACCGAGGAAGAGTGGGCGCAGATGCGCCGCCACCCGGAACTGGCCCGGGAGCTGCTCTGGCCCATCCGCTTCCTCCGGCCGGCGATCGACATCCCATACGGCCACCACGAGCGGTGGGATGGGTCCGGCTACCCGCGCGGGCTGAAGAGCGAGGCCATCCCCTTCGCGGCGCGCATCTTCGCCGTGGCCGACGTCTTCGACGCGCTGACGTCCGGACGGCCCTACCGGGGGCCCTGGCCCAGGGCGCAGGCCCTGACCTACGTCCGCGACCAGGCAGGCCGACTGTTCGATCCCCGGGTCGTGGAGGCGTTCCTCCGGATGTACGGCACTGCGGGGGACCGGGTGTCCCCGGGCGGCTAGGGCGCCGCACATCGCGTTCTGATCTGGTCTGTGGTACTATTGTGGGGCTTCTTGGCGGGTTCAGGTCTTCGACCTGGACGAGTTCGTTCAGCTCCGATGTTCGCGACCCCCCCAGGCGGCAAGGTCTTTCGATCGGGGGTCGTTCATGGAGCCTGTCTTTCTCTCGTTCCTGCGCCATTATCCCGTTCCCATCTGGCTATGCGTTCCGGATAGCCTGCAGATCCTCATGGCCAACGAGGCGGCGGCCGCCTACGGCGCCGCCGGTGCGCGGCAACCGATCACCACCCTGGCTGACCTGTGTCCGGGGGATGACCGCGATCGGTTGATCGCGCAGTTCCGAGGGCCGCACCGCGCCGGGATCCGATCGGGACCCTGGCATCTGCAACGGGCGAACGGCGAGACGGCCCTGGTCGAACTCGCCGCGCACGCCGGCGTCGTCGGGGACCATCCGGCGCTGCTGGTCATGGCGTGGGACGTGACTGCCTCCCGGCGTCAGGAGGAGGAGTTGCACCGCCGCGAGGCCGAGCTGCACGCCACGCTGCACAGCGTCGCCGATGCCGTCATCTCGACCGACACACGGGGCCGCGTGGTCATGATGAATCCTG
>DATLZI010000266.1:0-2531 GCA_035574075.1 bacterium | reverse complement strand
CAGCGGGCGCGGGTCATGATCTCCCGCACCAGCGTGAAGCCGTTCGTGTGCAGTCCCGCGGAGGCCAGCCCGATGAGGAGGTGCCCGGGCTTGATCTTCGAGCCGTCGATCAGCTCGTCGCGCTCCACCACGCCGACGACGCAGGCCGCGACGTCGAGGCCCTGGGGCGCGTAGACCCCCGGCATCTGCGCCGTTTCGCCGCCGACCAGGGCGACGCCCTCTTCCCGGCAGGCGGTGGTCACCCCCTCCAGCAGCGCGGCCAGCTCCTCGGGCGCCAGCGCCGCCGCGGCGATGTAGTCCAGGGCGAACAGCGGCGTCGCGCCGAGCACCGTGAGGTCGTTCACGCCGTGGATGATCGCATCGCGACCGGCCACGGTCAGGCGGCCGGCCTGACGCAGGAGTAAGACCTTCGTGCCCACGCCGTCGATCGTCGAGACGAGGACGGGATCGCGGTAGCTGCGCAGGTGGTACAGCCCCCCGAACGCTCCCAGGTCGCCGATGACCTGCGGGGTGAAGGTGGCCCGGATGCGCTCGCCCGCCTCCCGCAGCCCCGCGGCGATCGCGGCGCGGTCCACCCCGGCGTCCTTGTAGGTGAGGCGGTCAGCCACGGCGTCCTCCTCCCAGCGCCGCCCCCTCGAGGGCGGCCCGGCCGGCCAGCGCGGCGTCGGGCAGACGGGTCGGATAGTCGCCGTCCAGGCAGGCCATGCACAGCCGCCCCCGCGCCAGCTGCAGGGCCTCGACCAACCCTTCCTGGCTGAGGTACCCGAGGGAGTCGGCGCCGATCATCGCGCGGATCTCCTCGACAGATTTCGACGCGGCGACCAGTTCTCCCCGGCTGCTCGTGTCGATGCCGTAGAAGCAGGGGAAGCGGATCGGCGGCGAGGAGATGCGCACGTGCACCGCGACGGCGCCGGCGGCGCGCAGCATGCGCACGATCTTTCCGCTGGTCGTGCCCCGCACGATCGAGTCGTCCACCAGCACGACGCGCCGGCCGTCCAGCACCTCGCGCAGGGGGTTGAGCTTGAGACGCACCCCCAGGTCGCGCGAGGGCTGATCGGGCTGGATGAAGGTGCGGCCGATGTAGCGGTTCTTGATCAGCCCCACCTCGAACGGGATGCCGGAGACGTCGGCGAACCCCATCGCCGCCGAGGTCCCCGAATCGGGCACGGCGACGACGATGTCGGCCGCAACCGGATGCTCGCGCGCCAGGATCTGGCCCATCCGGCGCCGGGCCAGGTGGACGTTGCCTCCGGCCAGGGTGGAGTCGGGCCGCGCGAAGTAGATGTGCTCGAAGACGCAGTGCGCCTCCCGCCGCGCAGCGAGCACCGGCACGGCGCGGAGGTGCGGTCCCTGGAGGACGACCAGCTCGCCAGGGGCGACGTCGCGCACGTACACCGTCCCGGTGTGGTCGAAAGCGCACGACTCGGAGGCCAGGATCGCCACCCCCGCGCCGCGGCCGACGGCCAGCGGCCGGATGCCGTGCGCGTCGCGGAAGCCGTAGACGCGCCCGCCGACCACCATCGTCACGGTGTACGCGCCCTCGATCCGCGCCATCGCGTAGGCCACGGCCTCCTCGACGGTGGCCGCGGGAGCCCGGGCAATCAGCTGGGCGATGACCTCGCTGTCTGTGGTCGAGGCGAAGGCGACGCCGTCGGCCTCCAGCTCGGCCCGCAGGGGGGGCGCGTTGATCAGGTTCCCGTTG
The DNA here is from genome assembly GCA_035574075.1 of bacterium. Classification (GTDB taxonomy): domain Bacteria; phylum Sysuimicrobiota; class Sysuimicrobiia; order Sysuimicrobiales; family Kaftiobacteriaceae; genus Kaftiobacterium. The sequence continues at coordinate 829 of DATLZI010000266.1, read as the reverse complement.
TGGGCCAGGGCCAGCGGGCCCCACGGCGAGGCCACGCGCAGCGGCTGGGCGTTCTCGATGCGGGCGCTGCCCATCGTCGAGTAGCGCACGTGCCCGATGGCGAGGCGGCCCGGCAGCGCGGCGATGCGCGCGCTGTCGAAAACCTGGGCGACGAGGCCCATCGCCTTGTGCACCCACATCCCGGCTCCGTCGCTGCTGGCGATGCCGGCGCTCTCCTGGCCGCGGTGCTGCAGGGCGTACAAGGCGAGGTGCGCGATCGGGGCGGCGGGCTCGCCGGCGGTGCTCACGCCCACGACCCCGCACTCTTCCCGGAGACGGTCGGCGGCGCTGCCCGCCGCGCGGCGGCTCGGCCGGCTCACGCGAACACCTCCGCCAGGGCGTCGTAGGCCGCGCGCAATTCGTCGCAGCTGAGGTCGAGATCCCAGCGCCTCGGGCGGGTCGCTCCCGCCACCGCGATGCGCAGGCGCGTCCCGCCCACGCGGCCGAGCACGGTCACCGGCGCGTTCCACTGGGCGGCCAGCGCGAACAGGGCGGGGGCGGCCGCGGCGGGGACGCTGAGGACGATGCGCGAAGGCGCCTCGCCGAACAGCGCCGCGTCCCGGCGGCCGAACCCGGGCACGACGATCTCCGCCCCCACCCCGCCGGCGACGGCGGACTCGGCCACCGCCACGGCCAGCCCTCCCTCCGCGCAGTCGTGCGCCGAGCGCGCCCACCCCGCGCGGACGGCCTCGCGCGCCACCGCCAGGACGCGGCGGTGGAAGGCGAAGTCCACGTCGCGCGTCCGACCCCGGTCCATCCCGTGCACGGCGCGCAGGTACGTGGAGGCCTC
>DATLZI010000265.1:0-9769 GCA_035574075.1 bacterium | reverse complement strand
CGCCCCCAGCGCGACGATCAGGTAGTCGAAGGGCAGCCGGCCGCCGTCCGTGCGCACCGTCCGCTGCCGCACGTCGATGGCCTGCACCGTCTCCCGGCGCACCTCCACGCCCTCCGCCCGCAGCGCGGCGAGGCGGCGCTCCCCGTCGCGGCGCGTCCCGCTGCCGGCGGCGATCCACAGCTTGCGCAGGCCCATCAGGAAGGCGGGGCTGCGCTCCACCAGCGTGATGGAGTGCTCCCCGCCGAGCCCGCGGCTGAGCGCCAGCGCCGCCGTGATCCCGCCGAACCCGCCCCCCAGGATGAGGATCTTCACAGCTCGACCTCCCGCCCGGCGCCGCGCGCGCGGGCCTGCGCGTAGACGTAGGCCGCCGTGGCCACGTCCTCCACCGCCATGCCCAGCGACTTGAAGAGGGTGATCTCCCCCGGCGCGGTGCGGCCGGGCCGGAGGCCGGCCAGCACCTCGCCGATCTCGCCCGCGAGGTGCGACTCGTCGATGGCGCCTTCCTTCAGCGGGTGGAGGATGTCGCCGGCCTCCGCCAGCGCCCCCGCCCGGGAGTCCACGAAGACCCGCGCCCGCGCCACCGCCGCGGTGTCCAGCTCCCGCCAGTCCGGGCGCGGGGCGCCCACCGCCGTCACGTGCGCCCCCGGCGCCAGCCACCGTCCTTCCAGCACCGGGGTCGGGGACGACGTCGCCGTGACGATCAGCTCCGCCCCCCGCACCGCCTCTTCGGACGAGGCGCAGGGCACCGCCCGCACGCCGCGCTCCGCCGCCCACCGCACGAAGGCGTCGCGGTGGGCGGGGGTGCGCGACCACACCCGCACCTCGCGCAGCGGGCGGATCAGGCGGAAGGCTTCGAGGTGGCTGCGGGCCTGCACGCCCGAGCCGAGCAGCGCGAGCACGGCGGCGCCCTCGGGCGCCAGGGCTTTCGCCGCGGCGGCCGAGACGGCCGCGGTGCGCATCTCGGTGATCAGCCGGCCGTCCATGATCGCCAGCAGCGAGCCGGTGGCGGCTTCCCACAGCAGGATCACCGCCTGGTGCGTGGGCAGCCCCCGGTCGGCGTTGGCCGTGTAGAAGGTGACCGCCTTGGCGCCCAGCGCCGGCCCCGCGCCGGCGACGCCGGCCGCGGCGGACCCGACCGCCGGCCCCGACCCGTCTTTGAGGTGGGCGGGCATCAGGCCGAGGTAGCCGCCGTACGGCTCGATCGCCAGCGCCTGGCGGACCGGCTGCAGCACCCGGCCGGTGGAGAAGGCCACCAGCGCCCGCTCCATGATGCCGATCGCCGCCTCCATCGTGAGCAGCGCGCGCACGTCCGCTTCACGCAGCAGCAGGGGCACGGCCTCATCTTCCGCGCGCCGGCCCGGGGGTGTCAAGCGGCGCCCTCAGGCGGCGCCGGACACCGAGCCGCCACGTGCGGGCGGGCCGACCGGCAGCACACTCGCCGCCACCCCGAGCAGCACGGCGATCAGGATCAGGAGGGTGAGTCCGGCCGGCAACCGTCCGGTCGCGTCCGCCGCCAGGCCCAGCAGCAGCGGGCCGAGGAAGGCTCCGACGTGCCCCACGGTGAGCACGAAGCCCGTCACCCGGCCGACGAAGCCCGGGGGCGCCATCACGGCGGCAGCGGCGAGGCCGACGGTGAGCGCGATGCCGGTCCCGCCGCCAATCGCAGCCGCCCACACGCTCCCGGCCTGGGGCCATCCAATCAGCCCTGCCATCGCCGCGATCAGCACCACTGATGCCGTCCACAGCGCACCTCGGCTCGCCATCCGGGACAGCAGCCATGGACTGCCCAGTCCGGTGCAGAGCGACCCCACGCTCATCGCCGTGACCGGAGCCGAGGCGCGGGCGAGGGAGAGACCGTGCTCCACGTAGTACGAGGGAAGCCAGGCCACGAGGCCCTGGAAGATCGCGCTCTGCGCGCCAAAGACCACAGCCAGCGAGAGCAACGCGGCACGGCTCCCCTGCGCGCCGAGAAATCCGGCTGCAGGGGCGGGCCGATGAGGATGCGCGCCTGGCGCGGACGGCTCCAATCCCCACCAGATCCCAGGCACGGCAGCCGCCAGCCCCCAGAGCAGGAAGACTCCTCGCCAGGACGCGCCGTCCACCAGGGGCAGGAAGACGGCGGCGGACAGGACCGACGCCGCGAGCACACCGGTATTGAGCCCGGCAGTATAAAGCGCGGTCACCCGCGCCGCGTCTGGATGCAGGGATCGCGCGATGCTCGCCAGCGTCGTCTGCGCGACCCCCACGGCGGCCCCCAGCAGCATTGCCACGACCAGGAGAGCGCCTGTGCTCCAGACCAGCGCTCGACCCGCCCCGAAGATCGCGATGAAGATCAGGGCCAGGCTGAGCACGGGACGCGACCCGACCCGATCGGCCAGCACCCCTCCGGGCCACGCCAGGAACGGCCGCACCAGGAAGGGGACGGCGGCGATCGTCCCGGCGAGCGTCGCCGTGAGGCCGAACTCCCGCGCCACGAGCGGCAGCATCGGCCCCATCGCCGCCAGCGGGGCGCTGCAGCTGACGCCGGCCAGCCAGGTGAGGAAGAGCAGGCGCCGGGAGGGCCCATCGCCCTCCCGCGCGGCGGCATGGCGATCCGGCGCTCTCCCCATCGGACTAGACCTGACCGAGGTAGGCGTCCCGAAGGATGGTGAGCGTGCGGAGGTTCTCGCTGGCGTCTTCCAGAACAACGCGCCCGGACTCAAGCACATACCCGCGGTCGGCCACCGTCAGGGCCATGTGCGCGTTCTGCTCCACCAGCAGCACGGCGGTGCCTTGCGCCCGGATCGTCCCTACGGCCCGGAACATCTCCTGCACGAGCAACGGAGACAGTCCCAGCGACGGCTCGTCCAGGAGCAGCAGTCGCGGGCGCGCCATCAGTGCCCGACCGATGGCTAGCATCTGCTGCTCCCCGCCGGAGAGCGTGGCCGCCTGCTGCCGGAGCCGCTCGCGCAGCCGAGGGAACAACCCGAAGACCCGTTCCAGGTCGTCGGCCACCGAGGGGTCCCGTCCCCTGACGTAGGCGCCGAGCGCCAGGTTCTCCCGGACAGACAGGTGCGGGAAGAGCTCCCGGCGTTCCGGGACCAGCGAGATGCCCCGGCGGACGATCTCCGACGGGCGGAGCCCGGTTACGCGCCGACCGAGGAACCGCACCTCGCCACCGGCCGCCGGCAAGAGCCCCACGATGGTCCGCAGCAACGTGGTCTTCCCGGCCCCGTTGGGCCCCAGGACGCAGACGGCTCCCCCCTCATCCACGCGCAGGGTGATCCCGCGGAGGACCGTGATCGGCCCGTAGCCGGCGGTGATGTCGTGCAGCTCGAGCACGGCTAGGTCGCTCCTCCCGAGGCGGTGGCGGGCAACTCGGACGGCCCGAGGTAGGCACGGATCACTTCGGGATGGCGGCGCACCTCGAGCGGGGAGCCTTCGGCGATCTTGATCCCGTGGTCGAGCACCGTCACCGTTTCGCAGAGACCGAAGACGAGCCGCATGGTGTGGGCGACGAGGATCACGGTGGTCCCCAGCTCGTCCCGGATGCGGCGGATGACCCTTGCCAGCTCTTCAACCTCACCGAAAGTGAGGCCGGCCGAGGGCTCGTCCAGCAGCAGCAACCGGGGCCGCACCGCCAGCGCCCGCGCCAGCTCGATCGCGCGCTGCCGGGCGAATGGAAGGGTGCCGACCGGGACGGCAGGATCGCCCTGGAAACCAACGAAGGCCAGCCAGCGCAGCGCCTCCGCCCGCGCCTCCGCTTCTGCGCGGCGGCTTGCCGGCGTGCCCAGCACGGCGGACGTCATGGTCACGGGGAGGCGGGCGTGCATGCCGACTAGCACGTTCTCAAGCACCGTCAGGCGCGGGAACACCTCAAGGTTCTGAAAGGTCCGCGCAATCCCCAACGCCGCCAGGCGATCCGCCGGACAACTCAGCAGGTCGTGCTCGCCCAGCGTGATCGCGCCTCCGTCCGGCTCCTCGAGGCGGGTGACGACGTTGAACAGGGTGGTCTTGCCCGACCCGTTGGGGCCGATCAGCCCGTGGATGGTATGGGGCGCCACGACCAAGCTGACCTGATCGAGGGCCACGACACCCCCGAAGGTCTTCGTCACCTCCGTGATGCGGAGCCATTCCGCTCTCGCCGCCGTACCCGGGCCGGGGCTACGACCATCCCCGCTCGCGACCGGGCCCGACGGCGCCGGAACACCAGCGGCCTGCGGCGGCATCGGGACGCGGTGCGAGGCCCGGATGCGAGGGCCGAAGATCCCGACCAGCCCGTGAGGGACGAACACCAGGAACGCGAGCAACAGGACCCCCCCGATCAGCTCGCGATACTCGACGAACCCCCGTAGCAGTTCCGGCAGGCCGGTGAGCATCGTGGCGCCGACGACGGCCCCCGCCAGACTGCCCATCCCACCGACGACGGCCATGGTCACGTACAGCAGGGAGACATGGAACGGAAAGTTATCCGGGTTGATGTACCGTACGACCCCGACGTACAGCCCGCCGGCGGATCCGGCGTAGATCGCGCTCAGGGCAAATGCCAGCGTCTTGTAGGCGCGAGCCGACACCCCTAGGGTCATCGCGGCCACCTCGCTCTCCCTCAGGGCCATCAGCGCACGGCCGGGACGGGTCTTCGTCACCCGGTACGCGGCCAGGAGGCCGCCCACGGCGACAGCTAGGACGGGCCAGTACAGGTCCTCCGGCGCCAGTGGCCGCCCTGCCAGGGCCGGCGCTGCCATCTTCAGGCCGTTCTGCCCGTTGGTCAAGCTCACCCAGTTGAGGGCGATGAGCCACACGGACTGACCGAACCCCCACGTGACCGTGGCCAAATACAGCGGCTGCAGGCGAAGCGCCGGCAGACCGATGAGGTAGCCGATGCAGCCGGAGAGGAGGACCCCGGCCGGCAAGGCCATCCAGTAGGACAGCCCGGCGCGGGTGAGCAGCACCGTGGCGTAGGCGCCGATGGCCACGAATCCGGCGTGGCCGAGCGAAACCAGCCCGGTGAACCCCATCACCAGGGCCAGCCCTACCACCGTGATCACGTTCAGCAGAATCAGGGTGAGCACGTAGTGGTGATACGGCGGGAGCCACAGGGGCGCCAGGAGGAGGGCCCCTAAGGTCAGGAGCAACGCCAGGCGGGCGGCCGCCGGACCCGTCATCTAGACGCGCCGCGCCTCAGGACGGCCCAGCACGCCCGAGGGCCGGATCAGTAGCACCGCGATCAGGATGCCGAAGACTACCACATCCTTGAAGGCGTTCGTCAGGAAGACGCCTACGAGATTCTCGATGACGCCCAGCAGGAGAGAACCGACCACGGCCCCAGGCAGGCTGTTGAACCCCCCAAGCACGGCCCCGACGAACGCCTTGATGGCGATGACGCCCATGTCCGGCCGGACGAGGACCAGGGGGGCGATCAACAGGCCCGCCGCGGCGGCCAGGGCGGCGCTGAGGGCCCAGATCAGGCTCAGGATGCGATGGACATCGATCCCCACCAGCCAGGCCGCGGTAGGGTTCTGCGACGTGCCGCGCATCGCCGTCCCCAGAGTCGTGGCGTAGAAGAGCAGACCGAAGATCGCAACCAGTCCCACCGCGATAGCGGCGATGCCCAGGTTCAGACGGGTGATGACGACGGGGCCGATGACGATCGGCTCCAGGCTGAACATCGGCGGGAAGAAGCTGAGTTGCTCCGCCTGGACGATCCGGACTCCGCTGCGGATGATCTGCCCCACCGCAGCGGTCGCCATGATCACGGTGGAGAGCGGTGAGGAGGCCAGCGGAGCGTAGGCCGTCCGCTCCACGAGCAGGCCGACGAGGGCTACCGCGATCAGGACCACGAAGAAGGTCGGCCAGTAGGGAAACCCCACCTGAGTGTGCAGGACGAGACCGATCATGGCCCCCAGCATGAGGACCTCCCCGTGCGCAAAGTTCAGCACGCGCGTGGCCTGGTAGATGACGACGAAGCCCAGGGCCACGATCGCGTAGATGCTGCCCAGGGTCAGCCCGCTGACGATCGTCTGCAGGAGGAGGCCCGACATCGACGCTCTCCCGTCTCACCCGCCCGCAGGGCGACGCCAGCCCGTGGTGGCCCGCGCCGCCCCGCGGCCCTCTCCGCGACGCGGCGCCACGGCCGCTGCACCGCGGAGGCTGGATTGGTCCGCTATTCCCGTAGCAGCTCCCATTGCAGTCGCCCGTTGAGCCGGGCCATGACCACCTGCTTCGAACCCTCGTGGTCTGTGCGAGTAAAGGTCACCGGGAACCCGAGGCCGCCACCCGGCACGAAGCTCTGCAGCGTCTCCAGCGCCCGGATGAAGCCGGCGCGGGTGAGGTTTCGGCCCGCCCGGCGCAGCCCTTCCTCGACGATCGTCCCGGCCATGTAGCCCGTCATGTCGTACAGGGACGGCCGCCCCACCGGGAATCCCGACGGATAGAGGGCCTGCAGCTTCTGCTTGTAGGCGCGGACGGGCGGCGCATCCGACTCGGGGAACACCGGGAAGACCCAGGGGGCGATGATACCCACCGCCACCGATCCCGCCGCCTGAGGCAGCAAGGGGGTGGGCACGGCGCCGCCGCCGTAGAGCGGCATAAGCATCCCCAGCTCACGCACCTGCCGCACGATGATCCCGGCGTCGGCGGCGAAGGCGTGGATGACGAGCGCGTCCGGCCGGGCCTGGCTGATGCGGAGCAGATGAGACCGGAAGTCCTGCTCGCCTACGTTGTATGCCTCGGCGGCGACGAACTCCAGGTTGAACCGCTCCTTCAACCGGGCGTTCATCAGATCGCGGCCGTTGACGCCGAAGGCGAGGCTATTGTGGAGGATGGCGACGCGCTTGTGCCCCTTCCGTCCCGCCATGTAATCCGCCAGCTCGTAGCTCTGATAGATCTCGTTGGCGTAGATGCGGAAGACGGTTGGCGCGAATGGCACCATCAGGTTCTTGTCGGCGGTGATGCAGCTGACGAACGGCGCCTCGCTCTCACGGATGATGTCCATGGCAGCGATGTCGCGGCCACCGCCGGAGCCGCAGACCAGGGCGAAGCCCCGGTCCTGCGAGAGCAAGCGGCGCACCGCGGCGACGGCTTCGGGCGGAGACCCTGCGTCGTCATACAACACCAGGCGCACTCGCCGCCCGTGGATCCCCCCGCGCGCGTTGACCTCGTCCGCCCAGACCCGCAATCCGTCGCGCGAGGCCACCCCTGACGGGGAGAGCTGGCCAGTGAACGGGGCCCACATGCCGAGCACGACCTCGGTCTCCGACACCCCCGGCACCGCCGCGGGTGCCGCCAGGACGGAAACCACCAGGAGCAGCAGCAGAACTCCGGCGATCGGGCTCCCGATGATGGTATGGCCGACGTACCTGTGCATCCGTCTACCCCCCTCCCGGCGTGCCGACGCCGATCGGCGCGGTGGCCGCGACAGCGTCGGCGACGTCAAGACATCGAGCGAAGGTTACGTTGCTCTTGGCGAGTACGTGCTGGATGAACTGCTCGAGCAACGCGGCGCGGTATGGCTTCCCGGTCAGCTGCGGGTGCATCGTCAGCACGCAGCACTGTCCCTCACGGTACAGACCGTCGAAGCTGCCGGCCCATAGGTCGAAGACGGCCGGGTTGGGCGTGAGCTTCGCGTTCGGCAGCTGCAGCGCGAACAGGTACAGCGACGAATCGTCCAGCGCCCAATCCACCGGCAGTTCGACCAGCGCCGTGGGTGCGCCATCCAGCACATGCCGATACGGACCGTCCGCGTCCATCATGTTGCTCGAGTAGCGGAACCCGTGCTCGACCAGCAGGCGGAAGGTGCGGGGGGAAGGATCCCACCCCGGCGCCCGGTAGCCGAGGGGCCGGCAGCCTGTGACCCGTTCGATCGCTTCGATCCCGCGGCGCAGCGCCTCGACCTCCTGCTCCGCGGAGATGCGCCCAGGCCACTCGTGGAGGTAGCCGTGATGGCCCACCTCGTGCCCCTCGGCCGCCACGGCCCGGACCATGTCGGGGTAACGATCCACGATCCAGCCGGGAATGAAGAAGGTCGCCTTGATGTCGTACCGGGCCAGGAGGCGGAGCAGGCGAGGGACGCCCACCACCGGGCCGTACCGGCCCTGCGAGAGGACTACCGGCCGCTCCGCGTTCTGCGGATCGCGGTTCAACCAGAGCGTTTCACCGTCCACGTCGAACGTCAGCATCACCGGAAAGCGTCCCTGGTAGATTCCCATCGGCAGTCCCCCGTCGATCGTTCACCCTCAAGCCGACACGCCGGCGGCGGCAAGACCCTCCTCCAGGATGGCGAGGCCCGCGCGCACATCAGCCTCCGTCGCCACCAGCGGCACGAGGATTCGGATCACGTTGCCGTACAGACCAGCCCGCAGGATGATCAGACCGTGCTCGTGGCAGAAACGCAGTACCCGAGTGGTCTCCTCCGGCGCCGGGGCCCGGCTGTCGCGGTCGCGGACCAGCTCGATGGCCGCCATTGCACCCAGCGCCCGAACGTCGCCGATCAGCGGGTAGCGGTCCGCCATGCTCCGCAACGCCGGCCCCAGGATCTCCCCGATCCGCGCTCCGCGCTCGACGAGGCGCTCCTCCTGGAAGACTTCCAGGACGGCCAGCGCCGCCGCGCAGGCCACCGGATTCCCTCCGAAGGTCCCCCCCAGTCCTCCGGCATCCACCGCATCCATGATCTCGGCGCGTCCGACCACCGCGCTGAGGGGAAGCCCCGCGGCGAGTGACTTGGCCAGAAGCACGAGATCAGGCTCCACCGCTGTGTGCTCCAGGGCGAGGAACCGTCCCGTGCGGCCGAACCCCGTCTGGATCTCGTCCACGATGAGCACGATCCCGTGACGGTCACAGATCGCCCGCAGCCCCGGCAAGAACGACGGCGGGGGAACGATGAAGCCTCCTTCGCCTTCGACGGGCTCGACGATGATGGCGGCCACGCGCTCGGTGGCGACATGCGTGTCGAGCATCTGGTGCAGCATCTCCAGGCATTGTCGGGCGCACGTCTCCGCGTCCGGGAATCCGGGATGCCGGTACGCGTACGGGTAGGGTGCGCGGTAGACCTCGGGGACGAAGGGGCCGAATCCGACCTTATAGGGCCGCTCCTTGCCGGTCAGAGAGAGGCTCAACAGCGTCCGGCCATGGAAGGCGTTGGAGAACGCGATCACGGCCGGACGGCCGGTGAACGCCCGGGCGATCTTGACGGCGTTCTCAACCGCTTCAGCGCCGCTGTTGAGCAGCAGGGTCTTCTTCGGGAAGGCCCCCGGCGTCAGCGCGGCCAGCCGCTCCGCCAGCAGCACGTAGCCTTCGTACATCACCACATGGAAGCAGGTATGGAGGAACCGTTCCGCCTGCGCCCTGACGGCGGCCACGACGCGGGGATGGCTGTAGCCCACGTTGAGAGACCCGATGCCGCCGGCGAAGTCCAGAAACACATTGCCGTCCACATCGGTCAGGGTGACGCCGCGGCCGGCGGCGGCGAAGAACGCCGTGGTGTTGGCCACGCCGCGCGGAACGGCGCGCTCACGCCGTGCCTGCAAGGCGGCCGACCGCGGCCCGGGCGTCGTTGTGACGCGAGTCAGTGGCATGTCAAGACCCCTCCGGCTTCCCCTGGGGCATCCGCGGCGTGGGGATCCACCACTCCAGGCCGCGTTCCGTGGTGATGTACTCCGGCCAGCGCAGGTCGATGGGCGGGACGAAGTCCGGTGGCAGCTGCGGGGGGATCCACCGCGACCCGCCGACGCCGCCCCCGGTGCGCTCCACGAACTCGGCGGTGGCCCGTTGCAGGTGCTCGCGGTCGGTGAGG
>DATLZI010000264.1:0-11795 GCA_035574075.1 bacterium | reverse complement strand
CCCCCGCCGTGGGGGTCCCCGGCATCGAGCAGCGCCGCCAAGCGCGGCGCGCACGTGAACAGAAACGTCGTCGGGCCGCGGATGCAGCCGGCCGCGCGCAGCCCCGCGCGCCAGGCAGGGTGGCTCTGATTTGACGCTATCAGATCCACACCGCGGGTCTCGAGCGCCCGCACTGCAGCTGCGACCACCGCCCGCGCGTAGCGGGGGTGGGCCAGGCCGTCCACGAGCGTGCCGAGTCGCAACGTGCCCACGTGCTCGTGGTCCGTCACGGTCACGTCTTGGATCACCGCCCACCCGACCGCCTCCCCCCTGACGGTCACACGTAACCGATCGAGTCCCGGTGCCTCGGCCGGGTAGACCGCATTGAGGGCGGCGGACCGTCGGTCCGCGCAGAACCCGTACGCCGGTGCCGCGGCCTCCCAGACCGCATCGGCCCAGGGCCCGAACGTGGGCACGCTCTCGACGGCGGCGCCCGACCGGTTCACGCGCGTGAGGACCGCGGCGGCAAGCCACGCGCCGACGGATGCGAGGCCCGACCGGGCGGCGAGATCGAGCAGCGCGGCACTCAGGGGACCGCGCCGCAGGTACGTCACGTTGCGAAAGACCCGGGCGCCGTCGCAGATCTTGAAATAGAACGGCACCCCGATCACGGGCCACCCGAGGGCGCGCACCAGCCGCGCCACCGGGCTCCGCGCCCCCCGCATCCCCACTCCGAACAGCCGGGGTTCGCGCCGCTCCGCGTCGCGCAGCAGCCAGGTGCCCACCAGCGAGTACGCGCTGTTCACCGTCCCTTCCGACACCGGCAGATGGAAGCTCGCCGCCCGGTGCCGTTCACCGCGGATCGACACTTCCTGCCATCGCAGGCAGTACCCACCGCGGACCTCCCCGCCGTCCGTGAGGACGAAGTATTCCTGGCTCGTCGTCGCGCCGGTCTGAGGCGGGAGCCAGTCCGGGACCGGGTCCTCGGGGAACCGCCACGCGATACCCCCGGCCGCGAGGCGGGTGTTGAATGCCTGTACGGCGGGGGCCAGCGCGGGCTCGTGGGGGACCACGTGGAGCGCCACGCTCCCGAGGCTGTGCAAGGGGAATACCGCCTTGGCGCCGCGAAGAAGGGGCCGCGGTCAGGCGGCGTGCGTCCGCACGTGCGCCGATAGTGTGGCAGTTCTGTGACAAGTCCGTGCTCCGGCCCCGGGGTCTTGACCCGGGCGGGGCTCGGCCCGGTCCCTGCAAAGGCGTGGGGCGTGCTCCCCTTCCCTATCCCCGACACCGCCGCGCAACCGCGGTCGCGGCTTCCCCGCGCCGAATTCCTCCCCTTCTCACCGCCGGCGATCGGCGAAGAGGAGATCCGGGAGGTCGTCGACACGCTGCGCTCCAACTGGATCACGACGGGTCCGAAGACCAAACGCTTCGAGTCCGAGTTCGCGGCCTATCTCGGCGCGCCTGGCGCGCTGGCCCTGAACTCGTGCACGGCCGCGTTGCATACGGCGCTGGTGACCGCCGGGGTCGGTCCCGGCGACGAGGTGATCACGACGCCGCTCACCTTTGCCGCCTCGGTCAACGTCATCGAGCATGTCGGGGCGCGGCCCGTGCTGGTCGACGTCCAGCGCGACACGCTCAACCTCGATCCCGAGCGCGTGGCCGGGGCGCTGACGCCGCGCACCCGAGCCATCCTGCCGGTGCATTACGCGGGGCACCCCGCCGACCTGGACCCCCTGCTCGAGCTTGCCGCCGCGCGCGGTCTGACCGTCATCGAAGACGCGGCCCACGCCCTGCCGGCGAGATACCGCGGGCGTTCCATCGGGTCGGGGACCAATCCCGTGGCGTTCAGTTTCTACGCCACGAAGAACCTCACCACCGCCGAAGGCGGCATGCTCACAGCCGACCCGTCGTTCCTCGAGCGGGCCCGGGTGGTGAGCCTGCACGGTATGAGCCGCGACGGCTGGAAGCGCTACGAGAAGGGCGGGAGCTGGTACTACGAGGTCCTGCTTCCGGGATTCAAGTACAACATGACGGATATCCAGGCGGCGCTGGGGCTGAGCCAGCTGCGGAAGCTCGAGCGCTTCCAGGAGCGGCGGCGCGCGGTGGTCGAGGCCTATCGCCGCGGGTTCGCCGACGAGGATGCCCTCGAGCTGCCCGCTGTCCGGTCGGACGTGGAGCATGCCTGGCATCTCTTTGTCGTGCGCCTCCGCCTTGACGCGCTGCAGATCGATCGCGATGCCTTCATCGAGGAGCTGAAGCGCCGCAACATCGGCACGTCGGTGCACTTCATCCCGATCCACCTGCACCCCTATTACCGCGATCGCTACGGCTACGCGCCGGAGAGCTTCCCGGTCGCGTTCGGGGCCTATCGGCGTATCGTCAGCCTGCCGCTCAACCCGCGGCTCACCGATCAGGACGTGGCCGACGTGATCGAGGCCGTGCGGGACGTGGCGCAGGCCTACCGGCGATGACGCGGTTCGGCTGGCTCGGCGTGCATGCCGAAGGCGTCCAGGCGCTCGAGGGCTTGATCGAGGTCGGGGCGGCGCCGGTCGCGATCATCACGCTGCGCTGGGATCTGGCGCGCGCGCGGAGCGCGGCCGTGGATTACCGCGCGCTTGCCCGGCAGTTCGCGCTGCCGCTCTACGAGATCGCGAGCATCAACGATGAGTCGTCGGTGGCGCTGCTGCGTCAGCTCTCCCTCGACATCCTCTTCGTGATCGGGTGGAGTCAGATCCTGCATGGCGCCGCCCTGCGGGCCCCGCGCATCGGCGCGATCGGGGCGCACGCCTCGCTGCTGCCGCACAACCGTGGTTCGGCGCCGGTTAACTGGGCGCTGATTCGCGGGGAGCGCGTCGCCGGCAACTCGCTCATGTGGCTCGCCGAAGAGCTGGACGCGGGCGACCTGCTCGATCAGACCACCTTTTCCATCACGCCGTACGACACCTGCGCGACGCTCTACGAGCGGGTGGCCGTCTCGAACCGCGAAATGATCCTGCGGGTCCTGCCCCGGCTCCTGGCAGGTGAGCGACCGGGTCGCCCCCAGCCGCCCATCCGGGAGCCGGCTCTGCCCCGGCGCCGCCCCGCGGACGGCCTGATCGACTGGCGGGCCCGGGGCGCGACCATCTACGACTTCGTGCGCGCCCTCACCCGGCCCTACCCGGGCGCGTTCGGGTGGCTGGACGGGGAGCGCTGGATCGTGTGGCGGGCTGCGCGGCTGCCAGACGCCCTGCGCGCGACCGCCAGCCCGGGCGAGGTGATCGGCCCCATGTACAGCCCGGAGGAGGCCGCCTGCGGCCAGGTGGTCGCGTGCGGCGGCGGCGACGCGATTGTGCTGGTGGAAGTCGAAAGCAGCGACGGCCGCGTGCTGCGGGGACGGCGGCTGAGCGACCAACCGTGGACCGGTAAACGGTGGAGTTATGAGCAAGCGAATCTTGGTGATCGCCGCGCATCCTGACGACGAGCTGCTGGGCTGCGGTGGGACGGTGGCGCTGCACACCCGTGCGGGCGACCGGGTTACGGCCGTGATCGCGTGCGAAGGCGAGTCACTCCGCTACGGACCCGCCGGCGTCGGCATGCAAGCGCACAGCCACCGCGCCGCCGCCACCCTCGGCGTGCACGACGTGCGTGCCCTCGGGCTCTCCGATCAGCGGCTCGATTCGATGACGCTCATCGACATCATTGTCCCGCTGGAACACATCGTGCGCCAGGTACAGCCCCAGACCGTGTATTGCCAGTACGGCGGCGACGCGAACCGCGATCACCAGCTGCTCTTCAAGGCGCTGCTCGTGGCCACGCGGCCGCTGGAAGCGTGCCTGGAGAGTGTTTACGCCTTCGAGACCGCGAGCAGCACGGAGTGGGGATACCCGCGGACGTTTGTCCCCGACACCTGGGTGGACATCTCGTCCACCCTGGAGCAGAAAATCGCGGCGATGGCCTGCTATGAGAGCGAGGTCCGCGCCTACCCGCACCCGCGCTCCCTGGACGCGCTGCGGTACCGCGCCAGGGCGTGGGGCAACCAGGTGTGCATGGATGCGGCCGAGGTGTTCATGACCGTCCGGCGAACGATGCGCCATGGTCAGGCGCTGGATTGACCTCGCCCTCGCCGCCATCGCACTCGTGGCCGCGGCACCGTTGCTCGCCGCAGCGGCCCTCGGCATCCGGCTGGCGAGCCCCGGACCGATTCTCTACCGCGCCCCGCGGGTGGGGCGTCGTGGCACCCGCTTCATGATGTACAAGCTGCGCACCATGCACGCGGGCAACGGGGCGCAGCGCAACGGGAGCGTCATCACGGCGCACCAGGATCCGCGCGTCTTTCCCTTCGGATCGTTGCTGCGGCGGACGAAGCTCGACGAGCTCCCCCAACTGCTCAACGTGCTGCGAGGCGACATGGCGATCATCGGGCCGCGCCCCGAAGACCCGCGTATCGTGGACGCACACTACACGCCCTTCGAACGCGAAACGCTCGAGGTGCGGCCCGGCCTCGCCAGCCCGGGCAGCATCTACAACTACACGCACGGGGACACCCTGCTCGCGGGCGATGATCCCGAGCGCGCCTATGTCGACCGGCTGCTGCGCGTGAAACTCGCGCTCGACGTGGTGTACGTGCGCCGCGTTTCGTTCGCCTACGACCTCGCCATCATGGGGCGTACCCTGCGCGTCATCGTCGCGATGCTGCTCGGGCGCCGCGAGTTCCCCGATCCTCCCGAGATGGACACTGCGCGCCGGCTCCTCGCCGAAGCCGAGGTGCGCGCGTGACCGGCGCGACCTCGCCGACCGCCCGCTCGGCACCCCCCGCCACCCCCGGCACCCCCGGCACCCCGGCCCCCCTGATCCGGCGGCTCGCCGCGGCACTGGTCGAAGAGGGCGTGCGCCACTGCCAGTGGAAAGGATACCTGCGACAGCGGCGGCGCGAGGACGGCGAGGGCGACATCGACCTGCTCATCGAGGCAAGCTCCGTCGCCCAGCTCACGGCGATCCTCGGCCGGCTGGGCTTCATCCCCGCGCTGCCGCGGCCGCCGGAGCAACTGCCGGGCGTCCTGAGCTACTTCGGCTACGACCGCGCGACGGGTCGCGTGCTGCATGTGCACGCCCACTTTCGCCTGGTGGTCGGGCACTACTGGACCACGACGTATCAGGTGCCATTGGAGCGCGCCTGCCTCGCCGCGGTGGTGCCGGGACCGCTCTTTCCGGTCCCCGCGCCAGAGCACGGCGTCCTCCTCACGGTGATCCGCCTGCTCCAGCGCTACACGGTGCGCGATGCACTCCGCCCTGACGACCCCGCCTGGCTGGTCCGCGCCCGCGGAGAACTCGAGGCGCTCGGGACCCTCGCCAGTCCGGCGGCCGTCGAGGACGCGTTGCGCCACGAGCTCCCGTCGCTCGACGCCGCCTGGCTGCACCGGGCTCGCGCCGCGCTGGCTCCGGACGGCGGGCCGTGGCGGAGGCTCGTGGCCCGGTGGGAGCTGCAGCGCCGCCTGCGCCCCTACGCCCGTCGCCCGCCCCCGGCGCTCGGCGTGATTCGGGTGATCCGCTGGGTGGTCGGGTTGGGCGGGCGCTGGTGGCGCCGGTCCTCGCTGCACCGCCCGCTCTCGGGTGGCAAGGTGATCGCCCTCGTGGGCGGCGACGGCGCCGGAAAGACTACTTCCGTGCGGGAACTGGCGCACTGGCTCGGGTCCTGCTTCCCCACGATGACCGCCCACCTGGGCCGCCCGCCGCGTTCCCTTACCACCCTCGCCGTCGGCGCCTGGCTCAAGGTCGTTGCGCGGCTCGGGCGCCGACGCACCGGGGGTGAGGAAGCGTTCCCGGGCTACGTCGCGCTGCTACGCCTGCTGTGCACCGCGCGCGACCGCTATCGCCTCTACGGCAAAGCGAGGCGCTGGGCCGCCGCGGGCGGGGTCGCGCTGTGCGAGCGGTATCCGGTGCCGCAGAATTGGCCGCTGGCGGGGCCGCAGATCGGCCGATACGTGGAGGCTGCGCCGCATCCTCGCCTCGCCCGGTGGCTGCGGGACTGCGAGCAACGCTACTACGACCGCATTCTGCCCCCTGACGCGCTGATCGTTCTGTTGGTGGACCCAGAGGTCGCGGCGCGCCGAAAGACAGACGAGCCAGCGGAGTACGTGCGGGGCCGCGCCCGGGTGGTGTGGAAGACCGACTGGTCCCGGACGCCGGCCAGGATCGTGGACGCCGGGCGGCCCCTGCTCGATGTGCTGACGGACCTCAAGGAGATCGTGTGGTCGGTGCTGTGACCACCCCCTCCCCGACCCGGGCCCCCCTGGTGGCGGAACTGGTCGGGCCGGCGGGCGTGGGCAAGACCACGCTGAGCGAGGTGATCGGGGCACGCCGCGGCGACGTCCGCACCGGGATCGGCTTGTGGCGGCTGCCCTGGGCGGCGCTGTTGCCGCGCCTGCCACGTCTCGCCACCACGTTCGGTGCCCTGTCGTGGCACGCCCGTTCGCCCCGGTGGTGGCAGAGTAAGGAGATCTTCCGACTCGAAGCCATGGGCCGTTTCGTCGGGTCGACCTCACTGCGTCGTTACCGAGCGCTGGTCCTCGACGAAGGACCGGTGTTCACGCTCTCCCGGCTCCACCTGTTCGCGCCGGACGTCGTGCTGCGCACCTCGTGGAGTCGGTGGCTGGACGCCGCCATCGAGGCTTGGGCACGGGCGCTGGACATCGTGATTCTCCTCGACGCGCCCGATCCGGTGCTGGCCCGTCGCATCCGGCGACGCTCGAAGCCCCACCTGGTCAAGAACGGGACGGACCACGACATGGCGGTGTTCGCCGCAAGCTACCGCGCCGCCTTCGCACACGTGCTGCGCGCGCTCGCCGCACACGGCGGCCCGCCCGTGGTGCGCATCACGACCGCGGACGAGCCGGTAGAGCAACTCGCGGAGCAGGTCCTCGCGGTGCTGGAAAAGGCCGATGGGCGTTGACGTTTCCGCCGCTCCCCAGACCGCGCAGGCCGCGCCAGCGCCCTCGCTCACGCGCCGGGCATCGCTGACCGCCGTGGCGTCGCTGCTGGATTACGCGGCGAAGCTGGGCGTGGGCCTGGTGGTGACGCCGGTGGTCCTGAGCGGGCTGGGGCGCTCGCTCTACGGCATATGGGAGATGCTGCTGCAGCTGGTGGGCTATATCACGGCGGCCGACGGACGGCCCACCGACGCCCTGCGCCTGGTCATCGCCAGCCGGCAGGGAATCGACGACGCCGCGGCGCGGCGGCGCCGGGTGGGTGCCGCCCTGGTCGTTTGGACGCTGTTCCTCCCGCTGGTGGCGGCCGTCGGGCTGGTGGTGGTCTGGGTCGCGCCCACGCTCACGCGCGCCACGCCGCAGGACCAGGCCGTGGTGCGCCTCGCGGCCGGTCTGCTCGTGCTGAGCTTCCTCGCAGCCACGCTCGCCGCCGTCCCTGAAGCGGTGTTGCGCGGCATGAACCTGGGGTACCGGCGGATGGGGTGGCAGGCAAGCCTGAGCATCGTGGGTGGCGCACTGCTCGTGTTCGCCGTCTCCGCCGGGCTCGGGCTCCCGGGGCTGGCCGGGGCTCAGGTGCTCTTGTTCGCGCTCACCGGGCTGTGCTTCTGGATGCTGGCGCGGCGGTACGTGCCTGGGTTCGGGGCTGCGCGACCCGCGCGCGGGGAAGTCCGCCACCTGGTCGGGATGAGCGCCTGGCTGGCAGCCGGTGACGTGATCGCCAAGCTGGTCCTGGCCAGCGACGTCGTCATCCTCGGCGCCATCGTGTCGCCCGCGGTAGTCACGACGTACGTCCTGACGGGATACGCCGCCCGCACGGCGGTCGGCATTTTCGGCTTCACCGTCAGCGCCGCCATGCCCGGGCTCGGCGGGCTGATGGGCGAGGACCAACACGACCGCGCCGCGGCGCTGCGCCGGGAGCTGCTCGTGCTGACGTGGCTGTTCGCCATCAGCGTGGGGGCCACCGTGCTGGCGTGGAACCCCTCGTTCGTGCGCCTGTGGGTGGGGTCCGAAAACTACGCCGGCGCGGGGGTGAACCTGCTCATCGTCTGCATCATGACGCAGACGATGTTCATCCGCAGCGACGCGTACCTCATCGACGTCGCGCTCCAACCCCGGTTCCGCGTGATGGTCGGCGCTGGCGCGGCCATCGCCACAATCGCGACCGCGATTCCCTTGGCGCGCACGCTCGGCATCGTGGGACTTTGCCTTGGCATCCTGATCGGGCGTACGGCGCAATCGATCGCCTATCCACTCATCGCCGCCCGGTGTCTGCGACGGCCCCGCGGCACAGCCCTCCCCTGGCGGCGTCTGGCGCGCCCCCTGGTCGCCACGGCTGTCCTGTTCGCCGGGGCGGCCGCGGTGGGTGCCCAAGTCACCGCGCCCGGGTGGGTCGCGTGGGGTGCCGGCGTGGCGGTGACGCTCGCGGCCACCCCGCTCCTCGCCTTGACCACCGGGCTGCCGGCGCCAACGCGGCACGCCGTGGCCGGCCGGGTGCGAGCGATCGTGAGGTCGCTCCGTGGCTAGCCCGGCACGGCCGTTCCACTGGATGACGTCCCGGCCGGAGGCGGTCCCACACAACGCCGGGGAACACACCCCCACGGCCAATGCGGTGCTGCGGAGCCTGCTCTACGCGACGGTGGCATCGTTTCCTTTCGAGATGCCGGCGCTGGAACTCCGCTGGCAGGTGCCGCAGGTGACGAGCAGCCTCTTTCTCGTGAGCACCCTGCTCCAGCCGGGCGTGTGCTACCGCCGCCTTCCCGGCCCGCTATGGGCGTTCGGGGGGTTTCTCTACGCGTTTCTTCTCGCCGTGGCACTGCACGACCCGATCGACCCCATGGAGACCGCGCAGTACTTCGTCCTCGTGACGCAGGCGCTCGTGCTGTTTTGGGCGGCCTCCAACCTGCTCCGCGACGGACGAGTGGCGCGGGGAGTCTTGTGGGCGATGGCGGCCGGCGCCCTCGTGTGGGGCCTGCTCCCCATGCTGGGGGTCGGGCGTACCGCGGAAACGGTGTGGACGGGGGGCGAGCGCATCACGGCGTTCGGCCAGAACGCCAACCGCGCGTCGGTGCTCGTGTCGACCGGGATCCTCGCCCTGTTCGGCGTGACGCGTCCTGGCCCCGGCCAGCCCAACCGGTGGCGCCTTCTGGTGTGGCCCTTTCTGGCCGTCATGGCTCTGGCGGTGATCGAAACGGGATCTCGCGGTGGGTTGCTGTCGCTCATGGCCGGCCTGCTCGTGTTCGTCGTGTTCCCGCGCGCGCGGACCCTCGCCGGATTCGTACGGGCTATCCTGACTGGTGCGGTCGCGATCGTGGCTCTTGGTTGGAGCGCGTCGCGCACGGAGGTCATGCGTCACCGGCTCGAGGCGACGGCCGAGACGCACACGATGTCGGGGCGCGAAGACCTCTTCCCCGCCCTCTGGGACATGTTCCTGGAGCGGCCGGTGACCGGGTGGGGACCAGTGAACAACCAGTACGAGGTGGCGATCCGCGCACCGTTCGCGGACAAGGTGAAGCGCGACGCGCACAATCTCGGCCTCGAGCTGCTCACTGCCACCGGCCTCGTCGGGGCCGTCCCCTGCCTGGTAGGGCTGGGCCTCTGTGCCGCGGCCGCTTGGCGCGGCCGGCGCGGTCCCTACGGGGCAGTCCCCCTGGCACTCCTCGCCACGTTCATGATGGCGAACATGAGCGGCAACCATCTGGCGCTCAAGCCGTTCTGGCTCGGCCTCGCGCTCGCCGTCGCGGCCGGCACGTGTCCCCCGGGCCGGGAGCCCGGTGCGTGATGCTGCCTTTCCTGTCGCCCGACACGGGGGCGCCGTTGCGGCGCGACGGCGACCGACTCGTCGCGGACAGCGGCGAGCAATTCCCCATCGTGGCCGGCATCCCGCGCTTCGTGCCGACCGAAGACTATGCGGCTTCGTTCGGGCTGCAGTGGAACATCCACTCCGCCACGCAGCTCGACAGCCACACTGGGGCGCCGCTTTCCGCAAAGCGCCTCGAGCGGTGCCTGGGGTTTGCGCCCGCGCGCCTGGAGGGCCTGTGTGTGTTCGAGGCGGGATGCGGAGCCGGGCGGTTCACCGAGGTCCTGGTTGAGGCCGGGGCCCTGGTGCATGCTGTAGACCTCAGCAATGCCGTGGACGCCAACCGGCAGAACATCGGCGCCCGGCCGAACTACGTGGTCGCGCAGGCCGATTTGCTCCGACCCCCGTTTCCCGCGGCGTCGTTCGACGTCGTGCTGTGCCTCGGCGTGCTGCAGCACACTCCCTCACCCGGGGCCAGCGTCGCGGCGCTGTGGCGCATGGTCCGGCCCGGCGGCCTGCTGGTCTTCGACCACTACACCTGGACGCTGTCGCGCCTGACGAAACTCGCACCGCTCTACCGCGCGGTGCTGAAGCGCCTTCCCCCGGCCCGGGCCAAGCGGATCACCGACCGGTTGGTCGACGCCTTCTTCCCGCTGCACTGGGCGGTGCGCCGTCTACCGCTCGCGCAGCCGCTGCTCAGCCGGGTATCGCCTTGCCTGTCCTATTGCCACCTCCTCCCGCAGCTCACGCGCGAGCAGCACCGCGACTGGTGCCGGCTGGACACGTTCGACGAGCTGACGGATCGCTACAAGCGCCTGCGCACGGCAGGGTGGATCCGGCGCACGCTGCAGCGTCTCGGCGCCGGCGACATCGTCGCGGCGCGCCACAACGGGGTCGTCGAGGCGCGCGCGCGCCGACCCGCGGGCGCGAGCTGACCGTGTGCGGACTGGCCGGTCGCTTCCATCCCGTTGCGCTCGAGCCCGCGCCCGGCTGGCGCGAGCGGGCCGACGCGTTGCTCGCCCACCGAGGTCCGGACGGCCGAGGCCACTTCGCGGACGAGCGCTGCGAGCTGCTGCATCGCCGGCTCGCCCTGATCGACCTCTCTCCCGGCGGCCACCAGCCCATGCCCAACGAGGACGAGGCGCTCTACGTCGTCTTCAACGGCGAGATCTACAACTTCCGGGAGCTGCGTGCGACGCTCGCGGCCCGGGGCCACCGCTTCCGCGGCGCCTCCGACACGGAGGTACTCGTTCACCTGTACGAGGAGGAAGGGGACCGGATGGTGGAGCGGCTCCGGGGCATGTTCGCGTTCGCGCTCTACGATCGCCGCCGGCGCCGTCTCCTCCTGGGCCGGGATCGCTTCGGCGTGAAGCCGCTGTTCGTCGGGCGGCACGGCGACGAGTGGCTGTTCGCGAGCGAGATGAAGGCGATCCTCACACGGCCGGGCTTCGAGCCGCGCCTCGACCGTCAGGCATGCTACGACTTCCTCGGGCTGGCCTACGTGCCGGAGCCCGCCACCGGCTTCGCCAATGTGCAGGCCGTCGAAAAGGGCACGACTCTCGCGATCGACGCCGCCGGAGCGCGGGCGCGGGAGTATTACCGCGCCGCCGCCAACCCCGAGCCTTCACTAGGGCTCGCCGAGGCGACCGCGCGCGTCGCCGACCGGCTGGTCGGCGCGCTGCGCGGCCAGTCCGTGGCCGACGTGCCCGTCGCGGCGCTGCTGAGCGGGGGCATCGACTCATCGCTCGTGGTCGCGGCGTATCAACGGGCGACCGGCGGGCCCACGACGACCTTCAACGTCCGCTTCCCGGACCGGGCCCACGACGACACGGTCCTCGCCCTGGCCGTGTCGCGACACTACGCCACCTGCCATCACACGGTCGACGTCGGCGACTGGGCCCTCGATCCCGACACCCTGGCGGACCTGCTGCTGCACTTCGATCAGCCGTTCGCCGACACCAGCTTGGTACCGACGTACTGCGTGTGCCGCGCGGTGCGCGACCAGGGCATCATCTGCACGCTGTCAGGCGACGGTGGCGACGAGGCTTTCGGCGGGT
>DATLZI010000263.1:0-15917 GCA_035574075.1 bacterium | reverse complement strand
AGCGCGGCGATCTGCGCGGCGAGGGCCGCGACCAGCGCCTCCCCGGCCAGGGGCACCACCCGCCGGCCGAACCCGGCCCGGTCGGGATACGCCGGGTGCGCCCCGAGGCCCACGCCCCGGGCCAGCGCGGCGCGGACAGCGGCGCGCATCGTGGCCTCGTCCCCGGCGTGCCCGCCGCAGGCGATGTTCGCGGAGGTGATCACGTCGAGCAGGGCCTCGTCGGAGGGCGCTCCTTCGCCCAGGTCGGCGTTGAGATCGATGATCATCCGTCCTCGAGACGGCGCAGGAACCCGCCGATCGCCTCGTTCACCAGCCGGGGCTGCTCCAGCATCACCAGGTGGCCGGCGCGCGGCACGACGACGAGCTGCGCGGCGGAGAGGTGCGCGCGCAGGTACTCGGAGTACTCCAGGGGCGTCAGGCGGTCCTCCTCGCCGCAGAGGATGAGCGTGGGCAGGGCGATCTCGGCCAGGCGCGCTCTGACGTCGAAGCCGTCCGCGGCGCGCAGATCGGCCTCCAGCACGGCCGCCGGCACGTCGCGCAGGGCGGCGCGGGCCCGGGCGACGACCCGTGGCGACGCCGCCGGCGAGAACCACCAGCGCAGGAACTCCTCGACGCCGGAGCGCGGATCGGCCCGCAGCAATTCGAAGAACTCCGGCCGCACGCGCAGCCGCGCGCCCGCTCCGACGAGGATCAGTCCGCGCAGCCGCGCCGGCGCGTCCAGGGCGACCTGCAACGCCACGGCCGCGCCGAGGGAGTGCCCGCCCAGGACGATGCGGTCCGGGGCGCGCGCGTCAAGGTAGGCGCCGATCCAGGCGGCGAGCTCGGCCACGGTCGTCCGCGGCGCGTCGCCGGCGCGGCCCGGCAGATCGGGCGCCACCGCCTGCGGGAAGGCCAGCAGCTGATGCTGCCACAGCTGTCCGCGGCCTCCCGCCCCATGCAGCAGGACAAGGGAGCCGGCCGCTCCGCGCGGGGGGCTCAGTTGCGGGCCGGGGAGACCGGCAGCCACTCCGGGGTGATGAAGCGCGAGCCCAGCGTGGCCGGATCCTCGTCCACCAGGAACCCCGGGCCGCGCGTGGCGATCTCCAGGATCGCGCCGTCGGGATCGGTGAAGTAGATCGAGCGGAAGTAGCGCCGGTCGATGACGTCGGTGACCGCCACCCCCGCGGCGCGCAGGCGCTCCTGCCAGACCCGCTGTTCCTCGTCGGTTTCCACGAGGTACGCCACGTGGTGGGCGGTGCCGACGCCCAGACGCCCCCGCGCCATCTGGGGGAAGCCGAAATACGTGACCACCGTCCCCGGCCGTCCCAGGCGATCGCCGTAGTAGTAGTGCGGAGCGTCGGGAACGTCGAAGTTCACCGTGCGCTTGAGCAACCGCTGACCCAGCAGATCGGTGTAGAACCAGGTCGTGCGCTCAATGTCGGCGGCGATCAGCGTGACATGGTGGATGCCCTGCAGGCGCATCGCCGCCTCGATCGCCGCGCCGTCGTACGCCAGGTGCTCGGTGCGCGGCGGGACGTCGGGGCGGTGGGGCTTGAGGTAGGAGCGGGGCGGGACGATCACCCGCTCTCCCAGCGCGTCCTCCGGCTCGTCAACGAGGAACCCCGGGCCGCGCGTGGCGATCTCCAGGATCGCGCCGTCCGGGTCGCGGAAGTAGATCGAGGTGAAGTACCGGCGCGGCCGGGGGTTGGTGGTCTCGATCCCCAGGCGGCGCAGCCGCACCCACCAGCGCGCCAGGGCGTCCTCGTCTTCCACGACGAAGGCGTAGTGATGGATCAAGCCGACGCCGGTCGCCCCCGGCGGCATCTGGGGCCACTCGAAATAGGTCACCACGGTGCCTGGCGTACCGGCCTGATCGCCGAAGTAGAAGTGCCTGGCCGCCGGGTCGTCGAAGTTCACCGTCTGCTTGACGAGGTGCAGCCCCAGGACATCGCTGCAGAAGCGCGTCGTGCGGGCGAGGTCCGAGCTGATCAGGGTGATGTGGTGCAGGCCGGAGAGCATCGGCGTCAGCCGCGCCGCTCCAGCGGCCGGCGGGTCTCCGGCGGCGGGGAGGCGGCGGGATGGCGGTGCGCAAAGCCCTCCAGGTAGCGGCGCGCCGCCTCCAGCTTCTTGAAGACGCGGGTCTCCCAGTCGGCGGCGGCGAGGTCGGCGGCCGGCATGAAGAGCAGCGCTGCGGCCTCGCCCAGCCGCAGACCGTACTCGAGCCCGGGATAGGGATCGGTGACCGCGCGCAGGTTGCCGCGGTCGAGGACGAGCCGCGGATCGACGCGGGGAAGGAGCTGCTCCAGCCGAGCGATCATCTCGTCGTCGGGAATCATCGGTTCCTATTGTACGCTAGACGAAGCGAGCCGAACAACGCGCGAGGCGAGAGATGCTGGACTGGCAGGCGCTCTACGCACAAGCCCTTCCCTACCACGACTTCTTGCAGCGGTACGGCACCGAGGCGCACCGCGCGCGCTGGGCGGCGATGTATGGGTCGCTCGCCCTGCGCCCCGCGCAGCGCGCGCTGCTCGCCGGGTTCACGCGGCAGATGCACCTGCTCTGTCTGGCCGCGACGTGGTGCGGCGACTGCGTGCGGGAGGGCACGGTGCTGCAGCGCATCGCCGAGAGCTCGCCCGCGATCGGCCTGCGCTTCCTGGAGCGGGATGCGCATCCGGCGGTGGCCCAGGCTCTGGCCATCAACCGCGGGCTGCGCATCCCCGTCGTCGTCTTCCTGAGCGAGGAGTTCGCGGAGTGCGCGCGGTACGGGGAGCGCACCCTGGCCACCTACCGAAAGATGGCGGCGGAGCGGCTCGGCCCCAGCTGCCCCACCGGCATCGTCCCGCCGGAAGGCGACTACCTGGACACCGTCGCCGCGGAGTGGCTCGATGAGATCGAGCGCGTGCAGCTGCTGCTGCGTCTCTCGCCGCGCCTGCGCGCGATCCATGGCGACTGAGCGATCACCGGCCATCAGCCCGGGAGGGCGACGACGCTGCCCGCCGGCGGGGTCGGCGGCGGCGCGCATTGCCCGCGGCGATGATGCCGCTATAATGGGGATGGCGCGGCCCCATCGTCTAGCCTGGCCTAGGACACAGCCCTCTCAAGGCTGAGACACGGGTTCAAATCCCGTTGGGGCTACCAGAGTCTCGCGCGTCTCTCCCGTCAGCACCCCTCCGAGTCGCAGCCTGCCCTCGAAACGGTAGCCACGCCGGCCGTCCTCCGCGATCGGTGTCATGATCACCGGCCCGACCAGCATCGCCGCCAGGAGCTTTCTTGTCTGCGGGACATGGGTGCCGAGGAGAGACCGTAGTTCTGCGGCGCGCGCCATGAGTCGAGTTACGAGCTCAATCTCGTCCTGGTCACCCCTGTGGCCACGCAGGGCCTTCTGCTCCTCCTCAAGGGCCGTCCGCTTGGTGCGCTCCGTCCGGAGGCGCTCCAGCAGCTCCTCGATCGGGCCTCCGGTGGCGATCGCATCCACCAACCGATCGACGCGCTGTTCAGTCTCCCGGAGATCATGCGCCAGAGCCCGCAGGCGGGCCGTGGAAGCATCCTGGCGCTCCCGCTGGAGGGTGACCGCCCGGGCAACCGCGTCCCGGAGGAGATCGTCTCCGATCGCCGCACGGATGGCATCCAGGAACGCTCCATCGAGAACCTCGTGTCGGAGCAGGACGGCGTTCGAGCAGACCGAGGCTCCGCGGTTCCATCGGATGGTACAGCCGTAGAAGCGGACAAGCTTGTGTCGGCGGGGATTCCCGTGGGTCCGGGAGATCGTGCCGATGCGACCGCCGCACTCCCCGCAGCGACAGAAGTTCGTGAGAACGAAGGACGACGGGTAGGTGAGCGCCAGAGTATGGCCTCCGGCGGCGCCGGTCCACCGGGTGAAGCGCTCCGACCGGACGCGAAGGCGCGCGTCCACGGCCGTAGCGACGTCGGGCGGGATGATGGCCAGGTCGGGGACCTCACGGCGCAGCCACTCTGACGGATCCCGCCGGCGAATGCCGTTCGTGCCCCGGCGCTTGATCTTCTGCGTCTTGTTCCAAACGATCAGGCCGTCGTAGAGGGGGTTGCGGATCATCGCGTGAATCGCTGAGGGCGCCCAACCGCGAGCCCGCGGGGCCGGGACCCCTTCAGCGTTGAGCGTCTTGGCGATGCGGTTCACTCCGTAGCCTTCGAGGGTCAGATCGAAGATGCGCCGGACGACTCGGGCCTCGTCCGGATCGATCTCCCGGTACACGAAGCCTCCGCGGCGCACGTTACGGTAGCCGAACACCTTGCCCCCGTGAACCGCCCCGGCCTCGACCCTCCGTCGAAGGGCATCATGGACACGCTGGGCTGCCCGGCGCCGCTCCCAGCTGGAGGCAAGCGAGGAGAGCAGGGTCATCGCTTCAGCAGTCTCATCGGAGAGGGAGATCCGGGCGTCATTCAGGTAACTCCAGACCTCGACGCCTGCCTCCTCGAGCTGCAGGACGGCCGCCGGCGTCCGAACAGTGTCGCGGCCTATGCGGGAGAGCTCCGAGACGATGAGAACCCCGAAGGGTGGGCGGGGCTCGAGGGTGGTCAGGAGGGCGTTGAACCCTGGCCGGTGCTTCCACTCAGCCCCGCTCACAGCGTCGTCCACGAACACGAAGCGGGGATCAACTTCCCAACCTCTCGCCCGGGCGTAGGCGGTGGCCTGGTCGACTTGGCGGACTGTAGAGCGGGCCTCTTCGCTCCGGTCAGAGTCATCAGTGCTCTTCCGAGCATAGATCGCTGCGATCATGGCCCTATGCCCCCCCCAGTTCATTGGGCGGTATATCGTGTGTCTTGCCCAGGACGATCTGCTCTAGCGCGGCGTCGGTGATCGCTGATTCAGAATCCCCCGCCGCCGCCTCCTCCTTGGCGTCCCGTGCCTCTTGCTGGATCTCCTGCCGCGCCCACCGCCGGAGCCACGTCTCACGATTCCGCTCTGCCTTCGTCACTAACTCCTCGAAGTATCGGCGGGCCGTCCTGCCTCGGCGCCCGTTGTGATTCTCCCGCACCCTCTGCCACACAATTGCTGCTAGGCGCACGTCGGAGATTCCGTCCTTGATGAATTGAAGAAGTGCTGTGTTCCTGGTGAAGCCGGGCAAGGAGGAATGTAGCTCACCTACGCTCGTCGTGCGCTCGGCGGCTGCTAGTACCTCATCCAGCGCCGCGAGGATCTCATCGAGATACTGCTCTTCGACCGCGAACTGCTCCCGGGTCGGAGCATTCTCTGCCCTCATGGCCTGGACGTTTTCCTCGATGGAGCGGACAGCCTGGCGGGCTTCCGCCACCCGCTCTCGGATGGCTGCTCTAGCCTTTGCTCCTGGGCGCTCGAACTGCGCCAGGAACCATTCCCATGTTGCCGCCCTCGTGGGCTTGTATTCTTCTTGGCTAAAGGAAACGTCACTCACGTAGTAGCCGTTGGAGACGGACCTGATTCGGATGTGTTGCACCTTTTCACGCATCTGCCCAACCGGATGCTCCGGTCCCTGACACTGCAATGCTTCCGCCACCCGTGCGATCACGGCGTCCTCGCGGCGACAGTGCCACTGCCCCTTGTACCAACCGACCTCGAAACCGTCCGCCTTCCTGTGTACGTAGACGATGACCGTCCTCCTCACCCCCCGGGCGTCACTGTCTGCTCTTGGTGTCTCTCCTACTTCCGGTGCGGCACTTTCTCTTTTCGCGTTGCCCGTGACTTCTTGAGAAGGGCCAGCCCGTACGGTAGCAGCATCCCGCCTGGCCTTCCGCGGTCGCCCTCGGAGAGTAATCCGCGAACCCTAGCTTCATGCAGCTGGTCCCGTATCCGCGCAGGCGTCTCGCGTCGTAACTTGGCGAGATCTTTCACGGGACTCCTCGAACGACGGGCGTGAGCAATGTAAGCAGCGGCAAGTTCAGCGAAGAAGCGATCGTCGCGGCCAACCCGTCGCCTTGGACGTGGGCGCGTTGCGAACCCAGGGAAGATGACCCTTTGCAGGATCCCCCGAAAGAGTTGAGTAGCAGGACCAGGTTCCGCCGCACCACTCATCAGGGCCTGGGCATAAAGCAGGAAATCCCTGATCGGAACCCGCCGAAGGAGGCGTGCCTCCAGACCACGCAGGAGAGGTTTCTGGGGGTCGGCTGGGGAGATTCGCAGCTCCGCGATAACAAGGCGCTGGCCCGCCGAAGCAAGCCTCGCTTCCGCCCGCCAGCGTTCGCCCCCCTCATCCTCGAGATCCTCCTCGACAGAGGCCGTGTTCGTCTCGAGGTCGACGCGCCAGCGCATGAGTAAACCGTACCGGAAGTGTGTCGCTTTGTCAACGGTGACTATGACTATTGATATACGGTGCCCACGCCCGGATGAAACAATTCTAGACCTTCGTACCAATACTGTTGCATAGTGTTGGCATGACGATGACCACGGAACGGCTCGAGGAACTGCTGGACAGAGCCCGGCAGCGCCGACGCCTTCCAGATCCGAAGACAAGACGTCTTCTGCGTGAGCGGGCCGGAATTACGCAGGCGGCACTCGCGGAGGCGGTCGGTGTCAGCAGGGCTGCTCTCTGCCGTTGGGAGTTGGGCGATCGTGAGCCCGACGAGCAATTTCTCGCCAAGTATCTCGCGGCCCTCGATCGACTGGCGCGTGAAGCGGTGAGCTAGGGGCCATGAACGCGATCGTCACTCCCGGTAGAACCGCAGTCGTGCAGGCGCTCGCGGAGATCCTCGTAGTAGCAGAGGAAGAGCGCAGGGATAGGACCCTCCTTGTGCGTCGGCCGGATGAAGGTCCAACGTCAGTAGCCTCCAGGGTTGGCGAGGGGCGGAAATGAGAATCAAAGGCTCCGGTTGGTTGGCTCCTGCGTTTCGAGCGGATCGGCCGGCAGGGCTTTCGCCTCATCGATGCAGCTTCCGTCGAGGAATTGCGGCGCAAGCTCGAACAGCGAGAGACGGCGAGGCGTTGACGATGGAGCATCCCTTGCTCACGGTCGCCGAGGCCGGGCGGATGGTTTGGCCAGATGTCGCGCCTCGGATCGGTGCGCGCCGGCTCTACCGATGGGTGGCGAACGGCACGATCCCTGCGGAGGCGATCGTGCGGCCGGGCCGGGTTCTGTTCCTCCGACGGGCCGTGTTCACGAGCTGGCTCGAGCGTGGTCATGTCAACGGGAATGGGAGCACCATATAGCATGTGGACCAGGCTTGATGATGGATTCTACGATAACCCGAAGGTCCTCAGCTGCAGCCTTGGGGCGGTCGGTCTCCATGCGCTGGCCCTGTCGTACTGCGGCCGTCACTGCACCGGAGGGGAGATCCCCCGCAATGCGCCATTCATCCGGGCGCGGTCGCGCCCCCTCGTGAAGGAACTCGTGCGGGCCCGGATATGGGAGCAGACGGAGTCGGGTTGGCGCGTCCATGACTGGTCCGACTACAACCCCACGGCGGAGGAGGCACGGGACTATCAGCGGCGCATGCACGAGGTGCGCCGTCAGGGCGGGAAGGCGCGGGCCGCCTCAGCGAGCAGAACTGCTGGCCGATTCGCACCAGCAATCACCAGCAATACTGCTGGTGAAGTCGCACCAGCAGCCACCAGCCCCGTACCCGTCCTGGACCCGTCAACGACAAAGAAGGAGGGTAGTTCAACTACTGGTGCTCACGCACCCTTGAACGGCAACGGCAACAGCCTAACACCCGAGCAGAGAGCACTGATTCAGATGCGGCTCCGGCAATTGCAGGGAGCCCCGCGTACGCAGAGGGACCGGATGACGGTCACGACGATCGGAGACTTGATGCGTGATCTGGGATGGACCGAGGACCGGGCGCGGGCAGTCCTCACGGCGGTCGCGGAGGAGATGCAGTAGGGTGGCCGTCGTGGCTCGTGATGCCCGGAAACAGTATACGCCCGCGCCGGCCGGTCTGTGGTCCGCGGTCTGCCTGGACATGCGCGGGCGCGGGATGTTCTCGGGCGGCGGCCTGTACGCTTTCTCCGGGACGTTAGGTGGCGTCGAGCGGAGCCCGGGCGCCGATAGGTTCTTCCGGCCAGCCTCCAAAGCGGGTGGGCGACACCGCGGAATTCCCCCAGACTACAGGCCTTCCATGGGCCGCCAACAGCAACACTCAGGGGGGG
The DNA here is from genome assembly GCA_035574075.1 of bacterium. Classification (GTDB taxonomy): domain Bacteria; phylum Sysuimicrobiota; class Sysuimicrobiia; order Sysuimicrobiales; family Kaftiobacteriaceae; genus Kaftiobacterium. Next base: position 7,840 of record DATLZI010000263.1, on the reverse strand, counting down.
TAGTGGCATGACGGCGCCTGCCACGCTGACGCGGCGTGAGGTTGCTGGTCTCCTCAACCTCCACCCGGACACGATCACCAAGCAGCTGGTCGAAGGACTAGGCTGCGCCGTGACGAGGTGGGGCGGTCGCGGCAAGCCGATGATCTTCTCTGCCGAGATGGTGAAGCGCTGGGATCGCGCCCGGTCGTGCCGTTGCGGCGCGCAGGGGAGATCATGTAAGGCGTGTGCCCTTGTCCTCGAGGACGCTCAGCTCGTCGCCGAGCACCTGCTGGAAACACGCCACGGATACGGCAAGTGCCGGATGTGTCGAGCAGATTGGCCGCTTCAGCAGCCGTGCTCATCACCGAGGGAGGTAGGTAAATGACAGCCACCAAGCGCACCACCGACGAAGTGGCCGCATTGCTCGAGAGCGCGGAGGAGGCGGTCCGCGCTCTCGAGCAGCTCGAGGAGCGCCGGCCGTTCGCGGAGCACGTCGGCCGGGCAGAAGAGGCGCTCCGCGCACTCCACAATCACGTCCGGCCGAAGGTCTTTCCGTCAATCTTCGAGCCCGCTGACAGTTCGGCGTTGTTGGACTTCGCTGGATACGTGCAAGATCGGATCCGTCGGCTTACGGCCGCCGGCGATCTCGCCGGGGCCCACGCGGATTCGTATCCGGCGCTAAGGAGTGTGATCCGCGGACCACGTGGGCAGCTGCTGCTCGCCCGCATCTCGGAGGCCAGCGCGTCGACCCGCGGGCTGACCGAAGCCGAATCCATCGCGCGTGATTGGGCGGAGTTCGAGGCGACCGTTAGCTGCGAGCTCGCCGCCCGTGACGAGCTGCAGCCCTATGCGGGGATCCTGGCCACCGTCCTGCCGTCGCTCCGGGCCCGGTTCGGTGCGGCGAAGTCCCGCCATGAGGCCGCCGCCGCCGCAGCCCTCGAGGAGTTGTCCGCCCGCGAGCGCGAGGAAGAACGCGTCTTGGCCGATGGCCGCGCCGCCCGGCGCCGGGAGTTGGCAGAGCGCCTGCGCCGTCGACCGCAATCTGAAATCTTTCCCATCCCGATCCGTCAGTTCGGCGACCGGGACGAGCTGCCGGCGATAGTGTTGGCAAGCTGGGTTGAGCAGGGCGCGTTCGACGAGGATTTCCTCGGCCAGCTCGAGCAGCAGCTCGACCTCCGTGAGCGCGGGAGCGTGCAGGTGGGCGGATGAGGTTGTCCACGTTTGAGCTCGACAACCTGGCCGGCGACGTCCTCAGCTGGCGCGAGCTGATGGCTGGAGGGCCTCAGTGGTTGACGGCTGCGCTCGCTGCGACCGAGGCGGCGCGAGAAAGGTTGCGCGCGTGGTTCGTGGCGGAGCCGCGCCGCGCCTCCGAGCCGTCTCGGTCCGAGATCGCGGGGCGGCTGCAGTTCCTGGGCGACGAGGCGATCCGCCAGGTGGTCCTCGACGTCCTATTCGGCTTGCCGCCCGTGGTAGTAGCGTTCGTGCTCTCCTCCGTCGTGATGCTGGGCGTGGGCCGTGGCTCGGCAGGGTCCACCCTCACGTTGTCTACCAAAGCCACGACTGCCGCGGCCGAAGGGTACGCCCTGAAGCTGATCCTCCTCGATGGACACAGGAGCGATCAAGATCTGCGTGTTCTCATCGCACACGAGGTGGCGCACGCGTGGCTCGGCGCACTGCCCCGCTCTGAAGACATGCGCCAGCCGGCGGAAGGGCTCGCTGCCCTTCGGGAGCTCGGCCGTGCGGCAGGGGAGTGGGCCGGCGCCGGACCCTGGCCGGGGCTCCGGGTCGTGCGAGACCTCCAGGAAGAGCAGATCCGGAGCGAACGCCAGGCGGCGGCGTTGGCGGCTTCGTGGGGCTGGGCGGACGATGCCGAGCGCTGCGCCGCCGGCGCGGTCATCTACATGAGCCAGCAGATGGAGGCTGCGCTATGAAAACGGAGATCAGGCTTGACCTGCCGAGCACCGGCGAGATCATCCGCGGGCTGACCCCTGCAGAGGTACACCCGGCGTTCGCTGAGGCCGAGCGGCGTCTCAAGGATGCCGAGCAGCGCCTCGTTGACACCGAGGCCCGCCGTCGCGCTTCCGAGGTGACCGTCGACCGGCTCCGGCGCGACGTCGCCACAGGCCGCGCCGCAGTCGCAGAGCTGGAAGCGGCGATCGGGACAGTGCGGGCACTCGCCCTGACCATCCCCGCCCTCGAGCGGGAGATCGAGGAAGCCAAGGCGGGCCGGGATGCCGAGTGGCGGAAGGCGCAGGACAAGATTCAGGAGCGGGTTCGGCACCGGGCCCAGCACCTGAAGGACGTCGCGGCCAGGATTGCGCCCGTCCTCGAGGAGCTTCGGAGGCTCGATGTCGCCCTCGGGCAGATGGTCGACCGTGACGCGGTGACGGTGGGGGTGACCTGGCCCGTTCCCATGCAGACCGAGATCGCCCTCGCGGGCGCGTCCTCGATCATCGGCCACATCGGTCTAAATGGCGACGAGCGGGTGATCCGCCGATGAGGCAACTGCGCGCAGTTGTGACCGCGGCGGTCCGTGCGTGGCTGCGCCAGCCCCTGGAGCGGATCCCGGGGGCCGTGCGCGCCTCCGGGCCGCTGCGGTCTCGATTCCGCACGTGGCTTCGCCGCCGTCAGCCCGATCCGTGGGCTGGCTCCATCATCACTCCGAGGACCGCGCCCATCATCTCCGGCGCCATGGCGCTGAGCGTGCGCCAGCTCACCCCGAAGGAGCTCCGTGAGCCGTCGGCGCGATGGATGGAGCGAGAGGAGTCCTGGCTGCGTCGTCGGCGGGGCGAGCGGGGTTACGACCTCAGCGGGTTCACGAAGGGAGGCCGCTGGTGAAGGGCACGGTGATCAGGTTCGATGCAGACCGCGGATGGGGTTTCATCAAACCGGAGGACGGCGGCCGGGACCTGTTCGTGCACTACTCCGACATCGATGGCACGGGCTACCGGAGCCTGACGGCAGGCGAGCAAGTGGAGTTCGCGGTGAGAGACACCCCGAAGGGTCCGGCTGCAGCGCAGGTGCGGCGGATCACGGGGTAGGCCAGATTAGATCACAATTCTAGGTCGAGGGAGGACTTCGGAATGGGACCATACTACGTGACGAACCCCGATCAGGGGAGCGAGCTCGAGTTCACCGCTCCGGCCGGCGGTGTCATCGGCGGAACCCCGAAGCTGATTGGAACGATCCTGGTCATCCCGGTGCATGACGCGGCGGTCGGCTCGAAGTTCCGCGGCGTGGTGAGCGGTCAGTTCTCGCTCCCCAAGAACACTGGCGCCGGCACGGGGTGGGTCGAGGGTGCGAAGGTGTTCTGGGACGCCGGAATCGGCAAAGTCACCGGCGTGGCTACCGGTAATCAGCTCGTCGGATGGGGTGCGACCGCGGCGGCGGATGGCGACACGATCGGGCGCGTGCGGCTCGACGGCGTGGCGCGGTAGAAGACGCGGGCGCACGACAGCGGGTGCGGTCGCGCCCCGCTCCTTCCTCCAGAGGAGCCCTACCGGGCCGCGCCCGGCGAAACGAAGGGGAGGCACGGATTCTCAACGTCTGCGTGCTCGAGGGGGAACGGGGAGACCCTCCCAGCCAACATCATCGGGTACAAAATCTTTGGGACTTATATCCTTGACGACACAAACGGCCCTAGTCGCAGGGGTTGCTTCCAACTCGTTGAATATCCCTAACCAAACCCCAGGAGCCAAACTAAGGAGGGGTACACGGTGTCCACTGGTTTCCCGCCGGGTCGGGACCCGAGTCTTCCGGCCCTCGCACAGGGAATTGCGAATCTGGCCGAGCACACCCGAAAGGTCGAACTACGCCTCGAATCTATACAGGAGATTCTGAGGCGGATTCTTGAGGAGTTGCAGAACCGACCAAGACCCGTCTGATCTCTTCCATAATTTCTTCTACCGTGCCGGCATATGCCTTATCGCTTTCCCCAACCCCGCCTATCGTCTCAATCAGATAACCATTCTTGATTTTGGAAACAAACAGCGAATACATCTTCTCTCATCTCCTTTAGAAAACGAATAGGACCGAAGGCATCTGCCCCCGGTCCTTTCTCGCGTCTCCTGTCGCTTCTATTTGTTCGGTTCCTTCTTGGCGCGTCGCTTACGGTGCTTAGGGGGAACCCCGAGCAATCGCCTTACGACCTCACGGAACGCAGCCACGTCCTCTGGCTCATCCCGTTGGGGCGGATCGACCATCCACGGAAGACTCCTGTCCTCTGCCATCGCACCCTTCCTGTGTTGGGGACTTGTCCATCGGTTCCTTCCGCAATCTGACAAACTCTCCCAAGGGATAAGCAGGGGTTGACTGCGCTCCATCCAACGTCACTTTCCAAGCAAACCTTGAGAGAGCGGGGTAGGGGGTTGATGGAGTTCCTCACGCGTCTGTTCCGCCGTGGCTCTAGCGGGGCCAGTCCGACTTCGGAGGATGGTCCCACGGAGCTCGTCCTGCCTAGCACGGATCGCTTCCGGCTTCAAGTGGTCGGCGAATCACACTATCAGCAGGCACTTGAGCAGATTTGTGGGGGGCGCACAGAGGAAGGCGCAAACCTGCGGTGTGTGGCTACTCTCGTCCTAGACGACGAGAACCCCTATGATCGGAACGCCGTGCGGGTCGAGATCCATGGGAGGCATGTGGGTCACCTCAACCGGGAGGACGCGAAGGCATACAGGAAGTTCCTCCAGGACCAGGGTGCAGGGGCCAACGTGCGAGGAATCTGCAAGGCATGGATCCGCGGGGGATGGGAGCGCGGAGATGACAGGGGACACTTCGGCGTCTTCCTGGACTTCGAGCTGTACGGCTAAGGAGGAACGACTATGCCCAAGTACCGTGTAGCGGTGCGTGGCAGCGATCACATCAAGCTGTATGACGTCGAGGCGAAGGATGGCGGAGAAGCGCTGCGACAGGGCGCTGACCTCTACTGGAAGGATCGAATCAAAGAAGGCGACTACAGCAGCCTCAGCGTGACTTTCGACATCGCTCGTTACCCAGACTAGCCCCGCGCCTCATCGGCCCGCCGCACGCTCTCGCATGATCCACTCTAGGAACTCTGCTCTTGAGCGCGGATCGCCTGGAGAAAGGGCAGTGGCCGGAGTCCCATAGTTAGGAGGATCGAAGAGAGGCAATGGTCCGGTTGTGCCTGTGTGCTTATGGTGGGGGTACGAAGCGAGGTGTCGCTGGTGCGTTGGGTCAAGGTCGAACCGCGTGAAGCGCCCGTCCTGGTGGTGGAAGGTTAGACTGAAGCTTTCGATGTGGAGATTTCGCTTGATGTAGAGGGAACGAGCCGAGCGCTGAAAACGCAGTTGCTCAGAGATCAGGAGTACAGTGCTGTCCGTGAGGACAACGGTGGTCTCATGTCCGAATCCCTTCCTGTCAGCGTGGAGCTGGTGGCTCTGGGTAAGGGATCTTACGAGGGGGATGCAGCGCTCGATCTCCTCCGCGAGAGCGTCCAGATATTGGTCTACGTTCATTCATCGGAGCGATGAGCCTTCTTAGCCTCCTCGATCCGATTGAACAAGCTTGCCCCCTCCTCGGGTCCGTATACGGTGATGAGAGCCTGTCGCTGCTCTTCGGGGGTGATGGGAGAAGTCGAGGAGAATCGAAGCGCCTTGCTGCCGTTTGCTCTGACCACGAAGGAAAAAACCCTGCCCTCGCCCTTCGGCATTGGGGTGCCACCTCCCAATCGGAGGACTACTCGAACCTCTCTGAGAACCCCTGCTGTCCAGGAGGACACCAATGGTCCACTTGGGGCCTACCCATTCGAACGCCCCCTAAGTCCCAGTCCACCGCTGGGGGAGGGGTCTTCGTGCGCGGGTAGGCGCTCGTCCTGCTTTTCCCCTCCCTCAAACGTTCAGAACGCTGCCTCCGAAGGGCAGCTCAGGCAGACGCGGGCCCGAATCAAATCCCGTTGGGGCTACCACCGATGTCTCCGCGGCTCCGCCGACTCCACCGCCTGGTCCCTGTCGGCCAGATGCCGGCGCTCCCCCGCCTTGCGGACGCAAAGAGGCTATGATCTATGCCGTGAACGAGCGGGCCGGGTATCTGCCGATCGTCGGCGCGGCGGTGTTGTGGGGCAGCCTCGGCGTGGTCGGGCGAGTGACCTTCGCCGCCGGCGCGCAGCCTCTCGAGGTGGCCTTCTTCCGCGCCCTGCTGGCGTTCCTGGGGGTCGCGGCCATCGTGCTGTTCACGAACCCGTCGGCGCTGCGCGTCCGGCCCCGCGACCTGGCGCTGTTCGCGGCGTTCGGCCTGGTCAGCATCGCCGCCTTCTTCTTCGTCTACCTCTACGCGATCAGCCGCACGACGGTGGCCACGGCGGCGATCCTGCTGTACACGGCGCCGGCCTTCGTCATCGTGCTCAGCGCGCTGCTCTTCCACGAACCCGTGACCGCCCCGAAGGCGGCGGCGATCGCCCTGGCCTTTGCCGGCTGCGTCCTGGTCGTGCGCGGGTACGATCCGGCCAGCCTCCGCCTGAACCTCCCGGGCGTCCTGGCCGGTCTGGCCTCGGGCTTCACCTATGCGATGTACAGCATCTTCGGCAAAACCGCGCTCCGCCGCTACCCGCCGGTCACCACCCTGACCTACGCCCTGGGGATCGGTGCCGCCGCCCTGGGATTGGTCGCCCTGCCGCTGGGCGCGATCCGCCTGTCGCACACGGCCGCGGCCTGGGGCGGCATCGCGTATCTGGCGCTGGTCACGACGCTGCTCGCGCAGTGGCTGTACCTGGCGGGGCTGCTGCGAGTGGAGGCCGGACGGGCCAGCCTCGTGGCGACGCTGGAGCCGGCCGTGGCGGCCGGGCTCGGCTACGCGCTGCTCGGCGAGCGGCTCGAGCCGCTGCAGTGGGTGGGCGGGGGGCTCGTGCTCAGCGCGGTGCTGACGATCCGCCTGGCCCCGCCCGCCGCACCGCCAGCGCGAGCAGCGCGGTCCCCGCGCTGAGCAGGACCGCCGCGGCCAGGAACGGAGCCTGATGGCTCACCTCGTCCCACAGCAGGCCCCCGAGCAGCGGCCCGAGCACCAGTCCCATCCCCTCCGCCGTCTGCGACGCGCCGATCGCCAGCCCCACCCGCCCGGGGGGAGCCAGCTGGCTGATCACGGCGTGCCAGGCCGGCGTGGAGATCGCGTAGCCCGCGCCGAGCAGCCCGGCGGCCGGGGCGAGCGCGACGAGCCCCGGTGAGAGCGGCAGCACCCACATCCCCAGGGACGCCAGCGCCATCCCCCAGAAGACGGCGCGCAGCTTCCCCCACCGATCCGCCAGCCGGCCGGCGGGCAGCGAGGCCAGGGCGATGGCCAGCATCAGTATGAGGAACGACGTGCCCATGACGTGCTCGGAGAGCCCGATGACCCGCTTGGCGTAGATGACCAGGATCGGCGCGAGCAGTCCGGCCCCGAACATCTGCAGGAAGGCGACGACCAGCATGACCGACAGCAGCGGATAGCGCCGCCCTTCCGCCAGCACCTCCTCGAGGTGCGGGCTGCGCGCCGCGCCGTGGTAGCCGATCTCGACGGCGTCGGCGACCTGGTGTGTCGCGCCCACGCCGCGCAGGGAGAGGGCAGCCAGCGTCGCGGCGGCGAGCAGCATCACGCTGGCCAGGTAGAAGCCCGCGGCGTACGAGCCGGTAAATCCCGCGACGTACAGCCCCAGCGCCGGCCCGAGCCCCAGGCCGGCGAGGAAGCACATGTTCAACGCCCCCATCGCCGTCGCGCGCCGGTGGGGCGGCGTGGTGTCGGCGATGATCGCCGCGGCCGCCGGCCACAGGGCCGACGACCCGGCGCCGTCGACGAGGCGCAGCGGCACGAAGAGCCAGGCCGCGCGCAGCAGGGACATGATCAGCGGGGCGAGGGCGCTGACGATCAGGCCGCC
>DATLZI010000262.1:0-9890 GCA_035574075.1 bacterium | reverse complement strand
GGGACGCCGGCGGCCTCCATCGCGTGGCGAACTTCGGCCTCCGCGAGCACGAGGGTGAGCACGCCGCGCACCACTTCGCCCTCGGCGACCTGCCCGCGCGCCCGGCGCAGCCACTGCTCGGCGAATCCGATCCGGGCGGCCATCTGCTCGCCCGTCGCTCCCTGGCTCATCGTCCCCCTCCGTCCGGCGAAGAACCCCTCGCGTCCCTTAGTATCCATGCGCCCCGCCCAGGTGGTGCGCCTCCGCGCCGGTGAGCAGGCGCAGGCGCGCCAGACCCCGCTTCTGCAGCCGGTAGAAGTGCGAGAGACTGATGCGGAGCTCAGCGGCCACGCGTCGGGCCTCGCGCGCCTCGACGAAGGTGGCGCGCAGGATGGCCCGCTCGCGTTGGGGCAGGGCGTCCAGCATCGTCCGCATCTGATCCATAGCAGCCGCTTCCTCCACCGCCAGCAGGGCGTCCTCCGACGCGGGGTCGGCCAGCGTCGCGGCGGCCGCCAGCCATCCCGGGACGTCCGCCGAGACGACGCGCGCCCGAGCGCGATCGCGGGCCAGGGCGTTCAGCACGCGCCCCCGGATGCGGTACGTGGCGAACGTCGAGAAGCGCACCCCGCGTCCGTGGTCGAACCGTTCCACCGCCTCGATCAGCCCGATCGTACCCTCCTGGATCATGTCCATGAGGAGATCCTCGGGTGGATGCAGGCGCATCACGACCTTGAACACCAGCGGCTGGTAGCTCTCGATCAGCCGAAGACGGCTGCCTGCGTCGCCCTCCTGGCGGAAGCGGCGCCACAGGGCCTGCTCCTCGGCATCCTCGAGCAGGGTGACCTTCTGCAGTTCCTTGAGGTAATCGGCGAGCACGCTCACTCCGCGGCAGGCCGTCGATGCGCTCTGGCGTTCCTGCTGACCTTCCCCAGGACGCGGAGAACTCCTCCCCGCTCCTGCTCAGAACCGGTAGGTGATCCGGTAGAGGACCTCCGTCACGCCGAAGTTGTCGACGGCGAAGCTGAACATCGTGTTCGACGAGATCCGGTACTCCAGCGCCCAGATGGTGCGCCGCGGGATGCTGAACTCCGAGGTCAGCGTCAGGTAGAGGTTCTTGATCAGCAGCCGGCCGATGCGCAGCGTCAGCGGACGCACGAAGTCGTACTCGATCGCGAACTCCTCCAGGCCCAGTGAGCGGGCCACGGCCCGGCCGACGGAGCCGAACAGCGCGCTGCTCAACTCGGCCCGCAGGACGTTCTCCAGCGTGGCCTCACCGGCCAGCAGGCGCGTCACCCCCACCTGACGGGCCAGCCCGGCGACGATCTCCTCCCGGGCGAACGGCGGATCCGAGCTGAGCGCCAGGGTCAGGGCATCCGGCGTGCCGGTGATGTGCAGGAAGACCCGCGCCGACTCGACGCGCGGCGGCAGCCCGGGCACTGCCGAGGGCAGCACGATCCGCACCCGGTCCCGCGTCTCCGCCCGCGCATCAACGTAGGGGGTCACGCCGCGAAACTCGGCGAAGGTGGCGCGTCCCTCCGTCAGGACGAAGGTGTTGTTGAAGGCCGTGAAGGTCCCCCGGTCGGCCCTGACCTCTCCCGCCAGGCGCGGCCGGTGCCACGTTCCGCCGGCGTGCAGGGCGCCGTCGACCTGCAGGCGGAGCCCGCCCACCGTCACCCAGAGGCCCTCGCCCGCCTGCATGTTCACGTCCAGCGCGGGGTCGAGGCCCCGGGCCGCGCCGTTCCCGATCCGGGTCAGCGAGGAGACGACGAGATCACCCTGGGAGAAGGTGGCCGAGCCGGCCACCTCCGGCCGGGCCGCCGTCCCTCCCACCCGCAGGTCGGCGTTCACGGCGCCCGCGTACAATGGCTCGATCTCCAGCCGCGCGCCGGCGGCCCGCAGCTCCAGGGCCAGGCGGTCGATGCGGAAGTTGCGCAGCGCGGCGGTGCCCGATGCCGTCACTTCCCCCGCCCCCATCCGCGCCGCGAGACGGTCAACGCGGATCAGCTCTTCGCTCAGCGTGATCTGGCCGGTCACTTCCTCGAGCGCCGGAGCGATGCCCCGCAACTTGACGCTGCCCCCGGAGGTGGTGAGCGTGCCCGCGAAGTGCGGCCGGGCGGGCGTGCCGGTGAGGGTCATCCCGCCGGAAAGCGGTCCCGCGCCGCGCTCCACTCGCTCGCTGAGCAGCCCGAGGATGCTGAGGTCGGCGTCGACCAGGTCCAGGCGGAGGTCGAGCGCTCGCGCCGCATCCAGCCGGAGGCGCGTCGGATCGACGGGCAGGGTGCCGGCGAGACGCACCCGATGCCGGTCTTGCTGCAGCAGCCCGTGCTCGATGTGCAGCTGCCCGCCCCGGTAGAACGCCTGCACCGCGAGCTGGTCGAACCCCGTGGCGCCGACCGCGCCGGCGGAGGCGCTGAAGGCCAGACCGAGGACAGGGTCGTCGCGCGTGCCGGTGAGCTGAAGGGTGACGTCGAACGTCCCGCGCAGCCTCCGGCGGAGGCTGAACACGGGCCGCAGCAGGTCGAGATCGAGCCCGGTCCCCCCGAGCTCCACCTCGCTGGAGCCGCGCAGGTCGATGCGGCCGGCGCCGACCAGTTCGCCCCGTTCAGGCTTGATCCGCAGGGTGCGCAGCGTGATGGCCTGCTCGGCCAGGTCGGCGGCGACCACAGCCTCCTCGACCGCCTGGTCCCCCATGCGACCGTCTCGAACCCGCAGGTCGAGGACGGCGCGCGGGTTGCCCAGCCGACCGGCAACGGTCAGCGTGCCGTCGAGGCGCCCCCGCAGGTCGATCGGGCTGCGCACCCGGGCCAGGCCGAGCAGCGTCGCCAGCTCGGCGCCCTCGGCCGCCACGCGCAGGTCCGCGGTCGGATTCCGCCCGAGGCCCAGGATGCCGGAGAGGACGAAAGCTCCACCCTCCTGGCGCAGCGTCAGCGGAGCGACCTGCAGCTGGCCGCGTCGGTATCGGACGGCGCCCTCGGCGTGCGTGAACAGCTGGCCGTTCAGCGTCAGATCATCGCTGACCACATGCGCTGTGACCACGGGCGCCCGCACGGACCCGCTGAGCGTGCCCGCGAGGTCAACGTGGCCGCCGACGGCCAGCGCGTCGGTCTGGATCGCGGCGACATCGCTCAGGTCGAGGTCGGTCGTGGCGAAGCTGAGACCCAGGAGGCGCGTGCGGCTCACCGTCCCCCGCGCGGTGAGCACGGACGCGTTCACCCGCGCCGTCAGACCCTGCAGCGTGAGGGCGCCGTCCGCCCAGCGGAAGGCCGCGTCGGCGCGGTCAACGGCCTGGCCGTGAATGCGGCCGTCCACGAGTTCGAGCGTCCCCTGCGCGGCGGGATCGCTGAGCGAGCCGGAGATCTCCACCGCGGCGGCCACCGTGCCGTCGAGGTCCACCGGCAGCCGGGCGATCTTCGCCAGGTGGGCGGCGGGGACATCGTGCGCGCGCACGCCGAGGTCGAGCAGGCCGGCTCCGGTCCAGCGCACGGATCCCGAGGCTTCGTACGTCGCCGGCCCGTCCCGCAGGACGAACTGCCGGGTCGTGAGCCCGGCGAGGGTCAGGCGCACAGGGCCCCGCGCGGTGTCGAACGGCAGCGGTCCCAGCGCGCCGCCGCGGGCGCGCAACGTGGCCTCCATCACCGGATCGCGCAGCGTGCCGGCCACATGGCCCTGGATGTCGGCCGTGCCGCGCAGCCAGCGGCCCAGCCTGAACCGCTCCGCCACGGCCTGCAGGTCGACGTCCAGCCCGGCCATCTCGCCGTGGATCTGGCCTGAGCGCTCCACCGCGCCGAACGCATGGAGGCGCGCCTCGCCGCTGCGCGCCTCGAGGCGGTCGATCTCCACGCGGCCGTCGGCGGCGCCGACGATAGCGTCGAGGCGATCGAAGGCGATCCCGGCGACGCGGCCGGGGCCGACCGTGAGACGCGTCTGCGCCAGGAGTCCTTCCGGACCGCGCGCCACGGCCAGCGCGCCGCTGGCTCGTCCCCGCAGCGCGGGGTCGAGACGCAGGCCGGCGCGGGCCAGCGACGCCAGGTCCACACCCTGCGCGGTGGCGAAGACGAAGGCGCGATCGCGAAGGAGATCCACCCGCCCCCACCCCGCGACCTGCCCCCCGCCGGCCGAGGCGGTGAGGTCGTCGAAGACCAGCACTCCCCCGTAGTAGGAGAACCGGGCGGAGAGGGCGGAGAAAGGCTGGCCGTCGAGGCGCCCCTGCGCGTCCTCGATCTCGCCCTCCAGGCGCGGCGAACCGAACGGCCCGACGAGGCGCGCCTCGCCCGCGGCGCGACCATCCAGGCGCAGATGCGCGCGGGGGAAGAACACCTCCCGCAGGGTGCGCAGGTCGAGCGCCCTCGAGCGCAGGGCGAGGTCGACGGACACCCCGGCGTGATGGCTGATGCGGCCGCGCACCCACAGCGGCGAGGCGTCGAGGGCCAGGGTCAGGCCCGGGGTGGCCACCCCGAGGTTGTCCACGGTCAGCGGTCCATCGATGGCCTCAAGCGTCGTCTTCTGCGGCAGCAGACGCGCCTGCCCGCCGCGCAGGCGCAGGGTACCCCGGTAGTCCAGGGTGACCTTCCCCCGCCAGCGGGAGGCCAGGAGGTGCACCGCGCCGTCGAAGGTGCCTCCCCTCCACTCGAGCCAGGGCAGGCGCACGATGTACGGCCCCCAGAAGTCCACCGCCCCCCCGCGGGCGGCGAGGTCGAGATCGAACGTCCCCCGCCCCAGCGCCGCCGTGCCCGTGACGCGAACGGTCGCCGGCGTCGGGCCGTCGGTGTTGATCAGGTCGAAGGCCAGGCGCACCTTCGGCGATGACCCAAAGTCCAGCGTGCCAGAGATGCGGTCGAAGTGGGCGGTGAAGGGAGAGACCGGGCGGGGACCGGCGCGCCGGGGCAGGCGCAGCGCATCAGTGAACACCACGCTGCCTTCGACGACCTCGACCTGGCCGCGGAACGCGGTGACGCCAGCCTGCCCCTGCTGCCGGGACAGCAGGTCGGCGTAGCTCCAGCGCCCCCCGGCGTCGCGGGCGACGGTCAGCAGCGGCCGCTCCAGGACGATCCGGGTGATGCTGGGGACCACCCCGCGCCCGCCGGCGAGGTCGCGGAGCAGCCGGCCAAGGGCGACGTGCACCGTCACCCGGGGCGCGGCGAAGAGCGGCCCGGGAGCTCCGCCAGGCGGAGGACCGATGCGGACCCCGGAGAGGACGAGGCCGCGCACGGGATCGCCGCCCACATCGTCCACCCGCACCTCCCGCCCCAGGGCCTGCTGCGCGGACGCCACGATGCGCGCGCGCACGGCGTCCCACAGCGCGTCCGCGCGGGCCAGCCACCACAGCCCTCCGGTCAGCGCCGCGGGAAGGACTGCGGCGGCGAGTGCGATGTGCGCGCGGCGCATGCGTCTACCCAAGGGGCAAGACGACAGCGTGCGACAGCCACGCCGCCGCGGCGTGGAGAAGACCCGGCCCCTCTACCTCATTCCCGGTGGGAGCGCGCTTCTGACCTCTCACCGTACCAGGACCGGGATCTGGATCTCGCCCTGGACCACCCAGTCCGTGCGGACGATCCGGCCGGCGAAGACGTCGAACTTCAGGAACTCCGCCCCGTCGCTGGGCAGCCCGAACGGCACCAGGCGGATTAAGATGTCGGTGTTCTTCCCGAAGTCCTCGAACAGCGTGATCGCCTCGTCCAGATCATCCACCGGGCTGGGCTCGGGCTCGCGCAGCAGGAACTGCACGACCCGCTCCTCGAGCGGAAACTCCACGGGGATGCTCGGCCCCGCCGAGCCGACGACGAGGACAGCGGGCCCCCGCGGGAAGTTCCGCGGGATCGCCAGGTCGATCACCCGCGACATCACCGACGCCTCCTGGAAGGGCCGGATGTTCAGCCGCACCCGCATCGTCTCGCCAGGCGCGATCTCGCGCCGCTCGACCTGCACGTCAACCAGGGCCGCCGTCTGGCGCTTCGAGGTGAGCGAAATCTCGACCGCCACGTCGATCGGGTCGATCGAGACCAGATCGTTGTAGAGCAGGAAGTTCAGGGCGTCGGGCATCTCGAGCAGGGCGGCAAGGGCGATGTCCCGGCTGTTGTAGAACAGGTTGGTCCGCGAGATGACGCGGGGCAGCCCGCGCCCCCGCAGGCTGATCGTCACCTTCGCCGTCCCTCCGCCCAGCACGGCGTCGCGGGAGCGGTCGACCGCGGTGAGCGCCATCGCCGTGGCGAAGACCTTGGCCAGGTCGGCGCGCCGCACGACCTGGGTGCCCCGCTCGACCCGCCGCCCGCTGTCTTCATCGATCACCGTGACGCGCACGGCGAACAGCCGGGGCATCTGACCGAGGATGCCCCGGATGCCGGGGCCGCGATCCTGGTCGATCTTGCCGATCATCGCCCCCAGGTTGCCCTCCTTGAACGGGCGCTCCAGCGTGCGCACCACGGTGATGATCTCCGAAGCGGTGAGCACGTACTCCACGGGGCCCAGGTTCTCCCAGGGATGGCCGCAGATCAGCAGCTTGTTCCCCACGCGTACCGTCGCGGTACAGATGCCGCCGAAGTTCAGATCGCCCATCGCCTGCAGCACGCCCACGGAGGAGCCGGCGGCGATCGGCTCGGGCGCGAAGGCGGTCGGCTCACCGGTGTTCTGGAGCAGCGGCTCGCGCAGCCCCAGGGCGCGCTCGACGAGACGCAGGGCGCGCGGGGACAGGCCGGACGCGGCCGTGGGGAAGGTCGCCGGGATGAAGGCCCCGACGCCGGGCATCGCCTGCTCCACGGCGCGAGCCTGCGCCAGGGTGTCGGTGATCACGATCCGCTCGACCACCCGCCGGCCGATGCGCAGCGGCGCGGAGGCGGTGAAGGTGCGCGGCCAGGGGGAGGCTGCCGCGCCGGTCGGCAGGTCGAGCAGGGGCAGCATCTCTTCGATCGGCGTGGCCAGGGCGAGATCGCGCTTGTCGGGCTGGAAGAGGTAGCCCGCGCTGAGGGCGCCGACGAGCTTGCCGTTGATGTAGAGGGGGCTGCCGCTCATCCCGGCGGCGGTGCCGCCGGAGCGGTCGGCCACCGGCCCGCTGATGCGGAAGAGGATGAGGTGACGCACGGGGATAATGCCCCCGCCCCCGCGCAGGATGCCGATGACCTCGAAATCGAACGACTCGATGCGCTGGCCGCGGATGACGGTGCGCCCGGTGCCCCGCATCCCCGGCTTAACGTCGCCGATCTTCATGATCGGCGGGATCCCCGCCGTGGCGGCGCCCTGCGCCCACCCCGCGGCCGGCGCGATCAGCGCCGCGACCACCAGCAGAACGGCAATCCTCCGTGCCACGTCCCTGCCCCCCCTCGCTGCGATGCCGGACATATGCAGTTCGCGCCGGTCCGGGCGGAATCCCCCGGCCGGCAGGCCCCAGCCCGCGCCAGGCCGACAGCCGACGAAACGAAAGAAGGCGCCGGCACCCGGCGCCTGTCGACCGTCGTGCGCTGCTGGTGGTATTCTACCGCGGTTCGAGGCGCACGACCACGTCCCCGCGCTCGATCCGCTGGCCCGGCCGCACGAGCACCTCGCGCACGACGCCGTCCCGCGGCGCGCGGGCGGCGACGGCCTTCGTCCCGGTCAGGGCGGTTTGCACGTACACCAGCGGCTGCCCGTCGTTCACCCGCGCGCCTTCCTCCACCAGACCGTCGGACAGCACGGTCCCCGCCAGGGTGCTCTTCACCTCGAGCAGCCCGGCCTGGGGGGCGGCCGCCGCCGCAGCCCCGGCGAGCAGGACGGCGACGAGTGCGATCCGTGGCGCGCGGTCCAGGCGATCCATCATCGTTCATCATACCTCAACGGGAACGGTTTCAGCCCGCGAACTCCTCCGGGGGCGCGCTGGCCCTCCCAAAGAAGGTACGCAGGGCCTGAACGATCCGTTCCGCGGCCCGCCCGTCCCCGTAGGGGTTGTGCGCGCGCGCCATGGCGGCGTAAGCGGCGGGGTCGGTGAGCAGCCGCGTGGCCTCAGCGACGATGCGCCGGCGATCGGTGCCGACGAGACGCAGCGTGCCGGCGGCCACCCCCTCCGGCCGCTCGGTGACGTCGCGCAGCACAAGGGCCGGCCGGCCCAGGGCGGTGGCTTCCTCCTGGATGCCGCCGGAGTCGGTGAGGATCAGGTAGGCCTGCTCCATCAGGCGCACCCAGGGGCCGTAGTCCGGCGGCTCGATGAGATGGGCGCGCGGATGGCCGTGCAGCACGGCGCGCACGGCCCGCCGCACAGCGGGGTTGCGATGCACGGAGAAGACGAGCTCGACGTCCTCGAAGGCCTCGAGCAGCTCCAGCAGCGCGCGGTAGATCTCGCGCAGCGGCTCGCCCCAGTTCTCCCGACGGTGGGTGGTGACGAGGAGCAGACGGCGCCCCTCCAGGCGCGGCAGACCGGCCAGGGGGGGGATCTCCGGCATCGCCTGCACGGCGCGCAGGGCGTCGATCACCGTGTTGCCGGTGACGACGATCGCCGCGGCGGGGATGCCCTCCCGGAGGAGGTTGGCGCGCGCCGCCGGCGTCGCCGCGAAGTGCAGATC
The DNA here is from genome assembly GCA_035574075.1 of bacterium. Classification (GTDB taxonomy): domain Bacteria; phylum Sysuimicrobiota; class Sysuimicrobiia; order Sysuimicrobiales; family Kaftiobacteriaceae; genus Kaftiobacterium. The sequence continues at coordinate 1,386 of DATLZI010000262.1, read as the reverse complement.
GGCCAGCACCGACGTCAAGCGGCGATTCATCTCCTCCGGGAAGGGGCGGTACTTGTCCGCGGTGCGCAGCCCCGCCTCAACGTGGCCGACCGGGATCCGATGGTAGAAGGCGGCCAGGGCGCCGACGAACGTGGTGTGGGCGTCGCCCTGCACCAGCACCATCGCCGGCCGGACGTCCCCCAACACCCGGTACAGGCCGGTCAGGGCGCGGGTGGTGATGTCGGTGAGCGACTGCTCGGGGAGCATGATGTCGAGGTCGTAGTCGGGCACGATCCCGAAGAGGCGGGTCACCTGGTCCAACATCTCGCGGTGCTGTCCGGTCACGGTGACGATCGGCCGGAAGTCTCCGCTGGCGCGCAGCGCCGCCACGACCGGGGCCATCTTCACCGCCTCCGGACGCGTGCCGAACACGGTCATCACCGGGATGGGGATGTCGGCCACGGTCAGGGCAGCGGCTCGGTGAGCTCTCCGCGCGGCGCGCGCCACCGCAGCAGGCCGAGGGTCCGCGCCACGACGAGCAGCGCCGCGACGATCCCGGCCAGGATGATCAGCGACGCGACGCGGTTGATCCCCGCCACGGCCAGCCCGCCCAGTCCCAACAGCGCGCTGAGGAGATAGAGGACGAGCACCGTCTGGCGCTGGCTGAGCCCCCGATCGAGCAGACGGTGGTGCAGATGGCCGCGATCGGGCAGGAAGATCGAGACGCCGGTGCGGTAGCGCCGCACGATGGCGTAGCCCGTGTCGAGGATCGGAACGGCCAGGGCCAGCAGCGGGACAGCCAGGCTGAGCACCGTGACCGTCTTGAGGAGACCCAGCACGGCGGCGGCGCCCAGGAGGTACCCGAGGAGCATCGAGCCGGAGTCCCCCATGAAGATCCGCGCCGGGTGGAAGTTGTGCCGCAGGAAGCCCAGCGCCGCCCCGCCCACCGCCGCCGCCACGGTCATCATCATCCCGTTGCCCCGCGTGGCCGCGGCGGTGAGCAACGTGGCGGCGGTGATCGCCGTGACGCCCGCGGCCAGGCCGTCCACACCGTCGATGGAATTCATCGCGATGGCCATCGAGCCCAGCCAGAACACGGTGAGGAGATCGCCGGTCAGCCCGAGCGGAATGGTGGCGTCCGTGAACGGATTGGTGAGGAACGCCGTGGTCACCCCGAACCATACCGGCACCGACGCCGCGGCGTAGATCAGCGGGAACTTCAGGCGGCCGGGGAGAGCGCGCAGGTCGTCCACCGCGCCCAGAGTGGTGATCGCCAATGCGCCGAGCAGCACCCCCCACTGCGGGGCGCTCAGGGCACGATAGGGCACGGCGAGGATGACGTAGCGCGTCTGGCGGACCAGGGCGATGGGCTGATCGATCGGCAGGGTGAGCAGCAGCGCGCCCACC
>DATLZI010000261.1:0-4081 GCA_035574075.1 bacterium | reverse complement strand
GGTGGTCGGCGGGCACTGGGGAGACGAGGGCAAGGGCAAGATCGTGGACGCCCTCGCCGCCCGCGCCGACATGGTCATCCGCTACAACGGGGGCAACAACGCGGGCCACACCATCGTCGGCGAGCACGGGGTGCTGCGGCTGCACCTCGTGCCGTCGGGGATCAGCCATCCCGGCGTGGACTGTTTGATCGGTCCCGGGGTGGTCGTGAACCTGGGCGCCCTGGCCGAGGAGATCGACGCGCTCGAGCGCGCCGGGATCAGCACGGCCCGGCTGCGCATCAGCACGCGCGCCCACCTCGTCTTCCCCTTCCACGTCGAGCTGGACGCTCTGGCGGAGGACGCCCGCGGCGGGCGGGCGCACGGCACGACGCGCCGCGGGATCTGGCCGGTGTACGCCGACAAGGCGGCCCGCGTCGGCATCCGGGCGGGCGACCTGCTCGAGCCGGCCTACCTGCGGGAGCATCTGGAGGAGATCGCGCGCCGGGCCTCGGCGCTGCTCGGGCGGTCGGTCGACCGCGACGAGCTGTGGGCGCTCACCCAGCGCTGGGCCGAGCGCTTCGCGCCGATGATCGTGGACACCCATCCCATCGTGCGCGACGCCCTGCGCCGGCAGGCGCGGATCATCCTGGAAGGGCACCTCGGCGTGATGCGCGATCTAGACTGGGGGATCTACCCTTACGTCACCTCCTCGACCTGCCTGGCCGGCGGGGCCTGCGCCGGCGCCGGCGTGCCGGCCCGCAGCATCGGCCGTGTGATCGGCGTGGTGAAGGCCTACACCACGGCCGTGGGCGCGGGCCCGATGCCCACCGAGCTGCGCGACCAGGTCGGCGCGACGCTGCGCGAGCGCGGGCAGGAGTACGGCGCCTCGACCAACCGCCCGCGCCGCTGCGGCTGGTTCGACGGCGTGGCGGCGCGCTACGCCGCGGAGGTCTCGGGATTCACCGACCTCGCGGTGATGAAGCTCGATGTCCTGGACGGCTTCCCCACGGTGAAGATCTGCGTCGCCTACCGCGACGGCACCCGGCTGCTCGACACGGTGCCGCACACCGCGGTGCTGGAACGGGTCGAACCGGTTTACGAGGAGCTGCCCGGCTGGCCGCGGACCAGCGATGTGCGCGCGATGGAAGACCTGCCGGATGAGGCGCGCGCTTTCCTGGAGCGGCTGGAGCAGATCACCGGCGTGCCGGTCTCGATGGTCGGGGTGGGACGCCAGCGCGAGGCGCTCGTCCCCCTGCCGGTGGTGGGGGGCGTGGGATGATCGAGCGCTACACGACCCCCGAGATGGCGCGGCTGTGGGCCGCGGAGACCAAGTTCACGGTGTGGCTGGAGATCGAGCTGCTGGTCTGCGAGGCGCAGGCCCGGCGCGGCCGGGTGCCGCCGGACGCGGCGCAGCGGCTGCGGCAGATGGCGCGGCCGCCGGCCCCCGCTCGCGTGGACGAGCTCGAGCGCACGCAGACGCAGCACGACGTGGTGGCCTTTCTGCGCGCGGTGGCCGAGCAGGTCGGCGACGACGCGAAGTACCTGCACCTTGGCCTGGGCTCGTCCGACGTGGTGGACACCGCCCTCTCCGTGCTGATGGTGCGGGCCGGCGCGCTGCTCCTCGCCGAGCTGGAGACGGTGTCCGCCGCCCTGGCGCGCCTCGCCGCCGCGCACCGGCGCACGCTGATGGCCGGCCGCACCCACGGGATGCACGCCGAGCCGACGACCTTCGGCCTGAAAGCGGCCCTCTGGTACGATGAGGCGCGCCGCGACCGCGAGCGCCTGGCGCAGGCCTGCGAGCGCGTCCGCGTCGGCAAGATTTCCGGCGAGGTGGGCACCTACGCCCACCTCGATCCAGGGATCGAGGAGGAGGTGTGCCGGGCGCTGGGGCTGGCGCCGGCGCGCATCGCCTCCCAGATCCTGCAGCGGGACCGCCACGCCGAGCTGCTGACCGCGATCGCGATCACCGGCGGCACGCTGGAGAAGATCGCCACGGAGATCCGCCACCTGGCCCGCACCGAGATCGGCGAGGTGGAGGAGCCGTTCCTCGCCGGCCAGACGGGCAGCTCGGCGATGCCGCACAAGCGCAACCCGATCCTCTGCGAGCGGATCACGGGGCTGGCGCGCGTGCTGCGCGGCTACGCGCAGGCCGCCCTGGAGGATCAGGCGCTGTGGGGCGAGCGCGACATCTCGCACTCCTCGGTGGAGCGCATCGCCGTCCCCGGGGCCACGGGGCTGCTGCACTACATGCTGCGCAAGATGGGCGTCGTGCTGGAGGGGCTGCGGGTCCGGCCGGAGCGGATGCGCCAGAACCTCGACCGGGGCGGCGGGCTGGTCTTCAGCCATCGCGCGCTGCTGGCCCTGATCGAGCGCGGGCTGACGCGGGAGCAGGCCTACCGCGTCGTCCAGGACGCCGCGACGGCCGCGGCCGAGGGCGGCGGCTCCTTCCGCGAGGCGCTGCGCGATAGCGGCCACTTCAGCGAGGGCGAGCTGGCCGCCCTGTTCGACTACGGGCCGTACCTGGCGCACGTGGAGGCGATCTTCGACCGGGTGGGCCTCCCGGGGGGAGCAGAGGTGCGACGGTGATGATGTCTGTCCTGGCCGAGAGCCATCTCGATCTGCCGTTGTTCACGCGGGGCAAGGTGCGCGACGTCTACGAGGCGGGCGACCGGCTGTTGATCGTGGCCACCGACCGTCTCTCCGCCTTCGACCACGTCCTGCCCACCCCCATCCCGGACAAGGGCCGCGTGCTCACGCAGCTCTCCGCCTTCTGGTTCGGCCAGGTGGGCGGTCTCGTCCGCCACCACCTGGTCAGCGCCCGCTTCGACGACGTCGCTGCCGCGGTGCCGGCGCTGCGCGCGGCGCCGCGTGAGGCGCTGGACGGGCGGGTGATGCTGGTCGAGCGCTGCACACGCATCGACGTGGAGTGCGTGGTCCGCGGCTACCTCACCGGCTCGGCCCTGGACGAGTACCGCCGGACCGGCGCCGTCGCCGGCGTCGCGCTGCCCGCCGGGCTGCGGAACGGCGACCGGCTGGCCAGCCCGATCTTCACGCCGGCGACGAAAGCATCGCACGGCCACGACGAGAACATCACGTTCGAGCAGTTGATGGGGCTCATCGGAGCGGATCTGGCGCACGCACTCCGGGCGATCAGCGTGGCGCTGTACCAGGCCGCCGCGGCGCGCAGCGCCGGATGCGGCCTGGTGCTCGCCGACACGAAGTTCGAGTTCGGCCTGCGGGACGGAGCGCTGGTGCTGATCGACGAGATCCTGACCCCCGACTCCTCGCGCTACTGGGACGCGGCGCTCTACCCCGCGCAGCTTGCCGCCTTCGACAAGCAGTACGTGCGGGACTACCTGACCCGGATCGGCTGGGACCACGAGCCGCCGGCGCCGGCGCTGCCGGAAGACGTGGTGCGCGCAACGCGCGAGCGTTACCTGGAGACCTACCGCCGGCTCACCGGAAGGCCGCTGGCGACGACCTAAGGAGGCGACATGGCGACGGTCCGCATCATCATCACCCTCAAACCCGGCATCCTGGATGCCGCCGGACAGGCCGTGCGGCAGGGCCTGCACGCGCTGGGGTACGAGCACGTCACGGACGTGCGGATGGGCCGCTACGTGGAGATCACGGTGCCCGACGGGACGCCCCCCCAGGCGGTGCACGAGATGTGCGAGCGGTTCCTGGCCAACCCCTTGATCGAGCAGTGGCGGCTCGACGCGTCCGGCGCCCTGCCGCCGGTCTCATCGCAGAAGAAGATGCCGCGGCCGGAGAAGGGCGCTCGGGCCCCGGCCCACTGATGCGCGCCGGCGTCGTCGTCTTCCCCGGCAGCAACTGCGACCGCGATTGCCTGCATGTCCTGCGGGACGTGCTGGGCCAGGACGCCGTGGCGGTGTGGCACGAGGAGCGCAGCCTGGAGGGTCTGGACGCGGTGATCCTGCCCGGCGGCTTCGCCTACGGCGACTACCTCCGCGCCGGCGCGGTCGCCGCCACCAGCCCGGTGATGGGCGCCGTGCGCGCCTTCGCCGCCGCGGGGCGTCCGGTGCTGGGGATCTGCAACGGCTTCCAGGTGCTGCATCTGCCCATCGCCCACGGCGAGGGG
>DATLZI010000260.1:0-4762 GCA_035574075.1 bacterium | reverse complement strand
GCCGAGGTCAATGCCCGTCTCAACGCCGAGCATGCCGCGGCGACCGCCGAGGCGCAGCGGCTGATCGAGGCGCGGCGGCGCGCGCTCGAGGCGGAGCTGGCCGCGGAGGGGGCCCGGCGGGAGCAGGTTTTTCGCCAGCGTCTGGAGCGCCGGCGGAAGGAGCTCCTCGCCGCCGCGGAGGCGGCGATCGCCGGCCGCACCGCGGCCCGGGGACGCGACGCCCGCACGCGCGCCGGGCAGCTGCAGGCCGAGCTCGCCGCGCTGCAGGAGCAGCGCGCGCGGCTGGAGGACGCCATCCTGGCGGACGTGAAGATCGAAGTCGCGGCCATCGCTCAGGCCCGGCAGGTGGACGTGGTGCTGACGCGCCACATCGTCTCGCGGGGGCCGGCCGTCGTGGAGCTCACGGCGGACGTGATCCGCAGGCTCCGCCGATGAGCGCGCCTCGCACGCCGGTCATCCTGCTCGCGCTGGCCGCGCTGCTCGTCGCGGGCTGCGCGGGGGCGCGCGTGGGCGTCGTGGAGTCGCGGCGCGTCCTGCGGGAGAGCGTCCTCGCGCTCTCCTACCAGCGTCAGCTCGACGAGCGGGAGAAGGCGATGGCGGCCGACCTGCAGCTGCTGGCTGGCCGGCTCAGCCGCGAGGACCTCGAGGCGCGCCGGCAGAGCTACCTCAACGAGCTCGCCGAGCTGAAGCAGTCCCTGGAGGCGGATCTCAACACCCGCATCCGGGAGGCCGTGCGGGAGGTCGCGCGGCGGCGGCGGTTGCGCATCGTCCTGGTGAAGGAATCTGTGAGCATCGGCGGGATCGACGTCACCGACGACGTCATCGCGCGGCTGAAGTAGCGGAGGCCCTGTGCGACTCAGCGCGCTGGCCGCGGCCCTGGGCGGAACGGTGAGGGGCGACGGGGAGGTTGAGGTCCGCCGCGTCGCCGACTGGCGTTCCGCCGCCGCCGGCGATCTCGTCATGGCCGCGGACGCCGGCGCGCTGGCCCGGGCCGAACGCTCCGGGGCCTCGGCCCTCTTGCTGCCGGACGACCTCGGCGCCGTCCGGCTGCCAGCGATCCACGTCCCCGACGTCCGGCTCGCCCTGGCGCGCGCCATCGCCCTGTTGCATCCCGCGCCGCCTGCCCCGCGGGGCGTCCATCCCACGGCGGTGATCGGCGTGGACGTCCGCCTCGGCGCCGACGTCGCCATCGGCGCCTACGCCGTGATTGGCGAGGGGTGCGCGATCGGGGCCGGCGCGGTCATCCACGCGCTGTGCGTGCTGGGCCGGGGCGTGCGCGTCGGCGAGGGCGCGGTGCTGCATCCGCGGGTCACGATCTACGATGGCTGCGCGATCGGCCGGCGGGCGATCCTGCACAGCGGGGTGGTGATCGGCGCGGACGGCTTCGGCTACGCGCGCGACGAGCGCGGGCCGGTGAAGATCCCCCACGTCGGCACGGTGGTGATCGAGGACGAGGTCGAGCTGGGCGCGAACACCGCCGTGGATCGCGGCACGCTGGGGGAGACGCGCATCGGCGAGGGAGCCAAGATCGACAACCTCGTGCAGATCGCGCACAACGTGACGGTGGGCCCCCGGACGATGATCGCCGGGCAGGTCGGCATCGCCGGCAGCGTCGTGGTGGGAGCCGACGTCGTAATTGCCGGACAGGCCGGGATCGCCGACCACGTCACCGTCGGCGACGGGGCGCAGGTGCTGGCCCGGTCGCTGGTCACGCGCGACGTCCCTCCCGGCGCGGTCGTCTCGGGCCAGCCCGCCCGTGCCCACCGCGATCAGCTGCGTCTGCAGGCCGCCCTGAACCGCGTGCCCGAGCTACTCGCGCAGCTGGGGAGCCGGCGCCGCCGTTGAGCGTCCCGCGCCGGACCATCGCCCGGCCCGTCGCGGCGGCGGGAGAGGGCATCCACACCGCATCCCCCGCCGCGGTGACGCTGCGCCCTGCCGACGCCGGATCGGGTATCGTCTTCCACCGCGCCGATCTCCGCGCCGCGCCGGCGATCCCGGCCCGCTTCGATCACGTCACGGACACGCGCCGCGGCGTCACCCTCGGCGCCTCAGGCGCCAGCGTGCGGACGGTGGAGCATCTGCTCGCCGCCTGCAGCGGGCTGGGCATCACCGACCTCCACGTGGAGGTGCGCGGCGAGGAGTTGCCGGCGCTGGACGGCAGCGCCGCTCCGTACTGCGCGCTCCTGGCCGAGGCCGGCGTCGTCTCCCTGGATGCGCGGGTCGAGCCCCTGCGGCCGAGCGAGCCGGTGTGGGTCGGTGCCGCAGAGGCATCGCTCCTGGCTGTGGCCGCGCCCGCGCTGCGCGTCACCTACGTCGTGCCGCTGCGCCACCCCGCCCTCGGTCCGGCGCTGTCCGCCGATCTGGTGCTCACGGAAGAGGTCTTCGTACGAGAGGTCGCCCCGGCGCGGACGTGGGGGTTCGCGGCGGAGCTGGGGGCGCTGCGCGCGGAGGGGCTGGCCCGCGGCGCCTCGACGGCGAACGCGCTGGTTGTGGGACCGCCCGGCTACCTCAATCCCCCGCGCTGGCCGGATGAGCCCGCCCGTCACAAGATCCTGGACCTGCTCGGCGATCTGGCGCTCGTCGGGCGGCCCCTCGCCGCGCACCTCATCGCCGTCGGCGCGGGACACCGGCTGCATGTGGCGTTCGCGCGCGCACTCGCTGGAGGGTGATGATGGAACTCGACCGGGACGCCATCTTGCGCATCATCCCCCACCGACCGCCGTTCCTCTTCCTCGACCGGATCGTCCGCGTCGAGGAGTCGCGGGTCGTGGGCACGTATCGGGTGCACGGGGACGAGTGGTTCTTCGCCGGCCACTTCCCGGGCGCGCCGATCATGCCGGGGGTGCTCATCGTCGAGGCCATCGCGCAGACCGGCGCCTGCCTGGTCCTGCGGAGGCCGGAGCTGGTGGGGCGCCTGCCGTACTTCGCGGCGATCGAGCAGGTGCGCTTCCGCCGGCCCGTGCGGCCCGGCGACGAGCTCATCCTGGAGGCGGAGCTGCAGCGGCTGCGCGGCCGCACCGGCCGGCTGCGCGGGCGCGCCCTGGTGGGCGAGGCGGTGGCGGCGGAAGGGGTGTTCGTCTTTGTGATCGGAGAGAGCGTTGGCTAGCCCGCAGGTCCACCCCACGGCCGTCGTGGATCGCTCGGCGGAGCTCGACCCAGGCGTGGTCGTCGGTCCGTTCGCCGTGATCGGCCCGCGCGTGCGCATCGGGGAGGGCACGCAGCTTGGGCCGCACGTGGTCATCGAGCCGGACGTGACGATCGGCCGCGACAACCAGCTGGGCCCCGGGGTCGTGATCGGCTGCCGTCCCCAGCACCGCGCCTATCGCGGGGAGCGGTCCTACGTGCGCATCGGCGATCGCAACATCTTCGGAGAGTACGCCACGGTGAGCCGGGGCTACGGCGAGGGCACCGCCACCGAGATCGGCGATGACTGCTACGTGATGTCCTACGTCCGCGTGGACCACAACTGCCGTCTCGGCAGCCGGGTGATCCTCACCAGCGGTGCCGGGCTCGGCGGTTTCGTCGAGGTCGCCGACCAGGCCTACGTCGGCGGCAACAGCGGCGTGCACCAGTTCGTGCGGATCGGCCGCCTGGGGATGGTCGGTGCCGTGAGCATGGTGCGGCAGGACGTCCCGCCCTACGTCCTCGTCGCCGGCGTGCCGGCCCGGGCGCACGCCCTCAATGTCGTCGGGTTGGAGCGCGCCGGGGTGGCCCCGGAACACCGCCGCGCGCTGCGACGGGCGTTCACCCTTCTGTTCCGCTCCCGCCTCCTCGTGGGCAGGGCGCTGGAGCGGATGGAAGCCGAGCTGGCCTCCGACCCCTTCGTCGCCGAGATGATCGCCTTCATCAGGAGCGGCAATCACGAGCGGGGGATCGTGCGGTGGGCGGGCGAGACGTCATCGGACTGATCGCCGGCGAGGGCGATCTGCCGGTGCAGCTGGCACGCGCCGCCCGGGCGGCCGGCCATCGCGTACTGGCGATCAGCGTGGAGGGTGACGCGGCGGCGCTGGAGGGCATCGCCGATGAGATCCACCGCGTCGGCTTCGGCGAGCTCCGGCGCATCATCGATCTGCTGGCCGCCGGCGGGGCGCGCGCCGTCCTGTTCGCCGGCGGGGTGTCACGGGCGCGCCTGATCGGCGAGGGCGACGAGATCTTCCGGTCGCTGGCGGGCGAGGGGGGAGCGCGCGGAGATCAGACCGTCTTCGAGGTCGGGCTGCGCCTGCTGGAGCAGGCGGGCATCACCGTGGCCAGCCCGCTGCAGTTCCTCGGCCACCTGAGGGTGGGCGAGGGCGTGCTGACCCGCGGTCAGCCCACGGCCAGCGAGTGGGCGGACGTGCGGCTGGGGCTGCGCGCCGCGCGTGCCGCCGCCGGGTTGGAGTTCGGCCAGACCGTCGTGCTGCGGCGCGGGGTCATCCTCGCCGTGGAGGGCGCCGAGGGCACGGATGAGACGATCCGACGGGGCGGTCGCCTGGCCAGCGGAGCGGTCGTGGTGAAGGCGGCGCGTCCCCGGCAGGACGAACGGTTCGATCTGCCGGCGGTGGGCCCGCGCACGCTGCGCGCCATGGCGGAGGTCGGCGCGCGCGTGCTGGCGCTGGAGGCCGGTCGGACGCTGCTGATGGACCGCGAAGAGTCCGTGGCCATCGCGGATCGCGCGGGCATCGCCCTCGCCGGCGTGCCGGCGCCGGACTGACGGCCGTGCCCGCTTCCGGCCCCACGGTCTTCCTCGTCGCCGGCGAGGTGAGCGGGGACCTCCTGGCGGGAG
>DATLZI010000259.1:0-4394 GCA_035574075.1 bacterium | reverse complement strand
CCGCTGGCGCACTGCGCCGAGCGCGTCGCCCTGCACAAGGCCGTCGCCGACGGCCACCGCGCGATCGATGCCGTGGCCGTGGTGGCCGACGGCCGCGAACCGGCGATGCCCTGCGGCGCCTGCCGGCAGGTGATGGCGGAGTTCGGCGTCCGCCGCGTCCTGCTCGCCGCGCCGGGCGGGCGGGCGAAGGTCCGCACGCTGCGCCAGCTGCTGCCCGAGCCCTTCCTGGCCGAGCGCCTGCCGGGCCGGCGCCGCCGCTAGCGCGATGCGTAGCGGGTTCGTGGCCCTCGCCGGCGCCCCCGGCGCGGGCAAGTCCGCGTTGCTCAACCGGCTCGTCGGGCGGAAGGTGGCCATCAGCGGGGCGGCGCCGCAGACCACGCGCACGCGCTCGCGCGGCATCCTCACCCGGCCAGACCTGCAGATCATCTTCGTGGACACCCCCGGCGTGCACCCCGCCCGTCACCGCCTGGGCGCGCAGATGATGAGCGAAGTGCGCGAGGCGCTGGCCGACGCCGACGCCGCGCTGGCGGTCTTCGACCTGACCCGCCCCCTCGGTGCGGACGACCGCCGCGCCGCCGCGCTGGTGCGAGCCCTGCGCAAGCCGGCGGTCGCGGCGCTGACTAAAGCCGATCTGGCGCCGCCGGCGCAGATCGCCGTCCGCGCCGCGGAGGCGCAGGCGCTCGCTCCCTTCGCCGCCGTCGTCCCGGTCTCGGCGGCGCGGGGCGATGGGATCGCCGCGCTGCTCGACGCGCTGGCCGCGCTGCTGCCGGAGGGGCCACAGTACTTCCCCGCGGAGATGGTCACCGACCGCAGCGAGGCGTTCCTCGTCCGCGAGCTGATCCGCGAGCAGGCCATCGCCCTGACCCGGGATGAACTGCCCCACGGCATCGCCGTGGAACTGGACGAGGTTGCCGAGCGGTCCGCGACGCTCACCTACATCCGCGCCACGGTGCACGTGGCGCGGCCGTCGCACCGGAAGATGTTGATCGGACGCGAGGGGCGCCGCCTGCGGGAGATCGGGCGCCGCGCCCGCCTAGAGATCGAGCGGCTCCTGGGCCGCCGCGTCTTCCTCGACCTCTGGGTGAAGGTCTCGCCAGACTGGCCCGACCGCGCCGCGGTGCTGCGCACCCTCCACCCGCCGCAGGAGTAGGGGGTGGGGCGGAAGAGGGGCGACAAGGGGAAATCCCGATCGGGCGTGAAGAGGCCATCGGATGTTCTACCTCAGCCGCCTGATCAACGCTCCCGTCGTGGACGCTGACGGCGAGCGCCTGGGCGTTCTCGGGGACATCGCCGTCGACGTCCGCGAGCCGCTGCCCCGCGTGACGGGCCTCTGGCTGCGGGGGGACCGCAGCCGCCTGGCCCTCATCCCCTGGGAGTCGGTGGCCGCGCTCGACGAGCGGGAGATCCGCCTCAAGGTCCCCCGCCGGTTCCTGCAACCCCGCCCCCTGCAGCCGGAGGAGCTGTTGCTCGCTGGCGTCCTCGACTCCCAGGTCGTGGACACCGATGGGCTGAAGGTCGTGCGCGTGAACGACCTGCATCTCACCCCGGCCAACGGCGAGATCCGTCTGGTCGCCGCCGACGTCGGCACGCTGGGGCTGCTGCGGCGCCTGCACCTCGATCGGTGGGTGCAGGCCCTGGCCCGCGTCCTGCGCCGGCCGCTGCCCGATCGGGTCATCCCCTGGAAGATGGTGGCGGCGTTCGGCGGCGGGCTCAGCCCGGTCAAGCTCAGCGTCTCGCGCCAGCGTCTGCGCGAGATCCATCCCGCCGACCTTGGCCAGCTGATGGAAGACCTCGACCGGGACGAGCGGCTCGAGGTGATGACCGCGCTGGAGCATGAGGTCGCGGCCGAAGCGCTGGCCGAAGCGGAGCCCGAAGTCCAGACCGATGTGATGAAGAGCCTGCCGAGCCAGCTCGCCGCGGAGATCCTCGAGGAGATGTCCCCGGACGATGCCACGGACGTCCTGGAGGACCTGCCCGCGGATCGCGCCCAGGAGTTGATCGGATTGATGGCGCCGGAGGAGGCGGCGGACGTCAAAGCCCTGCTCAAGTATCCGCCGGGCACCGCGGGCAGCGTGATGACCACGGAGTTCATCGCCCTGCCCGAGGGCCTCACCGCCGAGGCGACGCTGGCGCGGCTGCGCGAGCTGGCGCCGGAGGCGGAGTCCATCTACTACTTCTACGTCGTGGACGACCAGCACCGCCTGGTCGGAGTGCTGCCCCTGCGGGCGCTGATCATGGCCCGCGCCGATCAGCCCATCGCCGAGATCATGACCCGCGATGTCATCTCCGTCTACGCCCACGACGAGGTGGAAACCGTGGCCGCGGCGCTGACGAAGTACGACCTGCTGGCTCTGCCGGTGGTGGACGAGGGCGGACGCCTGATCGGCGTGGTCACCGTGGATGACATCATCGACGTGGTGCTGCGCAAAGGCCGGCGGCGCATCCCCCTGCGCTTCCGCCGCCGGGGCAAGCAGCGCCAGGAGCGCGTCGGGGCGCGGTGATGCGGGGCTGGCTGCGGGCGCGCTGGGCCCGCCTGGCGATCTTCCTCGCCGTGATGGGGCCCGGGGTGATCACCGGCAACGTGGACAACGATGCCAACGGCATCGCCACGTACTCCATCGCCGGCGCCCAGTTCGGTTACCGCCTGCTCTGGACGCTGATGCTCTCCACCGTCGTGCTGGCGCTCGTCCACGACATGGTCACCCGCATGGGCGTCATCACCGGCAAGGGGCTGGCCGACCTGATCCGCGAGCGCTTCCGCGTGCGCGCCACCGTCTTTGTCATGACGGTGCTCGTCCTGGTGAACTGGGGCAACACCGTCGGCGACTTCGCCGGCCTGGCTGGAGCGATGGAGATCTTTGGCGTCAGCCGGTACGTCGCCGTGCCCCTGGGGGCCGTCCTGGTCTGGCTGCTCATCGTCCGCGGGAGCTACCGGTTCGTGGAGCGGATGTTCCTCGGCGCGGTGCTGATGTACGTCACGTACGTGATCTCCGCGGCCCTGGCCCGCCCACCCTGGGGGGAGGTGCTGCGGGCGGCCGTGACCCCATCGCTCTCCCTCGACCGGTCCTACGTCGTCCTCGTCGTCGGCCTGCTCGGCACGACGGTGGCGCCGTGGATGCAGTTCTACCAGCAGTCGGCGATCGTCGACAAGGGGCTGACCGAGCGCGACCTGCCCCTGGCCCGGTGGGATACCTACCTCGGCGTCGTTTCCCTCAACCTCGTCGCCTTCTTCATCATCGTGGCCTGCGGTGCCACCCTCTACGTCCGCGGGGTCACCGTGACGACGGCCGCCGACGCCGCCGCCGCGCTGGGGCCCCTGGCCGGTCCGTACGCCGCGGGGCTGTTCGCCCTCGGCCTGCTGAACGCCAGCCTCTTCTCCGTGGCCATCATCCCTTTGTCCACCGCCTACGCCGTCTGCGAGGCGTTCGGCTGGGAGGCCGGGCTCGATCGCAGCCCGAGCGAGGCGCCGGTGTTCGTCGGGCTCTTCACCGGCATGATCATCGCCTCCGCCCTCGTCATCCTCATCCCCGGCGTGCCCCTGATCCCGGTGATGCTGCTCTCGCAGGTCCTGAACGGGGTCCTCCTGCCGGTGGTGCTGGTCTTCCTCATCCTGCTCACCGGGGACCGGGAGATCATGGGGCGTTTCCGCAACTCTCGCCGCTTCGCCGCCTCGGCCTGGATCCTGGTCGCGGCGATGACCCTGCTCAGCCTGCTGCTTATCGGCGTGACCGTGGGGGGCGCGTAGCCGTGCCGGTGTACACCGCGGAGGGAATCGTCATCCGCCGCGCCAACCTCGGCGAGGCCGACCGCGTCGTCACGTTCTACACGCGGGACCACGGTAAGCTCGCCGCGGCGGCGCGCGGCGCGCGGCGCCCGGGCAGCCGGTTCGCCGGACGGCTGGAACTCTTCACGCAGCTGCGCCTCCTCCTGGCGCGCGGGCGCACGCTGGACATCGTCTCCCAGGCCGAGGTCATCGAGCCCTTCGCCGCCGTGCGCAACGACCTGGGCCGCCTAGGGGCGGCGTCGCTCGTCGCCGAGGTGGCCGATCGGGCCACGGCGGAGCGCGATCCGCAGCCCGCGCTCTACCGGACGCTGCGGGCGGCCCTGGCGGTGATCGCCGCCGAGGACGCCGCCCTGGCCGCGCTATGGTTCGTGGCGCGGGCCCTGGTGCTGACCGGCTACGCCCCGCTGGTCGACCGCTGCGCCGTCTGCGGCCGGGCGATCGGGCCCGGCGCCGCCTTCAGCTCCGTCCTGGGCGGGGCGCTGTGCGCCGCGCACCGGGCCCGCGATCCAGACGCCGCCGCTGCCTCGGTCGCCGCGCTCGCCGCGCTGGGGTTCCTGCGCGACGCCTCCCCGGCGGCGTTGCGGCGCCTCGCCCTCACTCCAGCGCACCG
>DATLZI010000258.1:0-6608 GCA_035574075.1 bacterium | reverse complement strand
ACGCTCGCGGACATCCGGTCCCGCGTCCGAGCCGCCGGGTGGACACGCCAGGCCCTCATCATCGTGGGGCCGGCCCTGGAGCCGGATCGCGATGGACACCGCTCCCGCCTCTACGCCGAGAACTACAGCCACCAGTTCCGTAGGGCGCGCCGCCGGCTGGCGCGCTCGGATTGAGCGCCGGCGCATGGACGCGGTCCCCAGACCCATTGCCGTCCTCGCGGTCAGCCGTCGCGGTGCCGAGCTGGCCGCGCGTATCGCCTCCCAGCTCGACGCGGACGTCTGCCTACCGGACCGCCTTCGGCCATCCGTTTCGATCGACCATCGGGTCATCGCGTTTGCCGACGCCGGCGGCGTGCGCGATGCGCTGGCCACCGCGTTCCGGCGCTATCGGGGGATCGTCCTGGTTCTCCCAGTCGGAGCGGCCGTGCGTCTGCTCGCGCCCCTGCTGGAGGACAAGCACACGGATCCGGCCGTGGTGGCGCTAGACGAGGCCGGCGCGCACGCGGTGGCGCTGCTCTCGGGCCACGTGGGCGGGGGGAATGCACTCACCCGGGAAGTGGCACGGGCGGTTGGCGCGCGGCCGGTCATCACGACAGCAGCCGAGGCGCTCGGCATCCTCGCGCTGGACCTGCTCGGGCGCGACCAGGGGTGGATCATCGACGATGGATCCGACGTGACCCGCGCCAGCGCGGCTCTGATCGCCGGCGAGCTGGTCGGGGCCTACCAGGACGCCGGGGAGGAATCGTGGTGGCAGCAAGCGCCACCCAACCTCACCCGGTATCCGTCCGTGTCGGCGCTCGCAGCAGCCCCTGTGGCTGCACGCCTCGTTATCAGCGACCGGCTTCTGTCCGAACCGCTGGCCCCGCCCGTGGTGGTCTACCGCCCTGGGACGCTCGTCGCCGGCGTCGGGTGCGTCCGAGGGGCGACCGCGGAGGAGATCGGGGACCTGCTGGCACGGACACTGGCGCACCACCAGCTCGCGCTGGCCAGCGTCCGGGTGCTGGCCACCGTCGACCGCAAGGCAGACGAGCCGGGCATCACGGCGCTCGCCGCGGCCCACGGATGGACCGTCCGCACCTTCCCGCCCCGGATGCTTGCGGCGGCCGGCGCGCCCAGCGGCGCCTCCCCCGCGGTCCAGCGCGCCATCGGCGCCCCCGGGGTCTGTGAACCAGCGGCGCTGCTGGCCGCGGGCGCCTCATCGCTGGTGGTCCCGAAGACCCGGAGCCGGCGGGTCACTGTGGCGGTGGCCAGACACACGACGCCCGCCCTCGTTGCGCCCGCGCCACAGCGTGACGCAGGGCCCCACGCCCACCGCTCTCCTTCCGCCGCCGACACGCGAGGGGCAGGGCAGCTCTCCATCGTCGGGCTGGGACCGGGTGGTCAAGAGGGGCTGACGGAGCGGGCGCGGGCGGTGCTGGCGCGCGCGGAGGTGGTGGTCGGGTACCAGGGGTATCTGGACCTCCTGCGACCGTGGCTCGTTGGCCCCGACTTCCACGGCAGCCCGATCGGTGCGGAGGTTCACCGAGCTCAGCACGCGATCGCCCTGGCGCGCGCTGGTCGGCGCGTCGCGCTCGTCTCCAGCGGGGACGCCGGGGTCTACGGGACCGCCGGCATCGTGTTCGAGCTGCTGCATACAGAGGGGGCCGAGGACGAGGCCGCCGAGGTGGAGGTCGTGCCGGGGGTCTCGGCGGCGAACGCCGCGGCCGCGCTGCTTGGCGCCCCGCTCATGAACGACTACGCCGCCATCAGTCTGAGCGATCTGCTGACGCCCTGGGAGGTCATCGAACGCCGGCTCCAGGCGGCCGCCTCCGCCGACCTGGTCGTTGCGCTCTACAACCCCGCCAGCACCCGCCGGCGCTGGCAGCTCGCTCGGGCGCAGGAGATCCTGCTCCGACACCGTCCCGCCGACACCCCAGTCGGCCTGGTTCGCAACGCCGCCCGCCCAGGGCAGTCGGTGCACGTCATTCGGCTGGGCGAGCTCTGCCAGCAGGAGGTCGATATGCTCACCATCGTGATTGTCGGCAACCGCGCCACGGTCCGCGTCGGCAATCGAATCGTCACTCGCCGCGGATACCGCGGCGAGGCCTCCGCGACCGAGCGCGGGGAGGGATAAGAGGCCAATGCCGCCCGGTGCCCCGCCACCTCACGGGCCCCCCGAGCGCGCGGCTGAGCGCGCCGGCCTGCCGTCCCCGCGCGGCCCACGCCGCCTCGTCATCGCCGGGGTCGCGAGCGGGGTGGGGAAGACCACGGTCACGGGCGCCATCATCGCGGCCATGCGCAGGCGCGGGCGGCGCGTCCAGCCGTTTAAGGCCGGCCCGGACTACATCGACCCCACGTATCACACGCTCACCGCCGGGCGCGCCTGCCGGAACCTGGACAGCGTCCTTCTCGGACCGGAGACGCTGCGCACCCTTTTTGCGCGCGCCGCGCAGGGCGCGGACCTCGCACTCGTCGAGGGCGTGATGGGCCTCTTCGACGGTCGCATCGAGGGGGGTGACCAGGGATCAACCGCGGAGATCGCCCGGCTGCTGGGCGCGCCCGTGCTGGTCGTGATCGATGTGGCGCGAACCGCTCGCACAGCCGGCGCCGTCGCCCTCGGCTGCGTGCGCTTCGACCCGCGTCTCGCCGTAGCCGGGTTCATCCTGAACCGGGTGGGAAGCCCGGCTCACGCCCAGGCGGCCGCGGCAGCGGTGGAAGCAGCCACGCAGCTCCCGGTGCTCGGCGCCCTGCCGCGCGACGACGGGCTCGCGCTGCCGGAGCGGCACCTCGGGCTGGTCCCGACGGTCGAGTCGGGCCCGGACCGTGAGTTCCTCGAGCGCCTGGTCGCACGAGCGGAATCCCATCTCGCGATCGACCGGATCTGGGACCTGGCGGGGGAGCCCCACGAGGAGACCGTCACTCCCGACGAGAGCCTGGCGACGCCGGTGTTCCCCCCCGAGCCGATGGCTCCGCGTGCCACCATCGCCATTGCGCAGGACCGCGCCTTCAACTTCTATTACCAAGACAGCCTCGATCTGCTGCAGGCGTGGGGCGGCAGCCTGGCGCCCTTCAGCCCCCTGGAAGACCCGGGCCTGCCGAGGGGCACCCAGGGGGTGTATCTCGGCGGTGGGTTTCCCGAGCTCTACGCCGCGGAGCTGGCGGAGAACCGCCCCATGCTCGATGCGCTGCGACGGGCTGCCGCAGCCGGCCTGCCCCTCTACGGGGAGTGCGGCGGGCTGATGTACCTCGGTCGCACCCTTACCGACCTCGACGGGCGCCGCTATCCGATGGCCGGTCTCGCCCCCGTCGACTCCGTCATGCGGCGGGAACGGGTCACCATCGGGTACCGGACCGCGACCGCGCTCCGCGCGAGCCCGATCCTCCCCGCTGGCGCCGAGGTGCGCGGCCACGAGTTCCACTACTCACAGCTCAGCTCCCCCGTCCCAGAGGAGACGGCCGCGTACCGAATGGCGAAGCAAGCGGAGGCGAAAGAGGGGTTTGTGGACAGGAACGTGCTCGCGTCATATCTTCACGTCCACTTTGGCTCCGACCCGGCGATGGCGCGCCGGTTCGTGCAGATGTGCGCCCGCACTCCGCGTGTATAGAATTGCGGCGCCTCACGGCTCGGAATCCGGGCGGGGGGCAGCGAGCGGGTCCACTACGTCGGGCGACCGCGAGGGAAACAGATGGAGCGGAAAGAACTCTCGCTGGCGCATAGCCTGCGGATGCGCTTCGCGCTCTCTCTGGCGATCGCCGGCTCCTTCGTCGTCCTGGCGATCACGGTGCTGCTGGCCGCGCGGAGCGAGAGTGGGATCGGAGACCGGGGCTCAGCCGGGGATCTCGCGGCCGCCTATGCGTTCCTGCGGGAGATCCAGCTCGAGATCGTGCTTGTCGGGTTCAGCACAGCGGCAATCTTCTGCGCCCTCGGGTGGTTGCTCGCCGCCCGCATCGCTGGGCCCCTGATGGAGATCGCCGAGGCACTCCAGCGCATCGAGCAAGGAGAACGCGACATCGTGATCCCAGGCGCCGAGGGCAGCGACGAGCTGGCCATGCTCGCCCGCTCGATGGGCAGTTTGGTCGAGTCGCTCACGCGGCGGCAGCGAGACCTCGAGCGCCTCGCGGCAAGCCTCGAGCAGCGAGTGGTCGAGCGCACGGCTGAGCTCTCTTATGCGAACCTTCGCCTCGCGGAGCTCTCGACGACGGACGCGCTCACGGGCGTCGCGAACCGCCGGCAGTTCGACGCCGTGCTGGACCGGGAGTGGCGCCAGGCAGTCCGCTACAGGCTTCCCCTGAGCCTCATCATGGTCGACATCGATCACTTCAAGGAGTACAACGATACTTACGGCCACCAGCAAGGCGACGAATGCCTCCGCCGCGTGGCGGAGGCACTTGAACACTGTGTCAACCGTGCGGGCGATTTCGTCGCCCGGTACGGGGGCGAGGAGTTCGCGGTCATCCTCTCCCACACGACCTTGCCGGCGGCCATCACCGTCGCACAGAAGCTCCGGGCGTCCGTGGAGGCGCTGCGGATCCCGCACCGGGCCTCGACCACGGCAGCCCATGTGACGATCAGCGTGGGCGTCGCGACCTCGGTCCCTGAACGCGAGTCCGGACCGAGCGACCTGCTGGCCGCGGCTGACCGCGCCCTGTACGCCGCGAAGTCGGCCGGTCGGAATCGGGTGGTGGCGGCTGGCGCCGACGCCACGGCCCTACCCGCTCTCCCGCCAGAGGAACCGAATCCTGCGCGTCCGGAGCGGCCCGCGCCCGGCCCTGGGAGGGAGATCCCGGTCAACCCGGGAACCGGTCCGGAAACAGCTCCCGCATAGTGGGTGCGTTGCGGTCCCGTTCGGACAGAATGGGGTTCGGCACCGGCCATGGGACGGCGAGGTCTCGGTCGTTCCAGGCCACGGCCCGCGTGTCCGTCCCGTCATAGTACGCTGTGACCAGATAGATGTAGTCCGCCTCTTCGCTCAGCACACAGTAGCCGTGCGCCAGGCCGCGGGGGATGAACAGCTTCCAGCGGTTCACCTCCCCCAGCTCGAACGTCTCGACCTGTCCGAAGGTCGGCGACGCCGGGCGGATATCCGCGACGGCGGTGAACACCTCACCCCGCGGGACATACACCAGCTTGTCCCAGTTTTCCGCGTGGAGCCCGCGTAATACCCCCCGCCGCGAGCGGGAATGGTTCTCCTGGACGAAGCACGTCGGCTCTCCCCGCGCTTCGTCCAGCTCGTTCATGCGGAACGATTCGCGAAAAAACCCTCGCTCGTCCGTGATCGTCGGCCGCTCGATGACCAGCAGCCCCTCCAGTCTCCCCCGCCGCACGGGCATCGCTCCCCTGGCCTCCTCCGAGATCGTCCTGCGCCACGACCTGACGCCGGCACCGCCCCCGCGGACCGCGACGCGGTTCGTTATACCGGTTGGAACCCCGCCGGACCCATCGACGCGGATGAACGGCGGAAAGCCGGTGCTCAGGCCCTGGCTCCGATCGGCTCGAACGCCGGTGGGCTCCCGCGCCGCCACAGGATCCGTCCCCGCCATCGAGGATCGCTGGCCGGGAAATCCCGACGCCAGTGTGCGCCCCGGCTCTCCGTCCGCAGCACCGCGGCGCGGACGACCAGGGCCGCGACTCGCAGGTCCGGCGGCGTCACAGGGTCGTCGGGGTCTGGAAGGGCGGCAATGGCCAGGGCCAGCCCGTCGGCGTCGCGCACCACGCCGGCCCAGCGATCGAGCACCTCACCCACGGTCGACGCCGGGCCCGCTCTGGCCGGGCCATTCCACTCGCTCCATGTGGACGGAAGTGCGGCGCAGGGCCACGCGCGCGGCGCGTCCGCGGGAGCCCGCCGGTCGCGGAGTGCGGCGGCTGCCGCCCGGCGCCCGAACACCAGGCACTCAAGCAGCGAGTTGGAGGCGAGCCGGTTCGCCCCCTGCACCCCGGTGCAGGCCGCCTCACCGGCGGCATAGAGCCCGGCGACATCCGTCCGCCCCTCCGGATCGGTCCGCACCCCGCCCATGAGGTAGTGCGCCGCCGGCGCCACCGGCAGCAGATCCCGGGCCAGGTCCAGCCCCCACTCAGCGAGCTGGCGCGCCAGGGCGGGGAAGCGGCGACGCACGTGGCCCGGGTCCAGATGGCGTAGCGAGAGGAACGCGCCACCCGGCCGCGCGGCCTGCTCCGCCACCGCGCGGGCAACCAGATCCCGGGGCTGTAGCGGATCGACGAAGGGGCGCTCCGCGGCATCGACCAGCCGGGCGCCCTCACCGCGCAGCGCTTCGGACAGCAGGAATGCCGGTCGGCCGGGGAGCGCGAGCGCGGTGGGGTGGAACTGCACCATCTCGAGATCGGCGAGGGTGGCGCCTGCCAGCCAGGCGAGCCCGATGCCCGTGCCCCGGTTCTCCGGCGGGTTCGTGGTCCGACCCCAGAGCCCAGCCGCTCCACCGGTTGCGAGGATTACGGCCCCGGCCTCCGCTGCACGGGATTGCCCGTCAGACGCCAGCACCGCGCCGACTACCCGCCCGTCCTCTACTGTCAGTTCGCTCAGCTGGGTGCGCTCGAGGATCCGGAGGTTCCGGGCCCGCCGCGCGCGCTCGGCCAGAAAGCGCATCAGGAGCAGGCCTGTCGCCCCGCCCCC
>DATLZI010000257.1:0-7760 GCA_035574075.1 bacterium | reverse complement strand
CCTCCGCGGCGTGGCTGCGCACCGCGGCGGAGCTGTGGGCGCAGGCCGGGGAGGCCCGCCGGGCGGTGGCCGCCGCCGAGCCGCTGCTGTCGCCTGCGCTGTACGCCGGGCGCAGCGCCGACCTGGCGCTGTGGACGATCGCCTACCCACGCGCGTTCTGGGCAGAGCTGCGCGCGCTGGCCGAGCAGCACGCGGTCGATCCCTACCTGGTGCTGGCCATCATGCGCGAGGAGAGCCGTTTCGACCCCGAGGCGGTTTCCCCGGCGCGGGCGGTGGGGCTGATGCAGCTGCTGCCGTCCACGGCCGCCGGCGTCCTGGGCGGCCGCGTGACGCCGTCCCGCCTGATGAACCCTCAGCTCAACCTCCGCGCCGGCGTGGCGTACCTGGGCGGGCTGCTGCGCCGCTCCGACGGCAGCGTGCCGCTGGCCGTGGCGGCGTACAACGCCGGTCCCGGGGGGGTGCGGCGCGTGGCCGCGCTGGCCCGAACCGACGTCGATCGCTTCGTGGAGTCGCTGCCCTACGCCGAGACGCGCGCCTACGTGCAGCGCGTCCTGCAATCCTACGGGATCTACCGCTGGCTCTACGAGTAACCTCGGGCCTTACTGCTCGAGGCTGACGCGGTTGCCGCCGGCCTC
Source organism: bacterium (assembly GCA_035574075.1). Taxonomy (GTDB): domain Bacteria; phylum Sysuimicrobiota; class Sysuimicrobiia; order Sysuimicrobiales; family Kaftiobacteriaceae; genus Kaftiobacterium. The sequence continues at coordinate 7,125 of DATLZI010000257.1, read as the reverse complement.
TTTGCTGCGCCGCAGCGCCCGCTCCGCCCGCCGGACCATCGTGTCCAGCGAGCCATCGGCGTCCCGGCGCATCGCTACCCCGGCGCTGATGCGCACCGGGATCACGGCGCCCTCCACACGCAGCGCCTCCGCGGCCAGCGTCCAGCGGATGCGTTCGGCCATCGTGTGCGCGTCGAGCAGCGCCGTTTCCGGCAGCAGGCAGACGAACTTGTCCGCCCAGTAGCGGCCCAGCACGTCCTCGGTGCGCATCTGCGCGCGGACCACCCCGACCAGCGCCACGACTGCGGCGTCGGCGCCGGTCGGCCCGACCTGCTCCTCGAGGTCCTTGAAGCGATCGATGTCCAGCATGACCAGGGAGAGCGGCGCGCGGTGGCGGGCGGCGCGGGCGAACTCGCGCTCGCCGGTCTCGAAGAACGCCCGCCGGTTGAGGGCGCCGGTGAGCGGGTCGATGGTGATGTGCTGTTCCAGCTCGCGCCGCAGCCGGTCCACCTCCGCGCGCAGCACGGCCCGTTCGAGCGCCCGTGCGGTCGTCGCCCGCAGGATCTCCACGTTGGGGAACGGCTTGATGATGTAGTCGAAGGCGTCCCCCTCCCGCAGCGCCTGCACCGTCGTGGCCAGGTCGGGGGCGCCGGTGAGGACGATCACCTCGGTGTAGCGGTTGCTGGCCTTCGCGGCGCGGAGGATCTCCAGCCCGTTCGGCCCCGGGATGAGCATATCCGTGAGGACGAGGTCATAGGTGCGGTGGCGCAGGGCGTCCATGGCGGCGAGGCCGTCGGCGGCCGGATCCACGGCGTAGCCCAGGGAGGTCAGGTAGCGGACCAGCAGGGTGCGGAGCGACTCGTCGTCCTCCACAACGAGGATGCGCGCGGCCGCGCTCGCCATGCCCCAATGGTTCGCAGCGGCGCGGACGAAACCCTGTGACGGTCCCGCCGTCTGAGGGCTCCGGGGTCAGGGCATGACTCCAGCGAGGCGCGCGCCTGCGCCGGAGGCGATGTTCACCGAGTGGTTCGAGCTCAAGCGTCCGGGCTGGGACCCGCAGACGCTGGCCGCGCTGCTGCGGCGTCTCCAGGACAGCGGCTATCAGAGCCTGACCGCAGAGTACGCCGGTCTCCTGGCGCGCTACGGGTCCTCCGCCGAGCGGATCCTCGACGTCCTCGCGGGAGCCGAGGCGTTCGCCGACGTGCTCATCCCCCCGGCGCAGCCTCGCGCCCGCATCGTCCTCTACCGCTCCGACCCGCCGGTGATGCGCGTGGTCATCGCCGCGCACAGCGCGCAGGAAGCCCGCCTCGTCGGCACGGCGCTGAAGGTCCACCTCGAGGCCATACTGGGGAAACTCGGCGACCAGATCGCCGATGACCGCGCCCGCGCCGCGGTGACCCGCTTCCGCCGGGACGTGCTGCCGATGCTCCACCTCACGGGCAACGGCGACCGGGCGCGTCCCTCCCGCCCGGCCCTGGCCTCGCAGGTGCTGCGGGCGATGCGCCACCAGCCGGTCGTCCGCGGCCGGCCGACGGTGCTGATCTCCCAGGCGGGACCGCTGGCCCCCGACCGGCCGCTGCAGCAGATCCGCGAGGCGCTCGAGCAGCTGGTCGCCGACGGCGCGCTGGAACGCTGGCACGTCGTCGTCTGCCGCGAGCAGGGGGTCTGGCTCGGGTCGTCCCCGAGCGCGGAGGAGATGCGGGCGTTCACCGCCCTGGGGATGGAGTGCCCGCACTGCGGGCGGCCCGTGAGGGAGGAGTTGGCCGACGTGGCCTACCGTCTGGGCGAGGGCGCGCCCGTGGACAGCGGCAACCGGTGGATCTGCGAGCTCGTGGAGAGCGCGCTGCGGCGGCACGGCGCGGAGTCGGTGGCCATCCAGCCCGGCGGCGCGGACGTGGACGGGGCGGCGTGCTACCGGGGGGCGCTGATCCTCTTCCGCGCCAAGGACGACCCGGTGGACATCGGCGACCTGATGCGGCTGGAGGAGCAGGGTCGCCGCCTGGAAGGCGACGGCTGGCGCGTCTTCCCGCTGTTGATCGCCGACCGGGCGATCGGTCTGGACACCAGCGGGGTCGGGGTGACCGTGGTCGAGGGCCTGGCCGCGCTCGACGACGTCATCGAGCGAGTGCTCAAGGCGGCCCGGAGGGCCCTTCTGGACAACCTCCTGCCGGCCTGGCTGCGGCCGGGCGGCATCGCGCTGGCCGAGCTGTTCCCCGAGCAGTGATCGGCGGCAAGGAGAAGGCCGCGGTCTGGTCGTAGGGAATCTTCATGGCCAGGCCCCGAGTGTACGTCTGCCGCGTCCTGCCCGATCCCGCCATCGAGATCCTGCGCGCCGTCGCCGAGGTGCGTGTCTGGGAGCGCGACGACGTACCGCCGCCGCGGGAGGTGCTGCTGCGCGAGATCGCCGGCTGCGAGGGCGTGCTCACCTTGCTCACCGACCGCGTGGACGAGGAGTTCCTGGCGCACGCGCCGGCGCTGCGCGTCGTGGCCAACATGGCTGTGGGCTACGACAACATCGATGTCCCCGCGGCGACGCGCCGCCGGGTGGTGGTGACCAACACCCCGGAGGTGCTCACCGAGACCACCGCCGACTTCGCGTTCGCGCTGATCCTGGCCGCCGCCCGCCGGGTGGTGGAAGCCGACGCCTTCACCCGCGCCGGCAGGTGGAAGACGTGGGCGCCGCTGCTGCTCGCCGGCCAGGACGTGCACCACGCCACGCTGGGCCTCATCGGCCTGGGGCGCATCGGGTCCGCGGTCGCCCGCCGGGCCCGGGGGTTCGAGATGCGCGTGCTCTACTACGATCCGATCCGCCGCCAGGACCTCGAAGCGCAGCTGAGCCTCGAGTACCGGACGCTGCCCGAGGTCCTGAGGGAGGCGGACATCATCAGCGTGCACGTGCCCCTCACCGCCGACACCCGCCACCTCATCGGCGCCGAGCAGTTCAAGATGATGAAGCCGACCGCGGTGTTCGTGAACGCCGCCCGCGGGCCGATCGTCGACCAGCGGGCCCTGACCGAGGCGCTGCGTCGGCGCACGATCTTCGCCGCCGGGATCGACGTCTTCGAGCAGGAGCCGATCTCACCGGACGATCCCCTGCTGCAGCTCGACAACGTCGTGGTCGCGCCGCACATCGCCAGCGCCAGCGTGCCCACCCGGACGCGCATGGCCACCCTGGCCGCGGAGAACATCGCGGCAGTCCTGCAGGGCCGCCGCCCGCCCACGCCGGTCAACCCCGAAGTGCTCGCCTGAGGGCGGCGCCCTGGTCCGCTAGAGCCGCAGGCGCGGGTCGAGGGCGTCGCGCAGGCCGTCGCCCAGCAGGTTGAAGCCCACCACGGTGAGCAGGATGGCCACCCCGGGGAAGGTGGCGGCCCACGGCGCATCGCGCAGGAACTCCCGGGTGTTCGTGAGCATCGCGCCCCACTCCGGGGTGGGCGCCTGCGCCCCCAGGCCGAGGAAGGACAGCCCGGCGGCCTCGAGGATCGCCGCGCCGATGCCCAGCGTGGCCTGCACGATCACCGGCGCCAGCGTGTTGGGCAGGATGTGCCGGCCGACGATCCGGCCGCTGCCGGCGCCCAGCGCCCGCGCCGCCTCCACGAACTCCTCCTGCCGCACGCGCAGCACCGATCCGCGCACGAGGCGGGCGAAGATGGGGATGTTGATCACGCCGATCGCCAGCATGGCGTTGTTCAGCCCCGGCCCGCGGATGCCGACGATGAAGATCGCCAGCAGCGTGGCGGGGAAGGCCAGCATGACGTCCATCAGGCGCATCGTCAGGCTGTCCGCCCAGCGGCCGTAGAAACCGGCGAGCAGTCCCAGCGCCGTGCCGCAGGCCAGGGCCAGCGTCACCGAGACCACGCCGACCGTCAGGGAGACGCGTCCCCCGTAGATGATCCGGCTGAGGAGGTCGCGTCCCAGGTCGTCGGTGCCCAGCAGGTGCTGGCGCGAGGGGGGGCGCATCTGGGCGTCGAGGTCCTGCTCGATCGGATTGGCCGGGGCAACGTAGGGCGCGAACAGCGCGGCGAGGGCGAAAGCGCCGACGATGGCCAGGCCGACCAGGGCCCAGCGGTTGCGGCGCAGCCGCCGCCAGGCGTCCTGGTAGAAGCCGACGCGAGCGCGGCCGGGCGAGCGCAGGATGGTCTCCAGACGCTCAGCCATAGCGGATGCGCGGGTCGAGGTAGGCGTAGGCGAGATCCACCGCGAGGTTCACCAGGACGAAGACCACGGCGATGACCAGGACGGCCCCCTGGACCACCGGGTAGTCTCGAGCGAAGATCGCGTCCACGACCAGCCGGCCCACCCCCGGCCAGGCGAAGATCGTCTCGGTGAGGATCGCTCCGCCGAGCAGGCTGCCGACGTTCAGCCCGATCACCGTGATCACGGGGATCCCGGCGTTGCGCAGGGCGTGGCCCAGCACGACCCGCCGCTCAGCGAGCCCCTTGGCCCGCGCGGTGCGCACGTAATCCTGCCGCAGCACCTCGAGCAGGGCGCTGCGCGTCATCCGGGCGATGATCGCCAGCGGCACGGTGGAGAGCGTCACCGCCGGCAGGACGAGGTGGCGCAGGGCGTCGCCGAAGGCCGCCCCGTTGCGCGCAAGCAGCGCGTCCAGCACGTAGAAGTTCGTGATCCGGCGCAGCTCGACGGCGTAGTCCAGCCGGCCGGAGATCGGGAACCAGCCCAGCTGCCAGGCGAAGAGCAAGATGAGCATGATCCCCAGCCAGAAGATGGGCATCGAGAAGCCGACCAGAGCGACGATCATGCTCGCGCCGTCGAACCAGGAGTGCTGGCGGGCGGCGGCCAGCACGCCGGTGAGCACGCCGACGACCGTGGCGATGAGCATCGCCGCCGCGGTGAGCTCGATCGTGGCCGGGAAGCGGGTAGCCAGGTCGACGATGACCCGCTCGTTGCTCTGAATGGAGCGGCCCAGGTCGCCCCGCATCGCCCGCCCGAGGTAGCGCGCGAACTGCACCGGCAGCGGCTGGTCCAGCCCCAGGACCACGCGCAGCTGAGCCAGCGCCTCCGGGGTGGCCTTCTCGCCGAGGATGATCCGCGCGGGATCGCCGGGCGTCATCCGGGAGATGACGAAGACGACGAGGATCACGCCGAAGAAGACAGGGACCAGCTCGAGGAGGCGGCGGAGCAGGAAGCGGCTCACGGCACGGTCAGCGCCTCGGCCCGGCAGCGGCGAGGCCGGAGGACACCAGGCCCTCCGGCCTCGCGCGCCGCCGCGCTCGGGTTCCGGCTAGCGCTGGATCCAGACGCGATGCAGCCACCAGATCTGCAGCGGGTGGAGGTAGAAGTTCTGCACCTCCCGGCGGTAGGCGCCGACCCGCGCGGCGTGGACCAGCGGCACCCACGGCGCGTCGCGGGCGATGATTTCCTGGGCCTGCCGGTACAGCCGGGCGCGCGCGGCCTGATCGCCGATGCGCTGCGCCCGGATGAGCAGATCGTGCACCGCCTCGCTCTTGTAGAAGGCGTAGTTGTTGGCGTCGCCCTTCACGGCGTTGTCCTTGTCCAGCAGGACGTAGAGGAAGTTGTCCGGATCGCCATTGTCGCCGATCCAGCCGATGATCGCCATCGGGTGCTCGCCGTTGCTCAGTTTGTCCAGGTAGGTGCCCCACTCGTAGGTGACGAGCTTGGCCCGGATGCCGCCCTTGGCCAGCTGCTGCTGGATCGCTTCGGCGATCTTCTGCGGCTGGGTGAGGTAGGGGCGGGCCCGGTTGGGCCACCACAGCTCCGTGGTGATGCCGTTGGGGTAGCCGGCCTCGGCGAGCAGCTGCCTGGCCCGCTCGGGGTTGTACTCGTAGGGCTTCACCGCGTCGTTGTACCCCCAGATCGTGGGGGGCATCGGGTTCTTCGCCGGCTGGCCGACGCCGGCGTAGAAGGCGCGGATCAGCGCCGGCTTGTTCACCGACATGTTCACCGCCCGGCGCACCCGCACATCGTTGAACGGCTCGCGCTCGGTGTTCAAGGCGATGTAGCCGGTGTTCAGCCCTGGGCCGGTGAAGAGGACCAGGCGGTTGTTCCGCCGGATGCGCTCGTAGTCCGGCGGGTTGACCTGGTCCATGAGGTGCAGCCCGCCGCGCTCCATCTCCAGCAGGCGCACGGTGTTGTCGGGGATGCCGCGGATGATCAGCCGGTCCACGCAGGGCCGCCCGGCCCAGTAGTCACGGTTGGCCTCCATCGTGATGCGGTCCTTCTGCACCCACTCCACGAACTTGAAGGGCCCCGTCCCGACGGGATGCTTGAAGAAGTCCTTGCCCCACTTCTTCACCGCGGTTGGGCTGACGATGGAGGTGCTGAACATCGCCATGTTCGTGAGGAACGGGGCGAACGGCGCGGACAGCGTGAAGCGCACGGTGTAGGGATCGACCGCCGTGACGCTCTTCACGTTCTGATAGGTGAAGGAGGCGTAGGGGGCGTTGCCCGGGAAGTAGGGGTGTTTCTTGTCGATCTGCCGGGCGTAGGTGAAGACGACGGCGTCGGCGTTGAAGGGCGTGCCGTCGTGGAACTTCACGCCGCGGCGGAGACGGAAGGTCCAGACCAGGCCGTCCTGGGTGACGCTCCAGGATTCGGCCAGCGAGGGCTCGATCTGGGTCGAGTCCGCGCGGAACCGCACCAGCGTATCGAACATGTTCGAGGTGTTGTTCACCGAGAAGCCGTCCTCGATGTCGCCGGGATCGAGCGAGACGGCGTCCTGCGCCTGGCCGAAAACCAACGTGCCGCCCACCCGGCCGCAGGCCTTGGCGTCCCACGACGTACGCGGGGCGCCGACGGTCACGGCCGGGGCGACGAGCAGGCTGGCGATGAGCACCGCCGGCACGAGCAGGCGAACGCGCACACTCTCACCTCCTTGGGGAGTAAACGCCGCTGTATTCTCGCCCCCCGGCGGGGGGACCTCCCCGGAGAGGAGTCGCCGGGGGGTCGCAGAAGTACCCTCCATCCCGCTGCGACAGTAAGGCGAGGAGGGGAGCGAACCGATGAGACGGGCCTGGCTCGTGGTCGCCATCCTGGTGGTGGCGGCGCTCGCGGTCGTGGGTTGCCAGCGCCAGCAGGCGCAGCAGCCGCAGGCACCGCAGCCACAGACCGGGGCAGTGCCGGATCTCGGCGGGCGGACGATCCGCGTCGCCACGGACGCGACGTACCCGC
>DATLZI010000256.1:0-3212 GCA_035574075.1 bacterium | reverse complement strand
CCCGCCGCGGCGGTGCGCGCCAGGACGGCGTCCGTGAGCGCGTCATCGCCGGCCGCCGCGATGAGCACCGTCGGCACGCCCAGACGGGCTAGGTTCTCGGCGACGTTGCGGCCGGCGCCCCCGGCGGTGATGGCGACGCGTCCCGGCGTGCTCGCCGCCGGGCGCAGCGGGCCCTGCGCTCGGGCCAGCAGATCCACGTTCACGCCGCCGAGCACGACGACGGTCATTCCTCTTCCTTGGCATACGGCACGCCGTCGGAGGCGGGCATCTGGGCGCGGCGGACGAAGCCGGCGAGGACGAGGATGGTCACGATGTGCGGCAGGACATTGATGAACTGGTAGGGCACCGGCAGCCGCACGACGCGCAGGCTCAGGGCGTCGAAGTAGCCGAAGAGCGCCGAGGCGCCGAGGGCGCCCAGCGGCCACCAGTTGCCGAAGATCATCGCCGCCAGGGCGATGAACCCCCGGCCCTGGGTCATCCCCTCGAAGTAGAGGTGCGCCTGCTCGATGGCCAGATACGCGCCGGCCATCCCGCCCAGCGCCCCGCTCAGCAGCACGCCGGCGTACCGCATCCGCGCCACGTGGACGCCCAGCGTGTCCGCGGCCAGCGGATACTCGCCCACCGCGCGCAGGCGCAGCCCAAAGCGCGTCCGCCGCAGCGCCCACTGGCTGAGGAGGACGAGGGCCAGGCCGACCGGGATCATCGGGGAGATGCCGCGCACGAGCGGGCCGAGCACCGGCACCTCCCGCAGCAGCGGGAGATCGATCGGCGTGAAGCCGCGCACGCCGGGCGACTGTGTGGCCTGCGTGAACAGCAGGATGTTCAGGAAGCGCGCCAGCCCCGCGGCGAGGAGGTTGAGGGCCACGCCGCTGATGATCTGGTTCACCCGGAAGGTGACGGTGACCACGGCGTGGATCACGGCGAAGGCCAGCCCGGCGGCGATGGCCGCCAGCACGCCGGCGGCGGGAGCGAGATCGGGCACGGCGGCGACGAGGCCGGGGAAGGCCTGGGCCACGGCGTGGTTGCCCACCGCGCCGAAGAAGGTGCCCATGATCATGATCCCTTCCAGGCCGATGTTCACCACGCCGCCGCGCTCGGCGTAGACCGCGCCGAGGGCGGCCAGGAGGATCGGCATCGTCACCCGGATCGCCGAGGCGACGAGCGCCAGACTGAGCAGCGAGGTGAGCAGCTCCATCTACGGCAGCTCCATCTACGGCGCGGCCTCCCCCGCCGCGGCGCGCGGGGCCGCGGGCGCCGCGGCCTCCGCTTCGCGCTTGCGCTGCGCGCGGATGTAGCGGGTGAGCAGCTCGTAGGCCACGACGATCGCCAGGATGATGATCGCCTGCATGATGACGATCGTCTCCTTGGGGATGCGGGCGAAGAACTGCACGCCCTGCGCCCCGCGGTCCAGGAAGCCGAACAGCAGCGCCGCGGGCAGCACCCCGATCGGGTTGTTGCGGGCCAGCAGGGCGATGGAGATGCCGAGGAACCCCAGCCCCTTGGGGAAGTCGATGTCCAGGTAGCCGAAGAAGCCCAGGATGTCGTTGAGCCCGATCAGCCCGGCCAGCCCGGCGCTGAGCATGAAGACCCAGAACTGGATGCGGGCGTTGGGGATGCCGGCCGCCTCCGCAGCCTCGGGGTTGGCGGCCACCGCGCGCACCTCGTAGCCGAAGCGCGTCCGCCCGAGGACGAAGGCCAGCACGGCGGCGAGGGCGACGCCCAGGAGCAGCAGGGCGTTGAGCTTCTGCACGTCGGAGCCGGCGAGGCCGAACGGCGCGAAGAGCGGGCCCAGGGATGGGAGGCGCGCGGTGGGAGCGACGTCCGGGGTGCGCACCCGGGGCGTGCCGGCCTGGGCGGGATCGCGGAAGACATCGTTGATCAGGTAGAGCAGCAGCGCCGAGGCCACGTAGTTCATCATGATCGTCGTGATGACCTCGTGCGCCCCGCGCCGCAGCTTCAGCGCGATGGGCAGCAGCCCCCAGAGCATCCCCCCGGCGACGGCGGCCAGCAGGGCCAGCAGCAGGTGCGCCGCCGCCGGCAGGCCCCGCACGGTGAAGCCGACGTAGGCCGCGGCGAAGGCGCCGATGTAGTACTGGCCCTCCACCCCGATGTTGAAGAGGTTGACGCGGAAGGACATCGCCACGGCCAGGCCGGCCAGGATCAGCGGCGTGGATTTGAACAGGATGCTGAAGATGCTGTCCGTGCGCCCCAGGCTGAAGCGCACCATCACGCCGAAGACCTCCAGCGGGTCGCGCCCGATCGCCAGGATGATGATCGAGGAGACCACCATCCCGAAGAGGATGGCCAGCGCGGGGGCGGCGATCTGCAGGAGCAGCAGGCGCGTTTTCACCGCGGCCCCGCCCCGGCCCGGGCGCCGGTCATCGCCAGGCCCAGCTCCGCGGCGCCCACCGCGCCGCGCGGGAACTCCGCGACCAGCTCGCCGCCGTACATCACCCCGATGCGGTCGGCCAGCGCCAGGATCTCCTCCAAGGTGGCCGAGACGAGCAGCACGGCCATGCCGCTGGCCCGCGCGGCGAGCAGCTGGCGCTGCACGAACTCCGTGGCGCCGATGTCCAGCCCGCGGGTGGGCTGGGCGGCGACGAGCACCTTTGGCGCGAAGCTGAACTCCCGGGCCACGATGACCTTCTGCTGGTTGCCGCCCGAGAGGGCGAGGGTCGGGGCGTCGAGGTCGGCGACGCGGATGTCGTAGGCGCGCACCCGCTCCTGCACGAAGGCCTCGACCGCCCGGCGGTCGAGCAGCGGCCCGCGGCCGAACGCGTCGCGGTAGTGGTGGCCGAGGATGGCGTTCTCCCACACCGCGAGCGGCAGGGCCAGACCGCGGCGGTGGCGGTCCTCGGGGATGTGGGCCACGCCCATCAGGCGGATGGCCCGCGCGCCGGCCCGCGTCACGTCGCGGCCGTCGATGCGCAGCCGCCCGCGGCTGATCGGCCGCAGGCCGACCAGGGCCTCTACCAGCTCCGTCTGGCCGTTCCCCTCCACCCCGGCGATGCCGTAGATCTCGCCGGCGCGCACCTCCAGGGACACGCCGCGCACCGCCGGCCGGCCGCGGCCCTCCACCCACAGATCCTCCGCCGCCAGGCGCACCGCGCCCGGCGTCACGGGCGGGTGCTCCAGCTCGAGGAGCACCGGGCGGCCGACCATCATCTCCGCCAGCTGCGGCTTGCTGGTCGCCCGGGCCTCCACCGTGCCCA